>NZ_JBNJRW010000007.1:0-174109 GCF_050113895.1 Aestuariimicrobium sp. Y1814 | reverse complement strand
CCTAGGTGTTGGAGCGCATGACGTTGGTGACGCGTGCCGGGGTTCGGGTGGCTGGGGGTTGGTCTCGGCAGGCGGTGTGGGGTCGATGGTAGTTGTAGTGGATGTTCCAGATCTGTATTGCCCGGGTGCGTTGGTCCTCGCAGTTGTAGGGCCGGGCGTAGAGCACTTCTTCGGCCAGGATCCGGTTGTAGCGCTCAACTTTCCCGTTGTGGCGAGGTGTGTAGGCGCGGATGAACTGGTGTTGGCGTGCCCAGCCCCGCAGCGAGCGTTCGACGATCGCTGCCCTGTAGGGGTTGCCGTTGTCGGTGACCACGCGGGTGACGCGGGTGATCCCGTGCGCGGCGAACCAGGCCCTGGCCCGGTTGATGAACCCGAGCACGGTGGTGGCCCGCTCGTCGGTCAGGGACTCGGTGTAGGCGAGCCGGGAGTATCCGTCCACGGCGGAGTGGAGGTAGCGGTAGCCGACCCGGGTGCGGTGTTTCGCCTTGTCCTGGTTCGATCCGCGGCCATGGGCCCGCCAGCCGCCGCCCTCTCGCAGCGCGCCGACCTTCTTCACGTCGACGTGGACCATGTGGCCGGGGTAGCGGGCGATGATCCGTGCCGGCGCACGGGTCGGTTCTCCCTCGACGTCGAGCCAGCGGCGATGGTTGAGTCCCAGCCGGGTCAGCCAGCGTGCGACGGTGGCGACGCTGGTCCGGTGCCCACGCTCGTGCAGTTCGGCGGTGATCAGCCGGGCCGACCACTTGTGGTCGCGGCGTAGTTGCTCGATCAACTCCACCACCTGCGGTGGGGTCTGGGTCGGTGAACTGTGGGGTCGGCTGGAACGATCCAGCAGGCCTTCCTCGCCGTGGAGGCGGTGACGGTTGACCCATTTCGACAGACAGGCCCTCGACACTCCGGCCTCGGCGGCGACGTGGGCGATCGGGCGGTGTTGGCACCGGATGACCAGGCGTCGACGTGCTTCAAAGGTCAGCGCGGCATTACGGTGGTGAATCAAGGGCGGGCTCCTCGTTCCGATGGTTGTCTCGCAACTCCCATCCTGCCGAGGACCCGCCCCCTCTCACGTCCCGGCGCGTGCAATCAACCTCATGACCCGCAACACCTAGGGTGGGGACCATGGAGCCCGTACCCCCCTCCCCGCCGGCGCGCCGCCTCGCGCCGGACCTCGCCCGCGGCGTCATGCTGCTGGTGATCGCCCTGGCCAATGTCTCCTGGTACCTCTACGGCCACACCCCGGGCCCGGTCGGGCCGCACCCCGCCCCCACCTCGACGATCGACGGCGTCATCCAGGTGGTCATGCTGACCCTGGTCGACGGACGAGCCTTCCCGATGTTCTCGTTCCTGTTCGCCTACGGGATGGTGCAGTTCTACACCTCGCGCCGCGCCCGCGGGCTGCCCGACCCGGCGGTGCGCTCAATGCTGAACCGGCGCCACTTCGCCATGCTCGTGATCGGGTTTCTGCACGCGCTGCTACTGTTCGTCGGTGACATCGTCGGCGCCTACGCCCTGGCCGGCCTGGTCATCGGCGCACTGTTCTTCTTCCGCCGCACGAAGATCCTGAAGGTCTGGTCGATCGTGCTGGGGTCGCTACTGGGCCTGTTCGGGCTGGTGGCCCTGGCCAGCGGCATCTTCCTCGAGCTCGCGAAGATCGACTCCGGCTCCGGCGCCGGGACCCTCGAGGTGATCGACGTCACCGCCGGGCAGTCGAACTACCTGCTGGCGATGCTGAGCCGGGTCAGCTTCTGGGCCGGCAGCGCGGTGGTCAGCGGCCTGGTCATGCCGATTCCGCTGCTGCTGATGATCGGCTGGATGGCAGCCCGCGTGCAACTGCTCGAGAACCTCGCCCAGCACCGCCGCACCCTGGTGCGCATCATCGCCTGGACGCTGCCGCTCGGCTGGGCGTTCGGCCTGGTGACCGGGCTGCAGCAGGTCGGCGTGGTCACCTTCACCTACGCGCCGTGGCTGTTGAGCGGCATGAACTCGGTGGCCGGTTTCGGCACCGGCATCGGCTACGCCTGCCTGTTCGCCCTGGTCGGTGCCCGCTACGAGGCCAACCCGCCCCGGGTGGTGCAGGCCGTCTCTGCCGTGGGGCAGCGGTCGCTGTCGAGCTACCTGTGGCAGTCGCTGCTGCTCGCCCCGCTGCTGAGCGCCTGGGGCTTCGCCCTAGGTGATGACATCGGCACCTGGCAGGCGATGCTGCTGGCGACCGCGGTCTGGCTCGCCTCGGTGGTGATCTGCGACCAGCTGGCCCGCAGGGGTCGCCGCGGCCCCGCCGAGGTCGTGCTGCGCAAGATCACCTACGGCAAGCCGGTGGCTGCGGTGCCGCCGCCGGTCAGCCCAGGTGTTCCTGCAGCCACGCCAGGTCTGCCGCCTGTCCCTCAGCCCCACCAGGGGTTTCGACCACCACCGGGGCCCGGCTCAGCCTGACCACCTCGACGATGCCCTCGGGGTCGCAGAAGCCCTCCCCGAAGTTGGCGTGCCGGTCGGCGCCGGAGTCGAAGGCATCGCGGGAGTCATTGGCGTGCACCAGGTCGATGCGGCCGGTGATGGCCAGCACCCGTTCGACCAGGCCGACCAGTTCCTCCCCGCCGGCGTGGGCATGACAGGTGTCCAGGCAGAAGCCGACCCGGTCGGCATTCGCTGACCCCTCCAGCGCGGTCCACAGCTGGTCGATGCGCTCCAGTCGGCGGGCCATGGCGTTGCCGCCGCCGGCGGTGTTCTCGATCAGCAGAGGCACCTCCAGCTCGAGCCCGTCGACGGCCTTGCGCCAGTTCGTGAACCCCACTGCAGGGTCCTCGTCCTTGGTCAGGTGCCCCCCGTGGACGACGACCCCCTTCGCCCCGACGGCGGCGGCCATCGTCACGGTCTGCTGCAGGGTCTTGCGGCTGGGAATGCGGATGCGGTTGTTGGTGCTGGCCACGTTCATCACATAGGGGGCGTGCACGTACAGGTCGACCCCTGCGGCCTCGGCGCCGGCCTTCAGGGCCTCGGCGCCGCCCGGGTAGGCGAGCTTCGGGGCCTTCCAGCTCTGCGGGTCGCCCAGGAAGAACTGTGCGAGGTTGGCGCCGCGGGCCCTCGCCTCGGCGACCGGGTCGTCGGAATCGCCATGTCCGCCCATCACTGTCATGGGCGCCAGTCTAGGGTTGGGACCACGAACAAAGGAGTCCCGTGAGCACCAGCAGCCACCCGGTCAGCACAGACCTGACCGTCCACCACCTCGACCACCTGCTGCGGGCCAGCGTCGACAAGTTCGGCGACCGGCTCGCCACCCGCATCCGCAGCTATCCCGAGGGACCTGCGCAGTGGAAGACCCAGACCTACCGCGAGTTCGACGCGCGCATCCAGGCCATCGCCCGCGCGCTCGTCCGTGACGGGGTCGCCAAGGGCGACCGGGTCGCGCTGTTCGCCAACAACTGCCCCGAGTGGAGCGAAGTGGACTTCGCGCTGCTGCGCGTCGGCGCGGTGCCGGTGCCGATCTATGCCACCTCGACCCCTGACCAGATCGCCCACATCGTCGGGGACTCCGGGGCGAAGGGCATCGTGGTCGGCGGCATCAGCGAAGCCGGCCGGGTCCGCGAGGCCCGCGAGTCAGTGCCCGCTCTCGAGTGGGTCGTCTCCATCCCCGCGCTGCCGGACGAGGACGTCCCCGCGCTGGACGAATGGCTGGTGGCCGCGGGCTCCGATGACCAAGCCGACTTGGACGCCGAGGTCGAGGCCCGGCACGCGCTGGCCGCCGCCGCCGACCTGGCCTCGATCATCTACACCTCGGGCACCACCGGCGCCCCGAAGGGAGTCATGCTGCACCACGGTGCCCTGGTCGCCCAGGCCGACGCCGTCGCGCAGCTGTTCACCATCTCCCCCGAGGACCACAGCCTGAGCTTCCTGCCCTTGAGCCACGCGCTGGAACGGGCCTGGACCACCATCGTGTTCGCCCACGGCTGCCTCAACACCTACCTGCCCAACGCGCGGCTGGTGGCCGATGCGCTGGTCGAGGTGCAGCCGACCATGGTCGTCAGCGTCCCCAAGCTGTACGAGACCGTCTACCGCGTGGCCCACGAGAAGGCCGCGTCCTCACCGGTCAAGAAGCGCATCTTCGACTGGGCCTTCCGCGCCGGTGGGAAGGCGCAGCACGCCTACCGCAAGGGTCGGGTGCCCTCGTCCTGGGTGCGGACCCAGGTCGGGCTCGCCGACAAGCTGGTCTTCAAGAATGTGCGCACCGCGCTGGGTGGGCCGAAGACGGTGCTGGCCTGCGGTGGTGCGCCGATCCGCAAGGAGGTCGAGGAGTTCTTCTCGGCCGCCGGCATCCAGGTATTCACCGGGTACGGCCTGACCGAGGCGTCCCCGCTGGTCAGCTTCAACTCGCGCACCGCCTGGAAGATCGGCACCGCCGGGCGGGTGATGGCCGGTGGTGAACTGGCGATCGGCGCCAACGCCGAGGTCCTCTACCGCGGGCCGAATGTGATGGCCGGCTACTGGAACAACCCCGAGGCCACCGCCGACACGATCACCGAGGACGGTTGGCTGCGCACCGGTGACGCCGGTTACATCGACACCGACGGTTTCCTGGTGATCACCGACCGGATCAAGGACATCATCGTCACCCAGGGCGGCAAGAACGTCGCCCCCCAGCAGATCGAGGGGATGGTGCTGGCCGACCCGCTGTTCGAGCACGCCGTGCTGATCGGTGAGGGCCGTCCCTTCCTGACCCTGCTGGTGCGCCCGTCGATGCCGCAGCTGAAAGAGTTGGCCGAGCGGCTCGGCGTCAATACGAACCGGGACGAAGAGCTGGTCGAGCACCCGCAGATCATGGACGAACTGCGCGCCCGCGTCTCAGCGCTGACCGCCAAGCTGCCCAGTCACGAGCAGATCAAGGACCTGCGGGCCTCCATCGAGGAGTTCAGCATGGACAACGGCCTGCTGACGCCGACCCTGAAGGTGCGCCGCCGCGAGGTGGAGAAGAAGTTCCAGGCCGCGATCGACGACATGTACGCCAAGCTCGCCGAGATGCGCCGCGGTCAGGGGCGCAAAGGGTAGCCCTCGGCGTCCTTCGGCTCGCCGACGAGCATCATGATGCCGTCGATCAGCGGCCACAGGGCACCGATGCCGAAGGTCACCCAGGTCACCACGATCTGGGCGATCGCCAGGCCGTAGTGGCCGGTGTAGAACCGGCCCACACCGAAGCTGCCGAGGAAGATGCCGAGCAGGCCGGCGGCCAGCTTCGTCTTGGACGAGTAGGGCAGCCCCGTCTTCGGGTCGACGCCGTAGGGCGCTCCCGGGTGGGGCATCAGCGGTCCGTAACCGGCCGCCCCGTAACCGGGCGCCCCGTAACCGGGCGAACCGTAGGCGGCATAGGGGTTGTAGGCGCCGTAGGGCTGTCCCGGCTGCTGCGCGTAGGGATCACCGTAGGGGTCAGCCGACGGCTGGCCGTAAGGATCATTGCCGGAGGGATTGGCGGACGGCTGGCCGTAGGGGTCGGACTGGTACGGGTCCGAGGGCTGGTTCCAGTTCGACATGTCCCCCATGCTATCCCCGCGCCGTACCGCGGAGGAATCCATGCCAGCCCGCGGCTTCGGCCAGCGGTTCGTCCAGCCCGAGGCGTTGCTGCACCTCACGGACGGCGGCCCGCAGCGGGACGTCCCTCTGCTGGGTGTCGGGCACGTCCAGCCCGAAGACGTGGCGGCAGGCGTTGGTGAGCAGCTGCAGCTGGGTGCCCGAGCGTGGGTTGAAGCGGCTCAGGCCGTCGTGGGAGACCAGGTTGTCGACGTGGACGTGGTTGTGGTGGGCCTGGTCGAAGGTGTGGGTCAGCGTGTAGGCGAAGTGCAGGTGCAATGAGGCGGCGAGCCGCCAGTAGTCGCGCAGTTGGGCGGCGGTGCCCGGCCCCCACTGGTCGTAGCGCAGCGACACCTCACCGCCGGCCTGCACCACCCCGGCGATGTCGAAGGCCTGCCCGACCTGGTGGTAGGAGTGGCACTTGTCGACGTAGCCGCCGAAGTTCGACACCTGCTGCAGGGCCCCAAGCCCGGACAGGCTCGTCCACTCATCGGCCCAGGCCTCGAGCTGGCCCAGGAACCCCGGTTCCAGCCGGACCGGGGCACGGTTCCCGGTGTCGGCGTAGACCAGTTCGGCAGCCCCGAGGTGGGTGACGCTGACCAGCTCACCCGGGGTGCGGCAACCATCGCCGTCGGGCGGAATCGTGTCGGGCGGAATCGTGTCGGGGGGCACCGGGTCCGAGCAGCCGATGAGCAGGCTCGTACTGAGCAGGCCCGCGCCGCCGAGCAGCAGGGCTCGTCGGCTGGTCATGTCCCCACGCTAGCGAGGGTGACCAACTGGGCTCGAGATCGGATTGCTCGATCGCCTCTAGACTCACCCCCAAGAATGACCGTCAACGCCGACCCGACCAGGAGAGCCCTGTGACCAGCCCACTCGAAGACATCCTCGTCATCGACCTGTCCCGTGCCCTCGCCGGGCCCCACGCCGCCATGATGCTGGGCGACCAGGGTGCCCGGGTGATCAAGGTGGAGGCGCCGCAGGGCGACGAGACCCGCAGTTGGGGCCCGCCCTTCGTCGGCCCGGACGAGGACATCTCGACCTACTACCTGGCGGCCAACCGCAACAAGGAGTCGATCACCCTCGACCTGAAGAGCGATGACGGCCGGGCCGTGCTCACCGAGCTGGCCCGTCGCGGCGACGTGTTGATCGAGAACTTCCGCCCCGGCGTGATGGACCGCCTCGGGTTCGGCTGGGAGGACCTGAAGAAGATCAACCCGCGCCTGGTGATGCTGTCGATCTCGGGCTTCGGCCACGACGGTCCCGAGGGCGGGCGCCCCGGCTACGACCAGATCGCCCAGGGCGAGGCCGGCCTGATGTCGCTGACCGGGTCCGGCCCGGACGACCCGCAGCGCGTCGGCGTGCCGATCGCCGACCTGCTCTCGGGCATGAACGGTGCCTTCGGGGTGCTGGCGGCGCTGCACGAACGTGAACGCACCGGCGTGGGTCGCTACGTGCGCACCAGCCTGCTCGCTTCGGTGGTCGGCGTGCACGCCCTGCAGGGCACCGCCTACACCGTGGCCGGCAAGGTGGGCCGCGCACAGGGCAACCACCACCCGGCGATCGCCCCCTACGGCCTGTTCAAGGCCTCCGACGGCGCGGTGCAGATCTCGGTGGCCAACGACAAGCTGTGGCAGACCTTCACCGCCGAGTTCGGGCTCGACCCCAACGCCGAGGGCTTCGCTACCAACCCCGAGCGGGTGACCAACCGCGATGCGCTCATCGAGGTGATCAACGCGGCCTTCGCCGACTACACCGGGGCGGAGGTGCTCGAGAAGCTGTCGGCGGCCGGCATCCCCGCCGGCCGGGTGCGCACCCTCGACGAGATCTACACCTGGGACCAGGTCGCCAGCCAGCACCTGCTCTACGAGGTCGACCACCCGGTGCTCGGCCCCACCACGCTGCCCGGTTCGGCGCTGCGCTACGACGACTTCCCCTATTCCGGCGGACGCGAGCAGCCCCTGCCGCCGCCGCTGCTCGGCGAGCACAACGAGTCGGTCCGGGCCTGGCTCGGGCTGCCGGGGGAACGGTCATGAGCACCGCACGCGAGCTGATCGCCGAGGTCTTCGACGAGGGCAGCTGGACCAGCTGGGACGAGGCCCCGCTGACGATCGCCGAACCCGGGTCGTCCTATGAGGCCGACCTGGCCCGGGCCGGCGAGAAGTCCGGTGAGGACGAGGCCGTGCTCACGGGGGAGGGGACCATCAACGGGCACCGGGTGGCCGCGGTCGCCTCGGAGTTCTCGTTCATGGCCGGTTCAGTCGGGCTGGCCGCCGCCGAGCGGATCACCGCCGCCTTCGAGCGGGCCACCCGGGAACGGCTGCCGCTGTTCGCCGGTACCGCCTCGGGCGGCACCCGCATGCAGGAGGGCACCCCGGCCTTCGTGACCATGGTCAAGATCACCGCCGCGGTGGCCGAGTACAAGAAGGCGAACCTGCCCTACATCACCTACCTGCGCCACCCGACCACCGGTGGGGTGTTCGCGTCGTGGGGTTCGACCGGGCACGTGACCGTCGCCGAACCGGGGGCCACCATCGGGTTCCTGGGGGCGCGCGTCTACGAGGCGCTCTACGGTGAGAAGTTCCCCGAGGGCGTGCAGACCGCCGAGAACCTGTTCGAGCACGGCCTGGTCGACGCCGTGCTCGGGCCCCAGCAGCTGCGCGCGGTGGCCTCACGCCTGCTCGACATCATGGCGCCGATCTCGCACAAGGAGCCGTCGGTGGTGCCCGGGTTGGACGAGGGCCCGGCCAGCGACCTGCCGGCCTGGGAGTCGGTGCTGAAGTCGCGGCGTCCCGATCGTCCGGGTATTCGGACCCTGCTGCGGGTGGGCGCCCAGCCCTCACTGCCGCTCTACGGCACCGGCGCGGGGGAGCAGGACCGCTCGATGACCCTGGCCCTGGCCCGGTTCGAGGGCATGCCCGTGGTCGTGCTCGGCCACGACCGCCGCCACGAGTTCACCGATGCGCCTCTGCAGCCGTCGGGGTTGCGGGTGGCCCGGCGCGGGATGCGGCTGGCCAAGGAGCTCAACGTGCCGCTGATCTCGGTGATCGACACCAACGGTGCGGCGCTGTCGAAGGAGGCCGAGGAGGGCGGCATGGCCGGTGAGATCGCCCGCTGCCTCAACGACCTGGTCACCCTCGAGGTGCCGACCATCTGCGTGCTGCTGGGGCAGGGCACCGGTGGTGGGGCCCTTGCCCTGATGCCGGCTGACACGGTGATCTGTGCCGAGCACTCGTGGCTCTCGCCGCTGCCGCCCGAGGGGGCCTCGGCGATCCTGCACCGCACCCCCGACCGGGCTCCCGAACTGGCCGCCCAGCAGGGTGTGCGCTCACGTGACCTGTTGGCGGCCGGAATCGTCGACCGGATCGTCGCCGAGTTGCCCGATGCCGCGGACGAGCCGAACGAGTTCGCCCACCGGATGGCTGCCGCGATCAGCAACGAGGCGGCGGCACTGGTCGCGATGGACGAATCCGAACGGCTGGCGGCCCGGATGCGACGCTACCGCCGACTCGGGTTGTGAGGCCCGCCTAGAGCCAGCCGCGTTCGGCGGCGGTGTGGGGTGTCCTTCACGACGAAGCCGCTGGCACCGGCCTCGAGCGCCCTGCGCAGGTAGCCGGTGCGGCCGAAGGTGGTCACGATCAGCACCCGGCAGTCGTCGAGGCGCTGCACCTGGATGTCGAGCAGGCACACGTCGACGGCGTGCTTGCCGACCGCGGTGGCCCATCGGGCGATGTCACGAACCCGCCATGACAGATGTCACCCCCCGGGTCACTCCCTGCGGGCGGCGGCCTCTGCGGCGCGGGGGAGGGCCTGGACGACCCGGTCGAGGGCCCGGTTGTCGTGCGCGTCGGAGACGAAACAGACCTCGAAGGCGCTCGGCGGGAGGTAGACCCCGGAGCGCAGCATCTCGGCGTGGAACCTGGCGAATGCTGCGGTGTCCTGTCGTTTCGCGCTGGCGTAGTCGGTGACCGGTTCGTCGGTGAAGAACACCGAGAAGATAGTGCCGATGCTGTTGACCTGGTGGGGGACCCCGGCGGAGGTGAGCGCATCGGTCCAGGCCTGCTTGAGCACTTCGGCCTTGCGGTTCAGCCGGCGGTAGAGGGCGTCGTCCAACAACCGCAGCTGGGCCAGGCCGGCGGCGGTGCCGAGCGGGTTCCCCGACAGCGTGCCGGCCTGGTAGACCGGTCCGCTGGGGGCCAGCAGGTCCATCAGGTCGGCTCGTCCGCCGAAGGCGGCCAGCGGCAGGCCGGCGCCGATGACCTTGCCGAAGGCGAACAGGTCGGGCACCCAGCCCTCTTCGGCGCCGTCGATGCCCCAGTAGCCCTGGGCGGACGAACGGAAGCCGGTGAGCACCTCGTCACTGATCAGCAGCGCGCCGTGCTGGTGGGCGGTGTCGTGCAGGAACTTGTTGAAGCCCGGCGCGGGCGCGATGGCGCCCATGTTCGCCGGGGCGGCCTCGGTGATGATCGCCGCGACCTGGTCGGGGTGTGCGGCGAAGGCTGCCCGGACCGCGTCGGGGTCGTTGTAGGCCACCACGATGGTGTCGGCGGCGGTGGCTGCCGGCACCCCGGCCGAGCCGGGGATCGCGAAGGTGGCCGCCCCCGAACCGGCCTCGGCCAGTAGCCCGTCGGAGTGCCCGTGGTAGCAGCCGGCGAATTTGATGATCTTGTCGCGCCCGGTGGCGCCGCGGGCGACCCGGATGGCGCTCATCGTCGCCTCGGTGCCGGAGTTGACCAGGCGCACCTTCTCGACGGGCATGAGGGAGACGATCGCCGCGGCCAGCTCGGCTTCACCCGGTTGGGGGGCGCCGAAGCTCAGCCCGCGGCTGGCGGCCAGGTTCACCGCCTCGAGCACCGCAGGGTGGGCGTGGCCCAGGATGATCGGGCCCCAGGAGCAGACCAGGTCGACGTACTCGTTGCCGTCGACGTCGTAGAGGTAGGGCCCGCGGGCGTGGCTGATGAACGGCGGGGTGCCGCCGACGCTGCCGAAGGCCCGCACCGGGGAGTCGACGCCGCCGGGGATGAGGTGCTGGGCCTGGCCGAACAGTTCGGCGCTGCGCTTGAGCGGCTTGGGGCGGGCCATCATCGGGCCACCTGCCGGGGTTCGGTGATCCACCGGGCGGCCTCGATCGCGGCGTAGGTCAGGACCACGTCGGCGCCGGCGCGGACGAAGCCGGTCAGCGACTCCAGGATCGCGCGCTCCCGGTCGATCCAGCCCCGCTCGGCGGCGGCCTGGATCATCGCGTACTCCCCGGAGACCTGGTAGGCGGCCACCGGCACCGGGGACGCCTCGGCCACGCGGGTGAGCACGTCGAGGTAGGGCATGCCGGGCTTGACCATGACGATGTCGGCACCCTCGGCCACGTCGAGTTCGAGTTCCCGCAGGGCCTCGCGCAGGTTCGCCGGGTCCTGCTGGTAGGTGCGCCGGTCGCCGGTCAGCGAGGAGTTCACGGCCTCACGGAAGGGGCCGTAGAAGGCGGAGGCGTACTTCGCGGTGTAGGCGAGGATGGTGACGTCGGTGAAGCCCGCCCGGTCGAGGGCGCGCCGGATCACCCCGACCTGGCCGTCCATCATGCCGGAGGGGCCGACCAGGTGGGCGCCGGCCTCGGCCTGGGCGACCGCCATCTGGGAGTAGACCTCGAGGGTGGCGTCGTTGTCGACCCGGCCCCGGTCGTCGAGCACGCCGCAGTGGCCGTGGTCGGTGAACTCGTCGAGGCACAGGTCGGTCATCACCAGCAGGTCGTCACCGAACTCGTCGCGCAGCCGTGCGGTGGCGACATTGAGGATGCCGTCAGGGTCGATGGCCCCACTGCCGGTCGCGTCCTTGGTGGTGGGGACGCCGAAGAGCATCAGTCCGCCGATGCCTGCCTCGATCGCACGCCGGCCCTCGTCGACCAGGCTGTCCAAGGTGTGTTGGACCACCCCCGGCATGGAACTGATCGGTTGGGGCTCGCGGATGCCCTCCCGCACGAAGGCGGGCAGGACCAGCGCGGAGGGGCGCAGCGTCGTCTCGCGGACCAGTGCCCGCATCGGGGCGGACTGGCGCAGGCGGCGCGGCCGGATGGACAGGTGGTCGGTCATGGTCCCACGCTACCGTCAGGCGACCAGCCAGCTCTGTGACGGGGTCTGGAGCCAACTGAACCCCAGTGGCGTGGTCCAGACGAAGACACCCGGTGCGGGTTGGTGGAGTTTCCACCCGCCGAAGGTCTTGGCCCGGTGCACCTTGCGGGAGAGGGGGCCGAGGTTGTCGGCCCGGGTGAGGGGGTCGCCCCGAGTCGGTTCCCACGGGATCGTGTGGTCGAGGTCGAGCCCGGCGGAGCGCTTGGACGACCAGGGGAAGACCTCGTAGGGGTTGCGCAGGGTGACCGCCTGGCGCATGCGAGCGGGGACCTCGTAGGAGTCCACCGGGACGCCGTCCGCGGGGTCGATGACGGGTCGCACGCTGACCCGGTGGTGGCCCACCAGGTCTTTCACCCAGCGTGCCAGCACGGGGCCGACCTGCTCACCCCGCACGACGCCCTTGCCGCGACCGGCGGTCAGGTCGCTGAGGTGGAGCACCAGTGTGGCCTTCGGCAGCAGCTTGTCGGGATCGACGGTGACCCGGCCGCACTCATGGCCGTACTGCCCGGCCCGGCCGCAGTCGGTGGGGTTGTCGGGGTCGAAGTCCTGGGGGAGTTGGTCGACCAGGGAGGCCTGCAGCAACTGCAGTGCCCGGGCCGGGGTGGCCAGCAGCCCCAGCGCCACCGCCCGGAGGTTCTGGTGGTCGCCCTTCGCCCCGCCGGAGCGGACCACCTCGACGAGCCGGTCCAGCGTGCCGTCGAGCACCACGGCATCGGCGGCGGACATCGACCCGGAGAAGCTGGCCACGCCCTCCCAGGATTCATGGATCGTGACGTTGGTGTTCCTGAGGGCCCGCTCGCGATCGGTGTCGGCGACCTCGTCGAGCAGGTCGAGCACCCGGCCCTTGATGAACTCGCGCAGGCGACGCCAGGCCATGGTGGACCACAGGCCCGAGACCTCGGCGTCGAGGATGTCTGCCTGTTCGCGGGTGAGCCGATGGGTCAGGGTCACCACCTCGCGGGCGTGCCAGACGCGCAGGTCACCGGCCATGGTGGTCTTCCACAGGCGGGGCAGCCGGTGCTTTGCGCCGAGGGCGTGGCCGATCAGGCAGCGCGCCGACTCGTCGGTGAGGCGCAGCATCAGTGCGACCTCCATGGAGCAGAACTCCGAGACCGCCGGCGTGCCGTCGCCGCCCCAGTCGACCATCCGTTCCATGCCGTCCAGCACGACGTCCGGGTCGGTCGGTGGGGTGCTGTTCTGTTCCCCGAACTCGGCGAGCAGGCGGAACTCGTCGGCCTCGGCCCGGTTGCGTGTCGCGCGGGCCTCACGGATGGCCAGCAGGGTGGCCTGGGCTGCTGCCGAGCGTGCCATCTGCGCCTCCTGTGACCTGAGCGGGTCGGTTGAATCGAACTGTTGTACTATTCTAATGTCCAGGAATCCCCCACACAAGGGGTCCGGACGACGATTCCGACGATTCTTCCGGGAGGATCTCGTCAGCCGACCGATGCCAGGGCGAGCGGCAGCACGGCGGGAGCCCCGGCCTGACGCAGCAGTCGTCCGGCGACGGTCATGGTCCAGCGGGAGTCGACCAGGTCGTCGACCAGCAGCACCGGCCCCGCGAGCCCGGCCAGCCGGTCCGCCAGCGCCGGACCTACCCGGAACCGGTCCCACACGTCACGCACCCGGTAGGCGCTGTTGGTCGACCCGCGCAGCGGTTCGGCCGCCGGGTTCAGCTCGAGCGGGTCGAGCAGGTCGAGCCGACCGACCTGCGCGATGCCGGTGGCGAGCGAAGAGACCAACTGCGGACGACCCAGGCTGGGCACCCAGGTCACCGCGACCGGGCGCTCGTCCCAGCCCCACCCGGCCAACACCCGCACGACGGCCTTCGCCAGGTCGGGCGGTACGTCGGCGTCGACGGGGCGTCCGTCGCGGTCAGTGGCGAACAGCTCACGCAGCGGCCCGCCCCAGCCGAGGTCGGTCAGGCGCGCGACGGCGCGGCCCTCGTCCACGAGTTCGTCGGGTGACAGTTTGCCCTTGACGGGCTTGCCCTCGACCCGCACCCCCAGGGTGTCCAACCCCGAGGGCCACTGTGCGCGCGGCGGGATCGGGACCCCGACGTGGTCAATGCCGTGCTGGGCCTGTTCCAGCGCGGTGACGGTGATGTCGGTCGGGTACCAGGGCTCGGCGCAGACATCGCAGCGCCCGCACGGGGTCGAGGCGGGGTCGTCCAGCGCGTTGGTCAGGAACTCCATCCGACACCCGCCCGGGCCACCGGAACCCAACCGCTCATAGGCCAGCATCGCCTGCTGCTCGTCGACGCGCGCGGCGGCGATCCGTTCGTAGCGGTCGGCGTCGTAGGTCCACGGCGCCCCGGTCGAGACCCAGCCGCCGGACACGTTCTCGACCGCCCCGTCGACAGCCAGCACCTTCAAGAGCAGTTCGAGTGGGCTGCGGCGGATGTCGACCCGCGCCTCGAGTGCAGCCACCGACAGTGGGGTGGGGGAGTCGGACAGGGCAGCCAGGACCGCATCAGCCCGGCGCTGGGTCGGCATCGCGTTGGTGGCGAAGTAGTGCCAGATCTCCCGGTCCTCGATTCCGGGCAGCAGCAGGACGTCGGCGCTGGCGGTCGCGCGGCCTGCTCGTCCGACCTGCTGGTAGTAGGCGACCGGCGAACTGGGCGCCCCCAGGTGCACCACGAAACCCAGGTCGGGTTTGTCGAAGCCCATGCCGAGCGCAGAAGTGGCGACCAGGGCCTTCACCTCGTTCGCCTTGAGGGCCTGTTCCGCGGCTTCACGTTCGGCGGGGTCGGTGCGCCCGGTGTAGGGGAGCACCCGGTGGCCTGCGGTGGTGAGCAACTGGGCGGTGTCCTCGGCGCCGGCCACGGTGAGGCAGTAGACGATGCCGCTGCCGGGCAGCGAGTCCAGGTGTTCGGCCAGCCAGGCGAGGCGGCGGGCGGGCGTGCCGACGTCGAGCACCCCGAGGCGCAGCGAGTCGCGGGCCAGGGCGCCGCGCAGGGTGAACACCTCGTGCCCGCCGGCCGCCATCTGTTCCTCGACATCGGCGACCACCCGGGCATTCGCGGTGGCGGTGGTGGCAAGCACGGGCACCCCGTCGGGCAGTTCGGTGATCAGGTCGCGGATGCGCCGGTAGTCAGGACGGAAGTCGTGGCCCCAGTCGCTGATGCAGTGTGCCTCATCGATCACGAGCAGGCCGCAGTCGGCCACCAGCCGTGGCAGCTGTTGCTCCCGGAATCGCGGGTTGACCAGACGTTCCGGTGAGACGAACAGCACGTCGACGCTGCCGGCGTTGAGCTGTGCCTCGATATCGCGCCACTCGGTGACGTTCACCGAGTTGATGGCCGCGGCGCGCACCCCGGCGCGCTCGGCCGCGGCGACCTGGTCACGCATCAGGGCGAGCAGCGGTGAGACGATCAACGCCGGGCCGGAGCCCGCGCGGCGCTGCAGCAGCGCCGAGATGAAGTAGACCGCCGACTTGCCCCAGCCGGTGCGCTGCACCACCAGAGCCCGACGGTGATGGGCGACCAGCGCCTCGATGGCCTCGTACTGGCCCGGGTGGAACTCGGCGTCGGCGCGGCCGGTGAGGTCACGCAGCACTGCCAGCGCCTCGTCGCGCAGGCCCTCAGGGGAGCGCTGCACGGCGGTGGCAGGGCCGATGGGCGGCGTCTCGCGCGGCTGGTCGTCCGGCGCCCAGTAGGCATCGTCGGGCGGCAGGTCGTCGGGATCGGGCGGGGGCTCGCTCAACCAAGGGGGGTCGCTCATGGGCACAGCCTTTCACCCCGGTCTGACAAATGCGGCCGCGGAAGGCGGGGCTGTGGACAGGCATTGTCCACAGCAGGTGGTGGACATAAAGTAGACAGGGACGCAGCGCAGGCCAAACGCCTGCAGACCTGGCTCGAGGATGACCTGCTCGAGGTGTTCAGCGGACGACTTCTGCCGATTGATGTCCCGGTCGCACGACGGGCAGCCCAACTCCATGTTCCCAACCCGCGTCCGGCGCGGGATGCCCTGATCGCTGCAACGGCAATGGTTCACGGGCTGACGGTGGTCACACGAAACGTGGCGGACTTCGAACCGATGGGCGTGGCGCTGATCAACCCCTGGTGAGCACGACCCCGGCGCCGTCGTCGAGCAGTTGTTCTGCCAGTTGCGCGCCCACCTCGGCAGCGTCGCCGAAATCGCCGACCCGCTGGCCGGCGAACCGCACGACGCCGTCGCGGCTGATCGCCAGCCCGCGCAGGTGCAGTTCCCCCGACGTGACCTCGGCCAGCGCCCCCACCGGGGCGGTGCAACCGGCCTCCAGGCGCGACAGGAAGGCCCGCTCGGCGACCGTCCGCGCCCGGGTGGTCGGGTCGTCCAGTCCCGCCGCCAACCGAGCTGCCACCGAGTCGAGGTCATCGCTGCGGCACTCGATCGCCAGGGCACCCTGCGCGGCGGCCGGCAGCATGACCTCCGGGTCCAGATACTCGGTCACCTGCTCGGCGCGACCCGCTCTCGACAGCCCCGCCGCCGCCAGCACCACGGCATCCAGCTCGCCGATCTTCGACAACCGGGTGTCGATGTTGCCGCGCAGGCCGGTGATCTCCAGATCAGGACGAGCGGCCAGCAGCTGTGCGGCCCGTCGTGCCGAGCCGGTACCCACCCGCGCCCCCTGCGGCAGCTCGGAAAGCGCCAGGCCGTCGCGGGCGCACAGCACGTCACGGGGGTCCTCCCGTGGCGGCACCGCGACCAGCGTGATCCCGGGCGCCGGGGCGGTCGGCAGGTCCTTCATCGAATGGACGACCAGGTCGACCCGCCCGTCCAGCAGCGCATCGCGCACCGCCGAGACGAACACACCCGTGCCGCCGATCCGCTCCAGCGGGGCCAGGTTCACATCACCCTCGGTGCTGATGAACACCAGCTCGGCCGGCGCCCCCAGGGCATCGGCGATCATCTGCGACTGCGTCCTGGCCAGCACCGACGCCCGCGTGCCGATCCTGATCATGATCGGCAGTCGGCCGCCGAGTCGGCGCCGGCGACGGTCGGCCGCAGCTTCGCACCCACGCAGCAGGCGACGCCGCACACGTCCGGCGTGGCGGGGAAGCTGGTGACGGTCTCGACCGGCCCACGTCGTCCGAGTCGTTCCTCGACCAGGTCGACCAGCGCCGAGACGAAGCGGGGGTCGGTGCCGGCGGTGGGGGTCCGGACGAAGGCGAGTCCCAGCTCGGCCGCGGTCTCGGCGGCCTCGGTGTCCAGGTCCCAGATGACCTCGACGTGGTCGCTGACGAAGCCGATCGGCACGCAGACGACGCCCTTGCAGCCGGCCTCGGCAGCGGCCTCGATGGCGTCATTGATGTCGGGCTCCAGCCATGGCTGGCGCGGGTTGCCCGAGCGCGACTGGAACACGAATTGCGACGCCAGCCGCAGCCCGAACTCGGCCTCGACCCGGGAGTGCACCCAGTCGTTCGCGGCCTGGTGCTGGGCGACGTACCAGCCACCCGAACCGGGCACCCGGGTGTCCTCGGGCCCGGAGGCATCACCCATGGTGTCGGGCACCGAGTGGGTCGAATACATCACCACGATGTCCTCGGCGGCGACCCCGTCGGCCAGCAACCGGCGGACGCCGGCGATGACCCCGTCGAGCACCGGGGCCAGGAAGCCCTCGAGGTTGAAGTAGTGGCGCAGCTTGTCGATGCGCAGGTCATCGACACCGTCGGTGGCCAGCTCGGCCAGTGCGATGCCGAAGTCCTCGCGGTACTGGCGGCAGCCCGAGTACGACGAGTAGGCGCTGGTGGCCAGCCCCAGCACGACACGCCTGCCCTCGGCGTGGGCCGAGCGCAGCACATCGGTCGTGTACGGCGCCCAGTTGCGGTTGCCCCACAGCACCGGCAGGTCGATGCCCCGAGCCGCCAGTTCGGCCTCGAGGGCCGCCTTCAGCGCACGGTTCTGCTGGTTGATGGGCGAGACGCCACCCAGGGCCCGGTAGTGCGTCGAGACCTCTTCGAGCCGCTCGTCGGGAATGCCGCGCCCGCGGGTGACATTGCGCAGGAACGGGATCACGTCGTCCTGCCCCTCGGGGCCGCCGAAGCTCGCCAGCAGCAGCGCGTCATAGGGTGCGCTGACGTGGTCGACGCCGGTGCCGGTGCGCACCGGCACACCGTGGCTGGTCGAGGCGTCGATCGCCGAGGGCGCCAGTTCGTGCGTGCTCACAGATTTTCCCTCTCAGCCCAGCAGGCGGGTCAGTTCATCGGCATTGACGCGCCGGCCGGTGTAGAAGGGCAGTTCCTCGCGCACGTGCAGCCGCGCCTTGGTGTAGCGCAGGTCGCGCATCATGTCGACCAGCTCTAGCAGTTCGTCCGCCTCGAACGACAACAGCCATTCGTAGTCGCCCAGCGCGAACGCACCCACGGTGTTGGCCAGCACATTCGGGAACTTCCGGCCCGCCAGGCCGTGCTCGCGCAGCATCTCGGCGCGCTCGTCCTCGGGCAGCAGGTACCACTCGTGGCTGCGGACGAAGGGGTAGACCGTCACCCACTTCTTCGGTTCCTTCCCGTACATGAAGGCCGGCGCGTGCGCCTTGGTGAACTCGGCCTGCACGTGCACACCGACCGCCGACCAGGCCCGGGTCAGCCCCTGGGCGAGCCCGAGGCGGCGGAACATCTGCCCGGCGACCTGCAGTGCCTCGGGCCGTTCGGCGTGGGTCCAGACCATCACGTCCGACTCGGGCTTGAACTCGGTGACGTCGTAGATGCCGCGCAGGGTCACCCCCAGCCCGGCCAGCCGCTCCTCGTAGCGGGCCAGGTCGGCGGCCACCGACTGTTCGGCCATGCCCGACCCGGTGATCCGGGAGTAGACGGCGTACTCGGTGTAGGCGACCTGCTCGGCGGGATGGGTGTCGGTCACGACTGCTCCTTCAGGGTCGGCGCGGAGGCGCTGATGGGGTGGTAGGGCTTCAGCCCGGCCAGGAAATGGGCGACCCGGCGGGCGTGGTTGGTGATCGCGGCGATACCGGTGCCGGCCATCCAGGCGCCGGTCAGGCCGAGACCGGGGTGGGTCGACAGCCGACCGGCGACCTCGGCCAGCGCCGACTGGTGACCGGGCCGGGCCTGGGTCATGGTCTGGCCCCACAGGGTCAGCTCGATCGCGGCCACGGAGTCGCGGCGGATGCGCACACCGAGCATGCGCCGGGCATCGTTGAGGGCCAGCTCGGGCAGTTCGGTGGGGGTCGGCACCGGGTCACCGGAGCGGCCGTAGCTCAGCCGCAGCACGTGCCGGTGCCGGCCGGGTGCCGACTCCTCGGCGGCCCGGCGCACGTGCTCCCACTTCGCGGTGGCATGGGTGAGCGCCTTGGCGACCAGCCCCGGGGTGTGCGAGGCGACCAGGGCGCCGTTGCCGCGCGGCGAGTCGTCCAGCCTTTCGTCGTCGACGACCATGGTCACCAGGGCGATGGGTGAGGTGGGCAGCACCGGGATGGAGTTGGCGACGTGCGGCACCTGGGCGAGCAGCCGTCGGGCCACCATCGCGGGAGTGGTCAGCACCACCAGGTCGGCGTGGGCGGTGGAGCCGTCGAGGGTCACGTCCCACCCGCCGTCCTCGGCCTCGGCCACACCACGCACCGTCGTGTTCGTGTGCACCCGGCCCCCGGCGGAGGTGATCTCGGCGTCCAGGGACCGGGGCAGCAGGTCGATCACCGGGTCGAGGCTGGCCACCGCGGTCCCCGGTCGCAGCCCCGGGCTGCGCAACGCCGCCACGGCGGCCTGCAGCGATCCGTGCTGCTGCACGGCCGGGAACAACCGGGGGGCGATCGTGTCGAGCTCGAGCAGGTCGGGGGAGGTCGAGTACACCCCACCCACCACGGGTTCCACGAGCAGGCCCCGCACCGCCCGCCCCATCCGGTTGGTGACGTACTCGCCCAACGAAATACCGGGGTGGTAGCCCTCGTCGGGCCTCAGCTGGGCATCCGCCGCGGCATGCCGGGCCGCCTCCACCCCGACCAGCGCGACGACGTCGTCGGCCAGCGGGTTGGCCGGGATGCCCAGGTAGCTGTCGGCCGGGGCCGGGAAGGCGCCGCGCACGTTGATGATCCAGGACTGCGCCGAGCGCGGGGAGACCAGCGCGTCGGTGAGGCCGAGCTCTTCGACCAGCTCGAAGACGTGGTCGGAGGCCGTCGAGAACGCCTCGGCGCCGGAGTTCAGTTCCAGCCCGGCGACATGGTGCGAGGCCAGCGCCCCGCCCACCTCGGGGGCCGATTCGAAGACGTCGACGTCGATGCCGTGGCGAACCAGTTGCCAGGCGGTGACCAGGCCGGCGATGCCGCCGCCGACGACGATGGCGGTGGTCATGCGTGCACCATCGCCACGACCTCGGTGAGCACGGCCGGGTCGGTGCTCGGCGGCACCCCGTGACCGAGGTTGAAGATGTGCCCCGGGGCCTTCGCGCCGCGGCGCAGCACCGTCTCGATGCCGGCCCGGCGGGCTTCGGCGGACGAGAACAGCAGCGCGGGGTCAAGATTTCCCTGCAGCGGGGTGTTCCCGCCCAACCGGGCATTGGCCACATCGAGTGGCAGCCGGTGGTCGACACCCATCACGGTGGCGCCGGCCTCACGCATGGCGACCAGCAGTTCGCTGGTGTTCACCCCGAAGTGGATCCGCGGCACCGGCAGGTCAGCAACATGGTCGAAGACGGCCTTCGAGTGGGGCTTGACGAAGCCGAGGTAGTCCTCCAGCGACAGACCGCCGGCCCAGGAGTCGAACAACTGCACGGCACTGGCGCCGGCCAGCACCTGCGCTCGCAGGAACCGTCCGGACCGATCAGCCACCCAGCTGGCCAGCCGCTGCCACAGGTCGGGGCGGGAGTACATCATCGCCTTGGTGTGCAGGTATTCGCGGCTGGGGCCGCCCTCGAGCAGGTAGGAGGCGACCGTGAACGGTGCCCCGCAGAAGCCGACCAGGGGGGTGGCGGCCAGTTCCGCGACGGTCAGGGTGACCGCTTCGCGGATCGGGGCCAGCGCGGCTTCGTAGTCGTCCGCCGAGGTGGCTTCGAGGGCAGCGATGTCGGCCTCGGTGCGGATCGGGTGCTCAACCACCGGGCCGGTGCCGGGCACGATCTCGACGCCGATGCCGGCCAGTCGCATCGGCACCACGATGTCGCTGAAGAAGACTCCCGCGTCGACGCCATGGCGGCGGACCGGTTGGCAGGTGATCTCGGCGGCCAGGTCTGGGCGCAGGCAGGAGTCCAGCATCGTGGTGCCTTCACGAACCCTGCGGTACTCCGGCAGGGAGCGCCCGGCCTGGCGCATGAACCACACCGGGGTGCGGGGGGTCGGGGTACCGGTGGCCGCTGCGACAAGTGCCGAGGCGGCGGTGCCGTGGGCATGCCAGGGGTGTGCGGGCGACAGTTTGGTCATGATGGGGGTCATTCTCCCCCACACGGTCGCCCGTGGCCGCATCGGGGTCATGTGGTGGTCGGCCCCTTGCTGTCGTCCTAGAATGACCGGGTGCTGTTGGCCCTGACCGCTAGTCATGCCGAGGTGTCCCTCGGTCGGTTGGCCGACCTGTCGGCCGCGATGGTCGGGCTGCCCGAGCGGCTGGCCGCCCACAACCAGGCTCACCCGAACGTGCCCCTGGTCGGCTGGGTGGTGCTGAGCACCTGCAACCGGGTCGAGCTCTACATCGAGGCCCAGCGGTTCCATGACGGCCTCGATGTCGCCGTCGCAGCCCTGGCCGATGTCACCGGGTGGGACCGGCCCACGCTCATCACCAGCTTCGAGGTGCGCACCGGCACTCCGGTCGCCGAACACCTCTTCCGGGTGGCTGCCGGGCTGGAATCGGTCGTGCTCGGCGAGGCCGAGATCACCGGTCAGGTGCGGGCCGCCTTCAACGACGCCCTGCATGAACAGACCACCACCACCGCCCTGAACGAGTTGTTCCAGCAGGCGTTGCGCACCGCCAAGCGGGTCGCCTCGACCACCCCGGTCGGGCGCGCCGGACGATCCAGCGCCGAGGTCGTGCTCGACACCGCCGCCCAGGCGCTGGGGTCCGGCCTGCACGCCGCGCGGGTGCTGGTGATCGGGTCGGGTGCCTACAGCCGGGTCGTGGCCGCCGAACTTGCGCTGCGCCGGGTCGGCGACGTCGGGGTGCACTCCCCGTCGGGACGACGCCCCGGCAGCGTCGACAGTTACGCCTTCACCCACGTTGTTCCCGGTGAACTGGACGAGTGGCTGCGCACTGCCGACGTGGTGATCGCCTGCTCGGGCCGGGGTCGTCCGGTGGTCACCGCCGCGCAAGTCGGCGGCCGTGGGGCCCGGCCGCTGGTGGTCATGGACGTGGCGCTGCAGTCGGACGTCGAGCCGGGCGTGGCCGGGCTGCCCGGCGTCCAGGTGCTGGGGCTGACCTCACTGGCCGTGGGCCTGTCCGATGTCTCGCAGGAGGCCCTGGCGCAGGCCACCCGGGTGATCGCCGAGGGCGTCGCCCGCTTCGAGACCCGGTTGAACAGCCGCCGCGCAGACCCGGTGGTCGTCGGCATGCGCCGCTACGTGCACGGGCTGATCAAGGACGAGGTCGACGGGCTGCGTGGACGCCTTGACGAGCAGACCGTCAGCCAGGTGGAGCAGTCGCTGCGCCGGGTCTACCGCAAGGTGCTGCACGCCCCGACGGTCACCGCCCAGGCCCACGCCGCCGCCGGCCGGACCGAGGCCTACCTGCAGGCCCTGCACACCGTGATGGGCATCGACATGGCCAATGTCGACGCCGTGGCGGTGATCGATGCCGAGGCACTGCCGATGATCCAGGATGTGGAGGTGCACTGATGGGGTGGCGCTTGAAGGGTCCCCAGGGCGGCATCGACGTGGCCACCGCCCTGGACCTGCTCGCCAAGGGCGGGGTGCTGGTCGACGTGCGTTCGATGCGCGAGTACGTCGCCGGGCACGCTCCCGGCGCGCGCCTGGTCGACCCCAAGGCCCTGGCCGAGGACCCGTGGACTGCCGTGCACGGTGACGACCCGCTGGCCGAGCCGGACGGCACCATGGTCTTCATCTGCGACAACGGCCTGCGCGCCTCGGTCGCCGCCAAACTGACCCGCGACAAGGGCTACAACGCCGAATTCATCGACGGCGGAGTGCGGGGTTGGCGCTCTGCCGGCCAGTACCTGATCCCCGGGCCGCCCCGGGACCGCCGCCGCTGAGGGGGGGGTCGGACCACCGGCCGACCAGGGCTTTGTGACAAAACCGGCCCCCCAAGCCATCTATAGCTGTGAAGGGGGCGAGAGTCGTGGATGACCAGGCATATGCAGAGCTCGTCGAGACCGAGCAGGCGCGTCTGCTGGCGACGGCGTGGCTGCTGACTGGCGATCGCGAGCAAGCCCGTGACCTGGTCCAGGAAACCCTCATTCGGGGCTACGTGAAGCGTCGGCTGGTGGGGCGGGCGACGTCGCCACGTGCCTACGTCCGTGCGATCATGCTGAATCTGTGGCGTGGTACACGCCGTCGTTCGGAGTACCCGACGGCAGATATTCCGGAGCAGGGCTCCGAGGACGAGATTCACCCGGATCGTCAGCTGATGGTTCGGGTGCTTGAGCAGCTCACACGCCGTCAGCGTGAAGTCCTTGCCCTGCGTTATCTCGACGATTTCTCCATCCGTGACACCGCTGCCGTGCTCGGTTGCAGTGAGCAGTCTGTGACAACCGAGACCAGTCGGGCGCTTGGTCGTTTGCGCTCACACCCGCTACTCCGCCTTCTGCAGGAGGAATCATGAAGTTGACGATTCGAGACTACGTTCCAGAGCTCACGCCATTCTCGGCGGACGAAATAATCAATGCTGGTCGACGCCGTCAACGCAAACGGCGCCTCAGGGGAGTAGCTGGATCACTGGTCGCCATCGTCCTGGCCGTGATCATTGCTGCCAGGTTGGTCCCCAGTGGGCGAGAGGGGAAGCCAGTCGAGATCGCGGCTTCCACGGTGGTTCCCACTGCGGCAACCCTGAGCCCAGTCCCGTCGGTGAGCAATTCACCCACCTGCCCTTCTCCAACACCGTCTGGCGGTGTGCATGAGGTCGTCGCCTACAAGCGAATGGTGGTGTGGAGGGGTGTGGTGTACGAGTCCGTTGCGGCGGAATCCGGCTCACCAGCGCAGCTGTTGGGTGTTGTACCTTGCAACATCGCCGATATCCAGGATCGCGCCCAGGCGGTCTGGCGAGGGACTTGGCCGGATGGGTCAAGTACCTTCGCCACAGTGGGGACCCAGATTTTCTCCCAGACGGGGGAGGATCAAGCCTGCGCCTTGACCCTTGAGTTTGAGGGAGAATGGGTGCTGTTGCGCAATGGAGACTGTTGAGTGCAGGAGCTCTATGCCCCGGCGTGGAGCCTACGGATGCATACACGTTGCAGAGCCCGAAATGACTGCCTGGCCGACGAGACGATCTGCAGGAGTATGAACGCAATGCGGGCGTCACTCATCGCGGCCTTGAAGGGGACTGGTCCACCCAGGCTGGACCCCGCCGAGGGTTGGCCTTGCGGCGAGGTCGTCTACAAGTGTCGACTCCGGTGGCCAGCCTGGAGGGGCGTCGTCGCCCGGGGCAACATTGCTCCTGTATCCAGATTTCAATCCAACTGTTCCGAGTGAGGGAATCACTGTCGGCGCTGTGCTATTGAAGGCAGAAGGGCAGAGCGGCCCTAGCGAAATTCTTGTTCACACATCTGAGTCAGGGATGGTGGGGGTAGTCATCGACGGGAAGAGCTTTGGTGCCCCAATGCCCTTGCGTTCCCCTACGAAGGCGTCACGCATGGGCATTCTTACCGGATGTGGGAATGGAACATGGAACTATCTCAATTCGTATGCGCCGACGCACCCGGGAAGTCTGTACAACTGGTATTATAATCCGGCGCTCGCTCCGGTCGCGGTCGACGTGGTTGCCCTTTTCAAAATGTCCATGAACTACGCGGTCGCTGATTCCTCGAGCTGTGGTAGCTACTCTACAAACGCAAGTTGGTCCTATAAAGGGACGACCGCAGCAGGAGCGGGGAACATCAATGGAATCAATGTGATAGGATGGTACGATATTGAAAGCCTCGGTGTCATGACATATATCCATGACGGAGGCGTGATGCTCGAAGCAGACATCAGGTTCGACACTGGCACGGCTTGGCATGCCACGGCATCTCTGCCGGTCGCCTCTGGGAAGTACGATTTCCTCTCCGTCGCAAGTCATGAGATTCTGCATGCTTATGGTTTGGGTCACACTCTTAATGATCCTGATAATGTCATGTATAATTTTTTCGGAGCAGGTGCAGGGACTGATCGCCGAACGAAGCGACTGGGTGATCTGTATGGCATGCATTTCTTGAACTAGTATTCGGATTGTCCGGGATGTGTGTTCAAATATCCATGGCGTGTGACGGCGAATAATCCCTCCTCGCAGTGATCGAATCGACGGAATTGTGTCTTTATACCTGATGTATCGGAAACGATCGAGCGGCTTCACATGACCACGCGGCCACGTGAGCTGCTGACTCCCGCTGCCGCGGACAGCCTTCCTCCGCGTCGTGGCAGGGGTTGGTTGCTGGTCGGTGCAGGTGTGGTCCTGCCCAGCGCCATGGCGTTGCTGTGGTGGTTCTGGGGCCGGCCGTGGCGTGCTCCGGTCCTTGCCGGACGAGTCCTGGAGTGGGCACCGGTCTGGGGTGCCGCTGCGCTGGTTCTGCTGACCTGTGGGCTGGTGCTGTTGAGGACCGGGCGGCGCGGCATCGCAGTCATGGTCGTCCTAGCCGTGGCGTGGCTGGCGGGAACCGTCGTCCTTCGTCCATTCGCTGCCGATTCGACGCTGACTTCCCCGAATGCCGATCTGGTGCTCAACGTGCGGCCATTGCCGTTGGGAAGGAAGTTCGACCGACAGATCAATCTGGTGGAACAACGAGGGGTGTGGTCACAGCTGGTCACCCTGGGTTGTCTGGGCAAGGCCCAGGACGTCGATGTTGAGTGGGTGGCAGCCGACCAGGTGCGACTCACCCTGCTCGAGGATGGCCGACCGGTCGGCCCGCCGAGTACCTACCAGGCCGCGTACGGGTCACAGATGATGTACGTCGTCCCTGTGGTGGGCACCCGCCTGCCGTCCTGCTGAACACTTGAGTCCCAATCACCCCTCCTGGGCAGCCTGACGTGCCACAAGCTTGGCCTCGATCGTCCCGATGATCGCCGGGCGCAGTTCGGCCACGCTGATCACCCGGTCAACCGAGCCGACCTCGACTGCCCGGTGGATGTTGTGCACCGCATCGAACTCGGCGGCGATCTCGTTGATCTTCTCGGCCCGCAGCTCCGCCCGCAGGTCGGCCAGCTCGATCGACAGGGCACCACGCTCCGAGCGGGGCGCCGAGGCGAGGCGGCGCTCCACCTCGACCACCCGCGCATCCGCGCTCGTCCGCTTCGCCACATCGGCTGCGAAGACCACGGCCGCGGCTGGGGCGCCACCCAGCACCGAGGCATAGGAGCCCTCCAGGGCCAGCACCGTCATGTCCGGGTTCAACCGCTTGGAGAAGACCACGAAGGCGCCGCCGTGGTAGCGCGAGATCACCACGAAGACGATCGGGCCGCGGAAGTTGACCATGGCCCGGCCGATCTCGGCGCCGTACTCCAACTGCAGGTTGCGCATCGACTCGGGTGAGCCGTCGAAGCCCGACAGGTTGGCCAGCACCACCAGCGGGCGGTTGCCCGAGGCGGCATTGATCGCCCGGGCGACCTTCTTCGACGAGCGGGGGAACAGGGTGCCGGCAGTGAAGGTGTCGGGTCCGTCGGTGGGCGGGAAGCCCTCGCGGGTGACCTGCTTGGACTCGATGCCGATCATGGTCACCGAGTGCCCGCCCATCCGGGTGTCGACCACCACGGCGGTCTCGGCATCGGCCATCCCCGCCCAGCGTTCCAGCAGGTCGGCATCGGCATCGGCGACCGCGGTCATCACGGTGCGAATGTCGAAGGGCTTCTTGCGATCGGGGTTGTGCTCGACCGAGAAGACCTCACCGACGGTCGCGAACTCCTCGCCGGGGTGCGGGTGGGTCGAGACGTCGCGGTCGCTCGGGTCACTCGTCCGGGCACGGCGGGGGCCCAGCTCGCCGGGGGCGACGTAGGTGTACTCGTAGTGCTCCAGGACGATGTCGAGGGCAGCGGCCAGGTCGGGGGCCCAGTACTGGGCCTGCCCATTGGGGCCCATCACCCGGTCGTAGCCACCGATGCCGAAGTTGTCCTCGGCCGAGACCCCACCGGAGAAGTCCAGCGACTGCTTGCCGGTGAGCACCATCGCCGAATCCGGGGTCATCACCAGGATGCCCTTGGTGTGCACCAGCATGGTCGCCTCGGCGTTCCAGTACGGCTGTGCGCCGACGTTGATGCCGGCCACCACGATGTTGATCTCGCCGCCGGCCTGGGTGAACTCGACCACCCGCTTCAGCGCCGCGGCCACCCAGTCCATGTTCTCGGTGCCAGATTCCATCGACACCCGTGCACCGGAGGAGACGGCGTACCACTCCAGCGGCACGCCCAGCTGTTCGGCCAAGTCGAGGGCGGCGATCACCCGTGCGCATTCCGGCTCCGACAAGGCACCCAGCGCCTTGGTCGGGTCACCGCAGAGCACCACCCGGGTGATGCCCTCGGGGTGCAGTGCGGTCGGGGTGGTCACCACGGCCACGATGATCCCGGCGGTGTTCTGCCCGTGCGGACGATTGACCGGCACCAGCTGGCCACTCTCGTCCAGGTCATGCTCGACCAGGCTGCCACCACGGCTGAGGGTGTCGGCCAGTTCGTAGGGGTAGACCAGGCCGCGCCGCTTGGCGCGGGCAACCTTGCCGGCGTAGTCGTCGACCGGGGCCAGCGGCTCGGTCGGCGGGGCGATGATGTCGGCGGCCACGCCGCCACCGGGGCGGGCGTGGAAGCGGATCGCGGCCGGGCGGGTGCGGCCGGTGGCGTTCGCGACCCGGCCCTGGGCCAGCACCTCCTCGATGCCGGTGCCCTCGGTCAGCGGACGAATGCGTCCCTGCAGGGCCGTCAGCTGTTCCAGGTTCGCCTCGAGGGTGGGCCAGACGGTGATCCAGACGTGGTTCTTCTCCAGCTTGGACCCCTCCCGGCCACGGGCGGTCCGCACCCGACGGATGGACTCCAGGCACTGCAGCACCGCCCGTTCGGCGTGCGGCAGCGAGACGACCTTGCCGCCCGACTCACGCACCACCGACATCTGCCGCACCTGCGCGATCGCCACCAGGCGACGGTCGTTCGGGTTGGAGCGGGCCACGCACTCGTAGAGCAGCACGTCACCGGGGGCATCGAGGCGGGTCAGGTCGAAGTCCCGCAGGCGCCACAGGTTCAGGCGGCGCGCCACCATCGGGTGGACCCCCCGCACCAGGCGGTCCTCGACCAGGTCGCCGGTGGCCGCCCCGGACTCGTCGGGGCGGAAGGTGAAGTAGTCGACCCGCCGCTGCCCGGTGGGGGCGATCGTCACCGCGATCCGTCGGGCGCGGGCGGCGAAGCCGAGCCGCGCGAGCTGTTGGCGCAGGGTTTCGGCGGTGGCGTCGGCATCGCTGACCGGCTCTGCGGCTAGGTACAGCTCGACGACGGTGTCGTGGTCCTCGGCGAACTGGGCACAGACCCGTTCGTCCAGGGCGGTGCCCTCGGCCAGTTCGTCGGCGGTGGCGGCGGTCACCAGCACCCGGGTGGTGCCGTGCTCGCGGCTGCTGAACTCGGCGCTGACCAGTGGCCAGGTCGAGGCGGTCCCCTCGACGTGGCTGATCCGGCCCAGGTCGAACTCCTGGTACTGGCGGCGCAGGATCACCTCCAGCAGGGGTTCCTCACGGCGGGGGCCGGCGGCGAGCCGGTCACCGATGAAGGCCACCAGCTGTTCGGGGATCGCGGCCAGGGCCTCGATGCGAGCCGGCTTGTCGGGGGCATCGGCAGCAGCCAGCGCCTCGACCTCGTCGGCGACGCCGGCCAGCACCAGTTCACGTTCGGCGTCGACGGTCGGCTGGTCGAACCAGACGAAGCGCACCGAGCGGGCCAGTTCCCCGACCAGTGGGAAGCGTCGCTGGGTCGTGCGGACCAGGCGTTCCAGCAGGCCCCGGGCCTCGTCGGCGGTCGCCCCGGTCGGGGCAGGCTGGGTGAGCCAGTGCTGCAGCAGGCCGACCACGATCTCGACGTCGGTGGTGGAGCGTTGCGCCACGAAGATGCGGAACAGCGCACGTTCCAGCTCCGGGGTGCGGTCAAGGTCATCGACGCCGTAGTGGGCCAGCACGCGCAGCAGCTTCGTCCGGAAGTGGCTGGGCAGGTTGCCCCGGTCGGGGTCCATGGTGTGCAGGAAAGTGTGGAAGTGTTCGCGGGCCGAGTGGACGCGCAGCTCGCTGCGCTGGTCGTCGTCGGCCGGTCGGTCGCGGGTCAGCTCGGCCAGGTCGGCGAACAGGTCGACCAGGCCCATCTGGGTGGCCAGCTCGGTGTCGTCCTCGATGGCCCGGCGGACGACCGACTTCGCGCCACCGTCGACCGCGTCGTAACCGAGCAGCAGGTCACGCAACTGGTGGGCGGCCTCGACATGGGTGCTGTCGTCGGGCAGGTCGACCTCCCCACCGCTCACTTCGGGGGCCTCGGCCTCGTCACCGATGGGTTCGAGCCGGGCCAGCGGTTCGCCGGTGCCGACCTGGGTGCCGGTGCGCACCAGCAATTCCTTGACCCGACCCTCGACGGGGGCGCGCAGCGCCACCTCCATCTTCATCGCCTCGAGCACCACGACCGGGGCGCCGGCGGCGACCACGTCACCGACGGCGACGGGGGTGCCGACCACCAGGGCCGGGGCGGGGGAGCGCAGCACGCCACCCTCGTCGCGGCTGATTCGGTGGGTGATGCCGTTGACCTCGACCAGCTGGCTGGGGCCGTGGTTGGCGGTGACCACGCGGTAGGTGGTGCCGCCGATGCGCAGGCGTGAGTGGACCCCGTCGACCCGGTCGAGGTCGGCAACCAGCGTGACCGGCCCGGCGGCGGTCTCGAGGCTGACCTGGTAGCGGCCCAGCCCGATGCAGCTCACGTGCAGGGTGTGGGCCGACCCGCGCAGCTTCAGCTCGACCTTGCGGCTGGGCTCGTGGCTGACCTGCGGCCGGCCCCCGCGGGCGGTGTCGAGCAGTCGGCCGATCTCTTCGCCCTCGTGCTCGGCGTAGATCTCGATGCCCGCCGCGACCAGCGCGACGCCGGCGTGGTCGTCGGCGACCAGCCCGCCGTCGGCGCGGGTGCGGTCGATCCAGCCGGTGTCGGCCCAGCGGGGTTCACCGCGCAGCACCTCGGGGGCGTCGAGCAGTTCGAGGATGAAGCTCTTGTTGGTGGCCCCGCCCTCGATGACCACGGTCGTCTCCAGCAGGGCGCGACGCAGCCGGGCCAGGGCCTGGTCGCGGTCGGAGCCGTAGGCGATGACCTTGGCGATCATGGAATCGAAGTCGGCGGGGATGGTGTCACCCTCGCTGACCCCGGTGTCGACGCGCACCCCGGGGCCGGCGGGGAACTCCAGCCGCGCGATCCGCCCGGGGGCGGGGGTGAAGTCGTGGTCGGGGTCCTCGGCGTTCAGCCGCGCCTCGACGGCGTGGCCGCGTTCGGTGGGTCGCTCCCCGCCCAGGGGGATGCCGGCGGCGACCTGCAGCTGCAGCGCCACCAGGTCGAGCCCGGTGACCAGTTCGGTGACCGGGTGCTCCACCTGCAGGCGGGTGTTGACCTCGAGGAACGCGAAGCTGCGCTCGTCCGGGTGGTAGAGGAACTCGACGGTGCCCGCACCGCAGTAGTCGACGGCCAGGGCCAGTCGTTCGGCCGAGGCCTTCAGGTCTGTGGTCTGGGTCTCGTCGAGCAGTGCGCAGGCCGACTCCTCGATCACCTTCTGGTTGCGGCGCTGCACCGAGCAGTCCCGCACGCCGACCGCCCAGGCCTGGCCCTGGCCGTCGGCGATCAGCTGCACCTCGACGTGGCGGGCGCCGCTGACCATCTTCTCGAGGAAGACGGTGCCGTTGCCGAAGGCCCGTTCGGCCTCGTCGCGGGTGCGCTGGTAGGCGTCGACCAGGTCTTCGTCACGGTCGACCCGGCGGATGCCGCGGCCGCCACCACCGGCCGAAGCCTTCAGCATCAGCGGGTAGCCGATGCGGGCCGCGGCGGCGATGGCCTCCTCGAGGGTGTCGACCGGGCCGTTCGACCAGGGGGCGACGGGCACGCCGGCCTGCTCGGCGATCAGCTTGGAGCCGATCTTGTCGCCCAGGCGGCGCATCGCCTCGGCGCTGGGGCCGATGAAGGTGACCCCGAGCCGGGTGCACAGGTCGGCGAAGGCAGGGTCCTCGGCGACAAAGCCCCAGCCGACCCAGGCACCGTCGGCGCGGGTCTCGACCAGCGCCTGCTCCAGGCGGGCCAGGTCGATGTAGGGACGATCAGCGGCCGCGCCCAGGTCGTAGGCCTCGTCGGCCTCACGCACGAAGGTGGCGGAGGCATCGACGTCGGTGTACAGGGCGATCGTGCGGATCGGCTCGGCGTCGTCCCACTGCCGGCTGGCATTGAGGTCACGGACGGCATGGATGAGGCGCATGGCGGCCTCACCCCGGTTCACGATGGCAATACGGCGCAGAGAAGTCACGCTCTCGACTCTGTCACCTCTTCGGCGAGCGCACCGTTGTCCGACGAGGCCAATGTCTGCCCCGGGGCTTTGGTGGGATCAGTGCATGCCCGGCTGACGACGTGATGTGCTGGGGGACATGACTGACTCCTCCGTGGACGGCCTGGCCGACTGGGTGCAGGTCGACGACAGCCTGCGCGCGACCTTCCGGACCAGCGACTTCGTGTCGGGGCTGGCCTTCGTCAACCGCGTCGGCGAGGCCGCTGAGGCCGCCAACCACCACCCCGACATCACGCTGACGTACTCGTTGGTGTCGATCACCACCACCAGCCACGACGTCGGTGGTCTGACCAGCCGCGACTTCGACCTGGCCCGCTCGATCACGCTGATCGCCGCGGAACTGGGGTTGGTGGCCGACTAGTCTGGACGGGTGCGCTACGTCTCCACCCGTGACCTCGACGGCCAGTCGGCAAGCTTCAGCGACATCCTGCTGACCGGGCTTGCCCCCGACGGCGGGCTCTTCCTGCCCGAGCACTACCCGCAGGTCGACTCCGCCACCCTGGCCCGCTGGCGTCGCGTCCTGGACGAGGACGGCTACGCGGCGCTCGGTACCGAGATCCTGTCGCTCTACATTGACGACATCCCCACCGACGACCTGCGGGGCATCTGCGAGCGGGCCTGGAATGGCGAGGTGTTCGCGACCGACGAGGTCGTTCGGGTCTCGAAGCTGCCCGAATCGTCCGACGAGAACGGCGGCATCTGGCTGGCGCACCTGTCGGACGGGCCGACCGCGGCCTTCAAGGACATGGCCATGCAGCTGCTCGGGCAGTTGTTCGAGTACGAACTGGCCCGCCGTGGCACCACGATGACGATCCTCGGTGCGACCAGCGGCGACACCGGCTCGGCTGCCGAGCACGCCATGCTGGGTCGGGAGGGCATCGACGTGTTCATGTTGACGCCGGCGGGGCGGATGACCCCTTTCCAGCAGGCGCAGATGTTCAGCATCGACGACCCGCACATTCACAACATCGCCGTCGCCGGGGTCTTTGACGACTGCCAGGACCTGGTCAAGGCCGTCAACGGTGATGCGGAGTTCAAGCAGCGCCACCGCCTGGGTGCGGTCAACTCGATCAACTGGGCCCGGCTGGTGGCCCAGGTCGTCTACTACTTCGCCGCCTGGCTGCGCGTCACCAGTGCCCTGGGGTCGGACGACCGCGACACCCGGCAGGTCAGTTTTGCCGTGCCCACCGGCAACTTCGGCAACATCTGCGCCGGCCACATCGCCCGCCAGATGGGCCTGCCCATCAAGCACCTGGTGCTGGCCACCAACGAGAACGACGTGCTCGACGAGTTCTTCCGCACCGGCGTCTACCGGGTGCGCGCCTCGTCGGAGACCGCCCAGACCAGTTCGCCGTCGATGGACATCTCCAAGGCGTCGAACTTCGAGCGGTTCGTCTTCGACCTGCTCGGACGAGACGTGGCCCGGCTGCGCAAGCGTTTCGTCGACCAATTGGGCAACGAGGGGGAGTTCGACCTGTCGATGACCCCCGAGTTCGCCACCCTCGGTGAGAGGTTCGGGTTCCTGTCGGGAAGTTCCAACCATGCCGACCGGGTGATGACGATGCGCGGGCTGCACGCCGACGGTGTGCTGGTCGACCCGCACACCGCCGACGGCATCACCGTGGCGCGCGACTTCCGGGCCGAGGAGCCCATGATCGTGCTCGAGACCGCACTGCCGGTGAAGTTCGCCGAGACGGTGGTCGAGGCCACCGGGGTCGAACCCGAAGTTCCCCAGCGGTTCGCCGGGTTGCTCGAGGCCGACCGCCACGTCGACGACCTGCCCAACGACGCGGCTGCGCTGAAGGAGTACATCGCGGCCCGGGTGTGAGCGCCGGTGCAGCCTGCGGGGGGGGGCGGTTCACCCATTGTCGACCGGTGCCGTCGGCTCCCCGGTGAACACGCCGCCGGGCAGCCGGACGAACCAGGGTTCGAGCGGGTCGCCCGAGAAAAGCTCGAGCCAACTGCCGTCCGACAACCGGAGAGCCGGGTCGATCCCAGCCACCCGGCCCTGCTGCACAGCGAGGCCCTCCAGCGACCGCACCGCTTCTTCCACGGCGGGGGTGCTCCATGAGAAGGCCAGCGTCCGGTCGGCCGCCAGCACCCGCCACCCGGGACCCGCCGTGAGCAGTCGGCGAAGGCCAGGAACTCGGCCTCGTTCCAAGGGGTCAGCCCAAACGAGCCCCCGCCCGCGTGGGAGTGGTCGAGCCGGGTCACGATGTCGTCGAACAGCGCCGGGTGTTGCCCCAAGTGCTCGACCGGCATGGCCCTGAGCGCGCGGATCACGGCGAGCTCGGCCGAGGCGGTCATCACGGTCGGCAGGTCACGCCATTGGTCCAGTCGCTGGGGGAACGCCATGCCCCAGTGTCGCGCAGGCGCTTTGGAGACCCGGGCACCCGACCGGTAAGGTGGTCGCTTGGTCGCCGCCACCTGGCGGAGGCCAGGCATATCGCCCTCCTGCCACGGGATCGACCCGTGGCCGTTTGAGACCAGAGGAGGTGGAGAACGCGATGCGCAAGTACGAAGTCATGGTCATCATTGACCCCGACGTTGACGACCGCCAGGTGACTCCGCTCGTGGAGAAGCACCTGAAGACCATCACTGATGGCCAGGGCACCGTCGACAATGTTGATGTGTGGGGCAAGCGTCGCCTCGCCTACGAGATCAACAAGAAGCCTGAAGGCACCTACGTCGTGCTGAACCTGACCGCTGAGCCTGCCGTCGTCCAGGAAATGGACCGTCTGATGACGATCGACGAGCAGATCATGCGGACCAAGGTGATGCGTCCCGACGCCCACTGAGCCCAGCTCAGCACCACCCGGAAACCGAGAGGTTATCCACAGGGTGAGCAGAGCGTGCAGCTTTTGTCCGCCCCGCGTGGCAGGCTGAACGCACGAGCTCATCCACGTCCGACTTGGAGACACACATGGCAGGCGAAACTCCCATCACGTTGATCGGCAACCTCACCGCCGATCCTGATCTGCGGTTCACCCCTTCGGGTGCGGCCGTGGCCAACTTCACCGTGGCCTCGACCCCCCGGAACTTCGACCGTCAGACCAACGAGTGGAAGGACGGCGAAGCCATGTTCCTCAACTGCTCGGTGTGGCGCCAGGCAGCCGAGAACGCGGCCGAGTCCCTCACCAAGGGGATGCGGGTCGTGGTCACCGGCCGCCTGAAGGCGCGCAGCTACGAAACCCGTGAGGGTGAGAAGCGCACCGTCTTCGAGGTTGAGGTCGACGAGGTCGGTCCCTCGCTCCGGTACGCGACCGCCAAGGTCACCCGCACCTCCTCCGGTTCCGGGGGCGGCCAGCAGGGTGGCGGCGGCAACTGGGGCGGTGGCAGCCAGCAGGGCGGCGGCGACAACTGGTCGTCGTCCGGCAGCCAGGGTGGCAACCGTGGCGGCGGCAACGATCCCTGGGCCCAGGCCCAGACCGACGAGCCCCCGTTCTGATCCACCCACCACGTCCATACCCCCTGACCACCAGGGGGCCCAGGCACATTCCGGCGAGAGCCGGGCTTTCAGAAGGAGAGCACCACAATGGCCGGTCCACAGCGCAAGCCTGTGAACAAGAAGAAGATTGTCCCGATGAAGTCGATCAAGATCGGCACCATCGACTACAAGGACACCGCAACCCTGCGGAAGTTCATTTCCGAGCGCGGCAAGATCCGTGCCCGTCGCGTCACCGGACTGTCGGTCCAGGAGCAGCGCAAGGTCGCCATCGCGATCAAGAACGCGCGCGAACTGGCCCTGCTGCCCTACGCCTCTACCGCTCGCTGACAAGGGGGAACAACAGATGAAGCTCATCCTCACCAGCCCGGTCGAGAAGCTGGGTGTCCCCGGCGACGTCGTCGAGGTCAAGGACGGCTACGGCCGCAACTACCTGCTGCCGCAGGGCCACGCCATCGCGTGGACCCGTGGCGCCGAGAAGCAGATCGACGGTATCAAGCGGGCCCGCGACGCCCGCGAGATCCGCGGCCTGGAGCACGCCCAGGAAGTGCGTGCCCAGATCGAGGCCCTCACCGTCAGCCTGCAGGTCAACGCCGGCGAGACCGGCAAGCTGTTCGGCGCGGTCACCCCGGCCGACATCGCCACCGCGATCAAGCAGGCCGGCGGTCCTTCCGTCGACAAGCGTGCTGTCCAGATCGCCAAGCCGATCAAGGTCGTCGGCACCCACACCATCGGTGTGAAGCTGCACGAGGGTGTCACCGCCCACGTCGCGCTGCAGGTGGAAGCCGCCTGACCCGGCGCACCTGAGATCCCCTGTCGGTCCCCGTCTCCCCAGGAGGCGGGGACCGCCTACACTCACCCGGGTGACCCCAGTTGCCCGCACCGCCTTCTCCGTGGCCGTGGCGACGTCGCTGTACGGCATCTCTTTCGGGGTACTGGCGGTGGCCGCCGGCCTGTCGGTCGTCCAGGCCCAACTGCTCAGCCTGCTGATGTTCACCGGCGGCTCCCAGTTCGCCTTCGTCGCCGCCCTCGGTGGCGGGGGTTGGGCTGCAGTCTCGGCGGCCTCCCTGATGGGTGTGCGCAATGCCTTCTACGGCGCCCAGATGAACGCCGAACTGCGCCCCCGCGGCTGGCGCCGCGCGTTGGCGGCGCACCTCACCATCGACGAGTCGGTGGCCGTCTCGATGGCCCAACCGGCCGGACCCGACCGGGCCAAGGGGTTCTGGCTCACCGGCTGGGGGGTGTTCATCGGCTGGAACCTGCTCACCCTGGCCGGGGCGCTGCTGACCAGTCGTATCGACCCCGCCGCCTGGGGCCTCGACGGGGCAGCGGTCGCCGCCTTCGTCGGGCTGCTGTGGCCCCGGCTGAAGAACCGCGAGGCCTGGTCGATCGCCGGCCTGGCGGCACTGGCGGCGATGCTCGCCACCCCGCTGGCACCGGTCGGCACCCCGATCCTGGTGGCGGCCCTGGTTGCTGCGTTGTTGGGCTGGCGCTGGGCACGGGTACCGGGGGGTGCGCGATGACCTGGTGGATCCTGCTGGCCTGCCTGATCGCCTTCGCGACGAAGTTCGCCGGCTACCTGCTGCCCGAGTCGGTGCTCGAGAACCCGACCATGGTCGCGGTGACCTCGGCCACCACCATCGGCCTGCTCGGGGCACTGATCGCCACCAATGCCGTGACCCGGGGGCAGGCGCTGGTGCTTGACTCCCGCCTGCTGGCGGTCGTGGTGGCCCTGGTCGCGCTGCGGCTGAAGGCCCCGTTCATCGTGGTCGTCGTGCTCGGGGCCGCGTCGGTGGCGATCGGACGAGCCGTCGGCCTGCCGTGAACTACGGGGTGCGCAGCACCTTCTCGGGTTCCACCGCCGGCAGGTCGTGGGCCTGCCCGACCGCCCGGTTTGTGAGGATGCCGGCGTGGGTCGACAGGCCCTGCGCCAGCGCCGGGTCGCCCGCACAGGCCATCCGCCAGCCCTTGTCGGCCAGTTCGGTCACATAGGGCAGGGTGGCATTGGTCAACGCCGAGGTCGAGGTGCGCGGCACCGCCCCGGGCATGTTCCCGACGCAGTAGAACAGCGACTCGTGCACCCGGAAGGTCGGGTCGGAATGGGTGGTCGGGCGGCTGTCCTCGAAGCAACCGCCCTGGTCGATGGCGATGTCGACCAGCACCGAACCCTCCCGCATGGCGGCCACATCGTCATTGGTGACCAGCTTGGGTGCAGCCGCGCCGGGCACCAGCACCGCACCGATCACCAGGTCGGCAGTGGCCACGGCCTCGGTGACCGCCATCAGGCTCGACGCGATGGTGCGCACCGCCCCGTTGAACTGCTGGTCGATCGCTCGCAGCGTCGGCAGGCTGATGTCGAGCACCGTCACGTGGGCCCGCTGGCCGAGCGCGATCTCGGCGGCCCGGCGACCGGCCACACCACCGCCCAGGATGACTACATTGGCCGGGGCGACACCGGGCACACCGCCCAGCAGCACCCCTCGTCCGCCTTCGGAGCTGAGCAGGTGGTAGCCGCCGACCGTGGGGGCCAGTCGTCCGGCGATCTCACTCATCGGGGCGAGCAGCGGCAGGGTGCGGTCGGGCAGCTGCACCGTCTCGTAGGCCAGGGAGTTGACCCCCGAGTCGAGCAGCGACTCGGTCAACTGCTTGTCGGCGGCCAGGTGCAGGTAGGTGAACAGGGTCAGGTCCTCGTGCAGGTGCCGGAACTCCTCGGCCTGCGGCTCCTTGACCTTCAGCACCAGCTCGGCCTCGCCCCACAGCCGGTCGACGTCGGCGACGACATCGGCCCCGACCTCGCGGTACTCCTCGTCGCTGAACCGCGACCCGGTGCCGGCACCGGACTCGACGGCCACGCTGTGCCCGTGCTCGACCAGGTGGTGGGCACCCGAGGGCGTCAGCGCCACCCGGTTCTCCTGGTCCTTGACCTCGCGTGGCACCGCGATGCGCATGCTGTCTCCTGACGAGTCGGGGAAATGTCTGCTGAGCATCCTTGCACTGTCGGCACCCGCAGCGCAGCCATCCCATGTTCGCCCGGAGTAGCACACTGACCTCGTGCACCCCGTTCTCGCCGTCAACAAGGTCTCCGGCCGCTGGCCGGTGGCGCTGAAGGCAGCCATCGTCGTGGCCGGGCCGGTCTTCGTGGTCGCCGCCATCGCCTGTGGTGCGTTGAAGGTGGGCCCACCCGGCTCGTACTTCTTCGTCCTGGTCGCCGGGGTCGGGGCCTACATGACCCAACACGGCCAGCCGCCGACCCGGGTGATCGCGATGACCGCGCTGGGTGGTCTGCTGGCCGTCGTGGTCGGCCTGCTCGACCTGACCTGGGCCCCCCGCGGGCCGGGAACGCCGATCCCTGGCCGCGGCCACCGCCGCGCTGGACACATTCGAACGGGCCGAGGGCGACGGGCTGGCCGAGGCCCGGGCGCTGGCCTCGCAGTCGCTGCACCACGCCTGGACGACCGTGCGGGACGGGGCCAGCGGGCCGCGCGACCGCCACATCGTCGGGCTGTTGGTCGACCTGCAGCAGTCGCAGTCGCGCTATGAGCGTCGCCAGGCCCAGCTCTCGGGGGAGTTGGCCGGTCTTGAGGTGCACCCCTGGGCGCCACCCAGGGCGAGGAGGCCCCCGATGCCTCCCAGTTCGCCGACTTCAGCACCGAGCAGTTGCGTGACTCGTCCCTCGGCCGGCCCCAGGCCGGCTACCTGCTGCGGGGGGCGCTGGCCCTCGCCGATGCTGCTGATCGGGCTGCGGGTGGGGCTGGCCATCGCCATCGCCGGCTCGATCGCGCTGCTGGTCGGGGTCGACCACCCCTACTGGGCCGCCGCGGTGGCGATGCTGGTGCTGCACCAGGGCGGGTCGCGCAGTTCCCAGTTCGTGCGTGGCATCCAGCGACTGCTGGGCACCGCGGTCGGCCTGGGCGTCTACTGGCTGGTGATCACCTGGAACCCCGAAGGCCTGTGGCTGGCGGCGCTGATGTTCGTGCTGCAGTTCTGCATCGAACTGCTGGTGGTGCGCAACTACGCCATGGCGGTCACCTTCATCACCCCGCTGGCGCTGACCATCGCGAGTGCTGCCGCACCGGCGGTCGACCCGGCAGCCGTGGTGGGGGAGCGTGCCCTGGACACCGTGGTCGCCGTGGCGGTGGCCTTCGCGGTGCTGGCGCTGGTCGGGCGGGGGCTCTCACTGCTCTTCGCCCGGGGTCAGGGCCGCCGCGTCGTGGTGGCCATTGACCCGGTGCTCGGGGCCCTGGCGGCCGGCGAGGTGACCACCCCGCGCGCCGCGGAGGACCGACGCCACCTCTACTACGAACTGCTCGAACTGCAGCACGTCACCAACCAGTCCCTGGTGGACGAGCCGGAGGCGGTGGGTCCGTATCGTCCGATGTTCAATGCGCTGGGCGACCTGGGCTACTCGGTGCTGGGCGCCTGCTGGCACCCGGAAACCTTCCGGGTGCGCCGCGCGGCGGGCCGCGCCTCGTCGGCGGTGCGGGCGATCATGTCGCACCCCGTGCAGCGCTACCGCTCTTCCGACGACATCCTGGCCGAGGTCGACTCGGCCCGGGCATCACTGGCCGATTGGGAGTAGGACCGTGGATTCAGAACAGCAGGCAATCAGGTCGCTCGGCGACCCGGTCCAAGCCGCCTATGAGGTGGCGTGGCAGGAGTGGGAGGCCGAGGGTGAGGCTGAGGCCTGGGAGTCCGTCACGAGCGACGGTCTCGCCAGCTGCGTGTCCGGTGAATGACATCCGTGTAGTTCTCCCCAGCTGTGGACAGGGCTGTGGACAACTCCCGGTCCGTCAGCCGGCGTCGAGCTCCCGCCGGCCGCGCAGGCGGTTGAAGAAGCGCTTGACCTGACCCCCGCGATGCCGCAGGCCCATGAGGGTCGTTGACTTGATCGCCTCCTTGACGACGTGGCTGCCCATCTTGGAATCGCCGCGCTCACGCTCGATGAAGTCGATCGGCACCTCGACGATGCGATACCCCTTCTGGTAGGCCTGCCAGGTCAGGTCACGCTGGATGCCGTAGCCCTGCCGGTCGATCGCGCCGCCGCTGATGATGTCACGCAGCACCGGCGCCTTGAAGGCGTTCAGGCCACCGGTGACGTCCTTGATCGGCATGCCCAACATCAGTTGGATGTACAGCGATCCGCCGCGGCTGAGGAACTCCCGCGACTTGGGCCAGTTCACGATGGAGCCGCCCGGCACCCAGCGCGACCCCTTGACCATGTCGGCGCCCTCGACCAGGGCCTTGAGCAGACGGGGGAGTTGCTCGGGCTGGTGGGACCCGTCGGCGTCGTGCTCCACCACCACGTCATAGCCCTGTTCCAGGGCCCACTCGAAGGAGTCCAGGTAGGCGGCACCCAGCCCCTCCTTGCCGCGACGGTGGTTCACGTGGACGTGGTCGTCGGCGGCGGCCAGGTCGTCGGCCAGGCGGCCGGTGCCGTCGGGGGAGTTGTCGTCGGCCACCAGGATGTGGGTCTCGGGCACCGACGTGCGCAGCCGCCTGACGATGGGCTCGATGTTCTCGACCTCGTTGTAGGTGGGAATGATCACCAGCACCTTGCCCAGACCGGGGTACTCATCAGCCATGTCGTGCTCCTTCCAGCGGCGGTTTGCCTCGGCCCCACGCTACCGGGCCGCGGTGTCTCGGCGCGCTGGCACATCGCCTTTCACTGCCGGGGCGCGGTCCCGGGGGGCAGTCCTGGGCCAATGGCCTCCAACAGCACCTCCGGATGATCACGCCTGACCCACTTCACCTGCCATTCATCGGCGAACAGGGCCAGCAGGACCCCGTCGGAACGGGCCGCCACCTCGACGCCCTGGCGTAGTTCCACCACAGGGGCGTCGGCAGCGGTCGTGGCCAGGGCCAGGGTGTAGGGCAGGTTCTCGAGCAGCACCGGGCAACTGAACTCGCTCTCCATGCGGTGGGCGGCCACCTCGAACTGCATCGGGCCCACCGCGGCGAGGATCGGCGCGTTGCCGGGACGACGCTCGGAGCGCAACACCTGGATGACGCCCTCCTGGTCGAGCTGGTCGATGCCGCGCAGGAACTGCTTGCACCGCGACGGGTCCCGGGGGCTCGCCACCCGGAAGTGCTCGGGGGCGAAGGGCGGGATGGGTGGGAAGCTGACCGCCGGACCGGTGTGGAGGGTGTCCCCGGCACGCAGGTCGCCGGCATTGACCAGGCCAATGATGTCGCCCGGGTGAGCAGTGTCCAGGGTTTCGCGCCCGCGACCCATGACGCTGTGCACGTACTTCGTGGCGAAACCGCGTCGGGTGCGGGCATGGGTGACCACCTCACCGCGCTCAAAGCTGCCTGAGCAGACCCGTGCGAACGCGAGGCGGTCGCGGTGGGCGCGGTCCATCCCGGCCTGCACCTTGAACACCTGGGCGCTGAACGGGGCGTCGAGTTCGCGGACCCGGCCCTGGGTGTCCGGACGGGGGCTGGGAGAGGGGGCGAGGCGTTCCAGGACGTCCAGCAACTGGCCGACGCCGAAGTTGAGGGCAGCGGCGGTGAACAGCACCGGGGTCGAGTCCTGGGCCAAGAAGGAGTCCTGGTCATGGTCGTAGTCGTCAGCCGAGAGCAGTTCGTGCTCCTCCTGCGCCGTCGTCCAGTCCGGCCCGACCTCAGCCAGTGCCTGCTCGGGGCTGAGCCGTTCCTGCGCTGCCAGGGTGCTGCCGCCCGCGGTGCGGGTGAACCGGATGAAGTCGCCGGTAGCGCGGTCGACGACTCCCCGGAAGTCGCCGGCGATGCCGACGGGCCAGGTCAGCGGAGTGGGACGCATGCCCGTGCGCACCTGGATCTCGTCCAACAGTTCGAGGGCCTCCAGGCCCGGGCGGTCCCACTTGTTGACGACGGTGATGATCGGGATGCGCCGGGCCCGGCACACCTCGAACAGCTTCATGGTCTGGGTCTCCATGCCCTTGGCGGCGTCCAGCAGCATGACGGCGCAGTCGACGGCGGTCAGCACCCGGTAGGTGTCCTCGGAGAAGTCGGCGTGGCCGGGGGTGTCCACCAGGTTCAACAGCGCCCCGCCATGGCTGAACTGCAGCGCCGAGGAACTGATGGAGATGCCGCGAGCGCGTTCCATGTCCATCCAGTCCGACACGGTGGCGCGGCGTCCCGCCTTGCCGTGGGTGGCGCCGGCCTCACCGATCACCTGGGCGTGCAACAGCAGCGCCTCTGTCAGGGTGGACTTGCCTGCGTCGGGGTGACTGATCACCGCGAAGGTGCGACGGGTCGATGCCTCGACTGCTGCATGCGATCCGTGTGCCACGCGGTGGCCTCCTTTCGCCAGTCGCCCAGCATACGCCGATGGCGGCGGGGGACCGCTCACTCGGCGTCACAGCCGACTCGTGGCCTCCTGCAGCAGCGAGCCCGGTTCGAGCCACATGGACGGGTAGTTGCCGTGCCACAGCTTGTTCCCGTCCTCGTCGATGAGGACGAATCCGTGACCCGGCAGGCCGGGGTGCATCCCCTTGTCGAGGGTGTCGTAGGCCTTTGACACGGTGCCATCGTCCAGCAGGTACGGGGTGGTGACCGAGAAGGTGTCCAGGTCGGGCTGGATCTGCTCGCGGGTGTTCATCACGATCGGCAGCACGACGATTCCAGCCTGCTTGAAGCCGGGCTCCTTCTCGATGGCCGCCATCTGCTGCGTGCACGAGCCGCATCCGGCGCCTTCATTGAAGTACAGCAGCACCGGCTTGCCCCGATAGTCCGACAGCGACACGGTCGTGCCAGCCGTCGTGGCGAGGCTGAACCCGGGTGCCTTGCCCGAGGCCTCACCCTGTTCGGGCTGGGCACTCCACAGGCCATAGGTCACGATTCCGATGATGGCCAGGGTGACGACGCCGGTGACGAGCCGCATCCACACTTGCAGACGCCTCTGGCGCGACGCCTGCTGGACCTGCAATCTGTGAAGGCGGTCTCGTCGGCTGATGGTGGTGGTGTCCTTGGTTGGCATGGTCAGTCCCTCACTGTAGCTGTGGTGTCGTGGCAGGACGGTGCTTCCGCTGCCGTGGTGTCCGGTCCGGTGAGCGGGGCCGGACGCCGCCTGTCACGCAGGGTGAACCAGACGAGCAGGCCGACCAGCATCAGCAACCCGATGCCCAGGAGCGGCTCGGGCACCGGGGACAGCCACCGCAGAGTGGTCTGCGCGGCCCCGGTGACCCCATCGCCGGCTGCCCGCTGGAACCAGTTCCCCGATCCCGTCATCGTCGCCGCGCCCGCCAGCGTGATCACCCACACGCCCATCACGATGAAGGTGACGGCCACCAGCAGGTTCACCGTGTTGGTGCGCAAGGTGCGGCCCGCCACGCTCAGCCGAATCGGGCGGGCCTTGCCCCAGCCCCGTTCCCGGACTCGCGCCGCGTCCCACACCAGCGCCATCACGAACAGCGGCACGACCATGCCGAACACGAAGGCCAACCCCAGCAGCAGCCCACCGGCCGGGTTACCGGACAACGCCGACAACGTCATGACGCCGGCCAGAACAGGGGCGCAGCAACTGGACGCGATGCCCGAGAAGACGCCGAGGCTGAAGAACGTGGCGGTATCACCGCGGTTAGCGTCCGGGGCCCGCAGCACCGACGGCATCGACCACATCCGCCCGCTCAGGGCCAGCAGACCAAGCCCGATCATGAGCAGTCCGCCAGCCCAGTAGAGCACCTGATGGTACTTCGCGATGGCGCCAGCCAGCAGGCTCACGCCGAGGGTGATCGGGACGAGGACGAGGGCCAGGCCGCCGGCGAAGACGAACGTGAGTGGCAACAGGCGCCAGCGGTTGTTCTTCACCGCCGCTGCCAGGTAGGACGGCGCCAGGAAGACGATGCAACAGGGCGCGAACAGGGCGACTGCACCGGCGAAGAACGCGGCCAGGATGCTGCCGGTGGCGAGCAGCTCAGATCCCATGAACCGCACCTCTCGAGGCGAGCGCGCGGTCCAGCTTCCGGCGCGGCATCCTGCCGGAACTGAAGAACGCGCCGTCCAGCAGGACGAGGGGGAACATCTGGGGCCGGTGTTCCGACAGCAGTACGCGTCCTCGGTCGGAGTCGGCGGGCACCACGTCGAGGTGCAGCACTCCGCTGGCCGCGCGCTCGTCCAGATCCGCGTGGGTGTCCTCGCACCAGTGGCATCCCTCGCTGGTGACCAGGGTGATGGCCGGGCGCGTGGCGATGGCTGTGTCGCGGACGGGTGGTGCTGGATGACGATTCACGCTCACCATGCTTCATCGGTCTGCTCGGACAGGCGATCAAGCGAGGGTCAAGATTCGATCAGGGTGGGTGTGACTTCGGTCACGGCTCCGGGTGGGTGGAGCAGCCCCGCGATCGCGAGCGCGGCCTCGTGCGTTTGCCCGGCCAGCTCAGAAGCATCAATGTTTGGGCGCGACGCACATCGGTGAAGGTGCTGGTGAAGGAGTTTCAGAGCCAGCGAGTCGAGCGCGTGGGTGACGGCGCTTACCTGCGTGAGGATGTCGACGCAGGGATCGTCCCTGCTGATCATGAGGGCCAGACCACGGACCTGGCCCTCGATGCGGCATAGACGGGCGATGAGCATGCGCCGGTCCGTTCCAGAGTCGGGCATGCTCATCGCCTATGTCGCTTGGTGGGGATCAGTGGTGACTGCCGCTCACGTGCCCGTGAGCGTGCTGGTGGGGATCAGCGTCGAACGTCGCGGCGCAGTGGTCGGAGCAGAAGTAGAAGGTGGTGCCCTCGTGCTCCCGCTGCGCGGCTGCTGTGGAGGGATCGATCTTCATGCCGCAGATGGGGTCGACGACCTTGCTGGAGTCATGCTTCTTCTTGCCAAACAGGGACATGGTTGCTTCCTTTGGGTTGGGTTGGGTGTGGCCGGTAGAGGGGGTCGCGCCGCCGATCTCGACGATGGGCGGGTCAGCGCTGAGGTTCTGGGTGGCCGCGCCGAGGGAGTGTGGTGTCCATCGGCGCAGACGGTTGGCGTTGGTGACCACCGACAGGGAGGACAGTGCCATGGCTGCGGCGGCGACCATGGGGCTGAGCAGGATGCCGAAGAAGGGGTAGAGCAGGCCGGCTGCCACCGGGATGCCCAGGGTGTTGTACAGGAACGCGAAGACCAGGTTCTGCTTGATGTTTCGCATGGTGGCCCTCGACAGGTCGACTGCGGTGACCACACCGGACAGTGCGCCGGAGATCAGGGTGATGTCGGAGGACTCGATGGCCACATCAGTGCCGGTGCCGATGGCCGAGCCCACGTCTGCCTGGGCGAGGGCCGGGGCGTCATTGATGCCGTCGCCGACCATGCCGACGATCTTGCCCTCGTCCTGCAGGCGGCGGACCTCGGCAGCCTTGTGGGCCGGCATGACTTCTGCGACCACGCGACGGATTCCCACCTGGGTGGCGATGGCGGCGGCAGTGGCCCGGTTGTCGCCGGTCATCATGATGACCTCAATACCGCGCTCCTGCAGGGCTGCGACGGCGTCGCGGGACCCGTCCTTGATGGTGTCGGCGACGGCCACGATGCCCGCTGGTAGGCCATCGACGGCAACCAGCATCGGGGTCTTGCCGTCGGAGGCCAGCGCATCATGCAGAGCCAACAGCACGTCTGAGGGGACGCGGGACTCGTCGAGGAGGCGACGGTTGCCCACGAGGACCTCGTGGCCGTCGACGACGCCACGAACGCCCTGTCCGGTGATCGAGTCGAAGCCGGTGACCTCGGCCAGGGTGAGCCCGCGGTCAGTCGCGCCGGTGATGATCGCGGACGCCAAGGGGTGCTCGGAGCTCTTTTCCACGGCGGCGACCCAGGCGAGCAGGCGGTTCTCATCGATCCCCCCGACGGTGGCGACGTCGGTGAGGGCCGGCACACCCCGGGTGATGGTGCCGGTCTTGTCGAGAATGATCGTGTCGAGCTTGTGGGCGGTCTCCAGGGCTTCGGCGGAGCGGATCAGGATTCCGTGTTCGGCTCCCTTGCCGGTGCCGACGGTGATCGACATCGGGGTGGCGAGGCCGAGGGCGCACGGGCAGGCGATGATCAGCACCGATACGGCTGCGACGAGGGCGAACACGAAAACAGGTGGGGGACCGACGAGCAGCCAGATCGCCAGGGTCCAGACCGCGATGATGATGACAGCGGGCACGAAGTAGCTGGACACCTTGTCCACCAGGCGTTGGATGGGGGCCTTGGACCCCTGGGCTTCGCGGACCAGTTTGATGATCTGGGCGAGCAGGGTGTCGGAGCCGACCTTGGTGGCCGTGTAGCGCAGCGCACCAGTCGCGTTGATGGTGGCCCCGATGATGGGGTCACCGACGGACTTGGCGACGGGGATGGATTCTCCGGTGACCATGGACTCGTCGACGGCGGAGGATCCGCTGACGACTTCACCGTCGACGGGCATCTTCTCGCCCGGGCGGATGAGGATAACATCGCCGACGACGACATCCTCGACGCGGACCTCGACTTCGGTGCCGTCGTCGCGCAGGACGCGCGCAGTGCGGGGCTGCAGCCCGATGAGTTTGCGGATCGCCTCGCCGGTGCCGGCCTTCGCCTTCGTTTCGAGAAGCCGGCCCAGCAGGATCAAAGTGATGATCACACCCACAGCTTCGAAGTACACGTGACGCAGCTCCACGGGAAGGACGCCAGGTACAAAGGTGACGAGCAAACTGTAGCCAAATGCCGCGACAGTCCCGAGGGTGATCAGCGAGTTCATGTCCGCGGTGCGGTGCGACAGGGCACGCCACCCGACGCGGTGGATCGGCCACCCCGACCAGAGCATCACCGGGGTGATCAGCGCCAGTTGCAGCCATGGGCTCATCAGGACCTCAGGCACCCAGGTGGCGCCGAACAGCTCGACGGCCATCACCGCGATCAGCGCCGGGGCGGTGAGGATCGCGCCGATGATCACCCGGCGGGTCAGGTCCCGGATCTCCGCAGCCCGCTCCGCCTCATCGTCATCGGCGCCGTCCGCCGACAGTCCGGCCACCTCCGGAGAAGCGGTTTCCACCTGACGCTCCGGTGTGGTGCTGGATGCTGGGGTGGTGTGGGCGTCACCGGTGACGCGAATCAGGCCGGAGATCATGTTCATGCCGCACGCGAACCGGAACTCACCAACCTCGGTGGGGGTGAACTCGACGGCGGTCGTCCTGTGCGCGGGAAGACTCGCGTTGATCTTGAAGTCCGGCATCACCACACGCGAGGTGCACTCACCCCCCTCTTTACGGTCGAACAAGATCCGCACAGGCATCCCGGGGCGCACCCCGTCGATCACCCCGGGGCTGTAGCCGCCGTCGACGGTCACATCGACTACCTGGACACCGTCCTCGATGCGGACCCTGCCGGCCCGTTTCGGACCGAAGAAGAACCACAACAGCAACCCGGTCAGGACGACCGCCCCACCTATGATCAGCCAAAGCATCACAATCTCCACTTCCCCTCGACTCCCACCCGGTTACCCCGGGGGGGTATATCCCAAGGGTAGACCTCGTGATGTCCGGAAGCGACCCCGATGGGGTCAGGTTTCGGTCAAGATCCCGGCGGCTGGGGCTCCTCGTCGGGCCTGTCCCGGCCCCCGCCGTACTGGAACAGGCGGCTCTGGCCGCCCACCAGGGTGGCCGATTACTGGGCGACCCGCACCGACACCGTGGAGTTGGCCGCGCACGGGTCGGCTGCGACGCGCGCCCCGTCGGGGTCGAGGTCCACGAGCAGGCGTTGCCCGCGGTGCTGGACCTGGAAGCCAGCCGCACCCAGTCCCCGCGGCAGGAGCGGGTCGAGATGCACGCACTCACCGTCCGTGCGGCAACCGGCGAAGGCCCGGGTGATGATGTCGAGGGTGCCGGCCATGGCGCCGAGGTGGATACCCTCCTGGGTCGTCCCGCCCTGGGTGTCGTCGAGGTCAGCGGCCAGGGCCTCCCGGAAGGTGGCCCACCCGCGGCCGGGTCCATGCGGGCGAGTACGGAGGCGTGCACGACCCGGCTGAGGGTGGACCCGTGCGCCGTGCGGGCGAGGTAGTAGTCCACAGTGCGGATTAGCGCCTGCCGGGTGGTGGGGTAGCCGAGCCGGTCGAGCATGCCGAGCAGCTGGTCCGGCCCGAGGAGGTAGACGAGCATGAGGGCGTCGGCCTGCTTGGCGAGCTTGTACCGGTTGGTCGAGTCCCCTTCCGCCTCGAGGATGAGGGCGAGGCGCCCGATGTTGCCGTACGTGCGCCGGTAGCGGTCCCAGTCCAGCTCGGCCAGGTCCTGATAGCCGGCGAACTGCGCGCTGATGCCGTCGGGCAGGAACGGTACGGCCAGGCGCCGGCTCACGCGCTCCCAGGCGCCCGGCTCCTCCGAGCGGACGCCGAGGCGGGCGTGGACGTCGTCGCACTCGTGGCCGGCGACGACGGCGAGTACGTCGACCGCCCGCCGGCACACCCACGCGGCCATGACGTTGGTATAGGCGTTGTCGACGAGGCCCTGCCCGGGGGTGTCGGGGTAGCCGTCGTGGTACTCGTCCGGGCCCATCACCCCGCTGATGTGGTATCGGTCGGTGGCGGCGTCGTGGCTGGCGAGGGCGGTGAAGAAGCGGGCGACCTCGATGATGAGGTCGGCGCCCCGCTCGGCGAGCCAGGTGACGTCGCCGGTGGCCTGGTAGTACTCCCAGGCGTTGACCGCGACGGCAAGGCTGACGTGTCGCTGTCGGCGGGAGTTGTCCGGCATCCACCGGCCCGAGCGGGTGTTGAACAGCTCCACGGGGGTCTCCTCGCGCCCGTCGCTGCCGGACTGCCAGGGGAACATCGCCCCAATCAGGCCCGCCGCGGCGGCCGCCCGGCGGGCGGCGTCCAGGCGTCGCCAGCGGTAGTCCAGCAGGCCGCGACTGACCTGGGGCAGGTGGGCGGTGAGGACGGGCAGCACGAACAGCTCGTCCCAGAACACGTGCCCGCGGTAGCCTTCGCCGTGCAGGCCGCGGGCCGGGAGACCGGCGTCGAGCTCGGCGGTGTGCGCGGAGAGCGACTGCAGGAGATGAAAGACGTGCAGGTTGATCACCAGCCGGGTCTGGGTGTCGGCGTCCAGCTCGATCCTGAAGCGCTTCCACAACCTCGCCCACGCCTCCTCGTGCTGGGGGAGGAGGTCGTCGAACCCACCCGGGACCGTGGTCAAGGCGTCGAGCGCCGCCAGCGTCGGGGAGGCGATGGCCCGGTCCCGGGAAGTGAAGATCGCGGCCGTCTTGTCGATCACCACCGGTGAGCCGTCGGTGAGCCTCACGGTCAGCACGTGGGTGAAGAGCTCCCCGTCCTGCTCAGCGGCGCCCACCGGCGCGGACCCTCCGACGCTGGTTCGGGTCGCGGTCGCGATCCTCATCTGACTCTGGGTGGTCTCCACCTCGACCACCAGGGTGCCCGACCTGTTCTCCTCGGCACCGGTGGTGCGCAGGTGGCGGCTGGCCAGCGCGGCGTACTCGGCGACGTTGGCGTTGACCACCTCCGCGTCGATCCCTGACCGCACCTGCACGGTCCCGTCCCACCCCTGCGCCACGAGCGTGGTCTCCAGTGCCGCCAGGTGGGGCCGGGCCATGGACACCATGCGGCGCTGGGTCAGGCGCAGTCGGCGCCCGGCGGCGTCGGTGAGCACCGCGGTGCGGGTGAGGACCCCCCGGCGCAGGTCCAGCTCACGGCGCTCGCGGGGGGTGGTGAGGCCGCCGGCGGACCACCACGCGCCAGCGTCGATGCGCACGTCCAGCGGCAACCAGTCGGGCGCGTTGACCAGGTGCTCGTCCTCCATCTGCCGGCCGTGGACCGACGACACGAGCCGGTTGTAGACCCCGGCCAGGTAGGTGCCGGGATAGTGCACGCCGTCTGCCGCGCGCTCCGGGGCCGCACCCCGAGTGCCGAGATAGCCGTTACCCAGGGTGGTCAGCGCCTCCCGGTGCCCCTCGTGGGCAGGGTCGAACCCCTCGTAGACGAGCGTCCAGGGATCCGCCCGCAGCGCCCCGAGGTCGAGCTGCCCAACGTCCTCAACGACGACGTGCGCCCCGGCCGCCTCCAGCTCGGCCCGCTGCCCAGCTCGAGCCACCCCGACCACCAAGCCGAATCCGCCGCGCCGGGCCGCCTGGACACCGGCCACGGCGTCCTCCACCACCGCAGCGCGGGCTGGGGCGACCCCGAGCTCGCGGACTGCCTGCAGAAACATGGCCGGGTCGGGTTTGCCCGCCAGGCCCAGCTCGGCAGCGCGTTCGCCGTCCACGACGACGTCGAAGAGCCCCTGCAGGCCGGTCGCGGCGAGCAACGCGTCCGCGTTGCGACTAGCGGTGACAAGCGCCACGGGCACGCCGCCAGCCCGCAGCCGGTCGAGAAGGTCCACTGTGCCGGGAAAGGTCTTTGCGCCGCGCTCGGCGAGCAGGTCGAGATAGAGTTCGTTCTTTCGCGCGGCCAGACCGTGCACGGTCCACGCCCCCGCCTGGTCCTCCACCCGCCCGAGGGGCAGGTGGATGCCGCGGGCGGCGAGGAAGTCGGCCACCCCATCCTCTCGTGAGCGCCCGTCGACGTACCGGCGATAGTCCCGCACGGCGTCGAAGGGGTCGTGCGGTCCGCCCGCCCGAGGGTCGGGGAGCACCGCCTCGAAGAGCTGCCGCCATGCGGTGGCGTGCAGAGTGGCGGTGTCTGTCACGACGCCGTCCATGTCGAAGACGACCGCCTCCTGGGGCGGCACCGCCCCGGTCGGGGCAGGCGCCGCTGTGGATGGTGTCGGGTGTGTCACGGTTTTCCTTCGGTCTGCAAGCTGTCCGCCGCTGCCGCAGGCGCGGTGGTTCGGTGTGGTGGTCGCAGGGTGATCCACATTGCCGCCAGCACGGCGAGGAGCCCGGCCGCGGTCCACCTGCCCGGCCGTTCACCCAGCAGGACAGTGGCCAGGATGATGCCAAGGACGGGGGTGAGAAAGGTCCACGTGGTCAGGGTGTCCAGACGGCTGCGGCGGGCCTCGGCGAACCACGCCACCGTTGTCGCCGCGGTGCCCACCAGGGCCAGGAACGCAAGAGATAGGACGAAGCGGGGGGTCCAGGCGATCACAGGTGCGCCCTCCACGGCCGCGGCCAGGACCGCCAGCGCCACCCCACCGATGACCAGGTGCCAACCGGAGGCGGTGACCAGGTCCATTCCAGTGAGCCGGCGGGAGAGCAGGGTGCCGGCGGTCACGGCGACCGCGGACAGCAGCGACAGGACCGCGCCGCTTCCCCCGCCGCCGGGCAGCGCGACCAGGACCAGCCCGGCGAAGCCGACGACCAGGGCGGCCGCCGTCCGGGTGGAGAGCCTCTCGCCGTAGAGCCACCAGGCCGGTAGGAGGATGAGCAGGGGTTGGGCGTTGGCCAGGACTGCGGCAGTGCCGGTCGCGCCGCCCGCGACACCGCCGAACATGGTGGCGAAGGCGAGCGTGACGTTCAGCAGGCCCAGCACCGTGATCAGCCACCACGCACGAGCGCCACTGGGGGTCCGGCGGCGCTGGACGGCGCCCAGGGCCAGCAACGCAGCGCCGGCCACCAGCGCACGCAGCGCGGCATACCACAGCAGCGGCGCGTCGCGCAGACCCCACTCGATCGCGACGAAGCACGCAGCCCAGGCCGCGGTGATCCACAACATCCGCCACGGCTTCGGCTGCCGGGGTACTGCTCCGGCCGCCGAAACGGCCGGAGCAGTGGTGGCGACGGGGATGTCCACGCCTGTCCTCTCAGCGGACGCCGGCTGGGAGCGGTGCGGCCGGTTCGGGCGCCCGGACGGCACGCTGGGGTGCTCCCGGGGTTTGTTGGGCGGGAAGGCGGAGCCGCTTGAGCAGCAGGGCGTTGATCGTGACGATGACCGTGGAACCAGACATTGTCAACGCTGCGATCTCCGGACGCAGCATCAGACCAAAGGCGGGGTAGAACACCCCTGCCGCGATGGGCAGCGCAAAGACGTTGTAGCCAATCGCCCAGGCCAGGTTCTGTCGTTCCTTTCGCACGGTGCCCTTGCCGATGCGCAGCGCGACGGAGACGTCCAACGGATCGGAGCGCATTAGGACGATGTCGGCTGTCTCGATCGCCACGTCCGTCCCGGCCCCGATCGCGATGCCGATGTCGGCCTGGGCAAGAGCCGGGGCGTCATTGACGCCGTCCCCGACCATTGCCACCGTCTTGCCAGCCTGCTGCAGCTCGGTGACCTTCTGAGCCTTGTCCCCGGGCAGCACCTCGGCGATGACGGTGTCGATACCGAGTTGCTCGGCGATGCGCCGAGCGGTGGCCTCGTTGTCGCCGGTGAGCATGGCCACCTCGATCCCGGACTCGTGCAGGGCCGCGACGGCCGCGGCCGCCGTGTCCCTGGCGGCGTCGGCCAGCGCGATGACACCCACTGCACGCCCGTCCACCGCGACCATTACCGCGGTGCGTCCGGAGGCGGCCAACTCGTCGCGCCGCCCGGCCAGGTCGCCCAGGTCGACATCTTCGGTGGTCATCAGACGCAGGTTGCCCACCAGTACCCGGCGGCCGTCGACCGTGGCAGTTGCCCCATGGCCGGCGACGTTGAGGAACTCGCTGGCTGAAAGCACGGGAACGCCGAGCCCAGCGGCGTGGCTGTCGATGGCTCGAGCCAGCGGGTGCTCGGACTCGCGCTCGACCGCGGCGACCAGAGCCAGCATCTCCTGTTCACTCATTCCTGCCGCGATGACGTCGGTGACCTCCGGTTCGCCCTTGGTCAGGGTGCCGGTCTTGTCCATCACCACCGTGTCGATCTTCGCCGTCCCCTCCAGGGCGGTGGCGTTCTTGAACAGCACCCCCCGCTTGGCGCCCAGTCCGGTGCCGACCATGATCGCCATCGGTGTGGCCAGGCCCAGGGCGTCGGGGCAGGTGATGACCACCACGGTGATCGCGAACAGCATCGCCAGGGGCACACCGACGCCGGCGAGCATCCACACGGTGAAGTTCAGGGTGCCGCCGATGAGGGCGACGAACACCAGCCAGAACGCGGCGCGGTCGGCCAGGCGCTGACCCGGGGCCTTGGAGTTCTGGGCTTCCTGGACCATCTTCACGATCTGCGCCAGCGCGGTGTCGGCCCCGACCTTGGTGGCCCGGGCCCGCAAGGTGCCGGTGGTGTTGATCGAAGCGCCGATCACTTCGGCGCCGGGTGCCTTTTCCACCGGCATGGACTCTCCGGTGACCATCGACTCATCGACCTCGGACTCGCCCTCCTCCACCATCGCGTCGGTGGGGATCTTCGATCCCGGCCGGATCAGCAGCAGATCACCGACGACGACCTCGGCGGTGGGTACCTCCACGGGCTGGCCGTCACGGATCACGAGGGCCTGGGAGGGGGCCAGTTGCAGCAGCGTGCGCACCGCGTCGTTCGCGCCGCCCCGGGCCCGCATCTCCAGCCAGTGCCCCAGCAGCACGAAGGTGGTCAGCACGGTGGCCGCTTCGTAGAAGACCTCACCGCCGCCGGTGAGGGTGACCACCAGACTGTAGAGCCACCCCGCTCCCACACCGACCGCCACCAGGACCATCATGTCCAGCGTTCTGGCTCGTAGTGCCCGGCAGGCGCCGTCGAAGAAGATCCACGCGGAGTAGAAGATCACCGGCAGCGACAGGATCAAGGTGAAGACGTCGTCGCGCAGCCCGAACGCCAACGGCGGGTTCAGCCCCAGGACATCGCGCCCGAGCGGGGACCAGATCGTGATCGGGACAGCCAGGATCAGGGCGACGAGGAACCGGTTACGCATGTCGCGGACCATCTCCTCCATCGACCCGCCATGGCCGCCGTGGCCCATTGCCGCCTGCGCGGAACGGTCCAGTTCCTCGCCATCCCCATGGCCGCCGTGCGCCTCGTGCCCGGCGTGCGCCTCGTGGCCCCCGTGCCCGGGCTGGGCCTGGTGGCCGGCATGCGCCTCGTGTCCGGCGTGGGCGTCGGTTGCGGCCGGTTCCGCCATCGGGGCGCACATGTGTTCTGGCATGGACTGCCCGGCGCAATGGTAGCCACAGTCGTTGACCCAGCCCACCAGTTGGACCACCGACGTCGTGTCTGAGTCGTAGGTGACCGTCGCGGTCTGGGAGGCGGCGCTTGCTTCGACCGCCAACACGCCGGGGCGGCCCAGCAGCGTCTTCTCGATGACAGGCTCGGAGGTGGCCCAGTGCAGGCCACCGACCTGCAGGACCGTCGTGTGTGATGTGGTCATGATCGTCTCTTTCCCGGCCGCACGGCCGTGATGGAGGTGCCGGTCGGAGCCCGCACCGCTGGTGTCAGTGGATCACGGGAACAGGGCTGGGGAGGAACTCGCGGCGCATCCCGAGCACCTTGTCGGTCAGCGCCATCGACGTTGCACCGTCGACAGCGGTCTGGGTCAGGGCTCGGATCGCGTCGATGTTCTCGGGGATGACGATGGCTTCGTTGTTGACCTGGTAGGTCAGGTAGGCCTCGTTCCCCTCGACGGTCAGGACGTCCTCCCACACCGCGACCTCCCACATGTCACCGCGGGGCCGGCCCAGGTCGCTCATCAGCTCGACGGTGGTGTTCAACGCGGTCAGGCCGTCGGCCATCCGGATGAACGCGATTCTGGGTGCTGCCCGCAACGCGTCCAGGACCTCTTCGCGGGTGGTGGGGCGGGTCAACTCCAGGGTCCAGAAGTGGTTGTGGGTCTGGGTGTGGGCTGCCTTGGCGGCCATGGTGACCACGTCCAACTCCGGAAGGACAGTGCGTGCATCGGGGCCCTGGTGGGAGGGGATGGACCCCTCGGGGACCACGGTGTTCATGATCCCGCGCTGGTGGGACTGGGCCGGGTCGGTGGCCCGCCTGATCAGCACCCCCCGAGCGCGGGCGAGCAGCCCCGCATCGTGCACCGCACCGAGCACCCGGACGATGCTGGTGGTGTTGCAGGAGACCACCCGGGTGGCCTGCAGACCCAGGGCGGTGGCGTAGTTTGCCTGGGCGACGAACGAGTGCCCGGTGGTGGCATGGGACTCCCCACCCTGGAACACGGCCTTGACCCCGGCCGCGCGGTAGATGTCCAGGTTGGTGGCGGCGACACTCTTGGGGGTGGTGTCGACCACCACATCAGCCCGGGCGAGCAGCTCGGCCAGGGTGCCGCGAACCGGCACCCCGGCCTCGGCCATGGCGGCGCCGGCGGGTTCGGTGGCGGCGAAGACGGGGATGCCTCGCTCGGTGGCCGTGCGCACGCGCCAGTCGCTGGCCACGTCGGCCACCCCCACCAGGTCCATGTCGGGCATGGCCCGCACCGCGTCGGCCACTCGTTTGCCAATCACACCGTAACCGTTGATGGCTACTTGGACGTTCATCTCAGTTCTCCTTCGTTTCGTTGTTCGGTTGGCCCACGGCGTGGTGAGCCAGTCTGTGCGGGTCGGGGGTCTCGCCCTGCTCAGCTGCGCACCAGGCGTGCGATCGCGTCGGAGGCTTCCTTGAGTTTGACCTCCTGCTGCAGCTCGCCGGCCCGTGCGGCGTCCAGCAGGCAATGGGCCATGTGATCCTCGAGCAACACCAGGGCCACGCTCTGGAGTGCCCGGGAGGCGGCAGAGACCTGGGTGAGGATGTCGATGCAGTACTGATCGTCCTCCACCATGCCCGCGATGCCGCGGACCTGGCCCTCGATCCGGCGCAGCCGGATCAGCAGCGCTCGTGTGTGCTGGTCGTTGGTCATGCTGATCGCCTCCGGGGATCGGTCCGGGGCGCACCGGATGATGCCGGTGCGCCCGGGGTTGTGGGGGTCAGGGAGCCATCGCGGTGGCATATTGGGCAGGGTCTGCGCGGAATGTCTGGGCGCAGTGGGTGGAGCAGAAGTGATAGGTCAGGCCCTCATGCGTGGCGGTTTCGGCCGCGGATGCGGGGTCGATGCTCATCCCGCACACTGGGTCGGTGGCCTTTTCAGAGCTCTGGGACATGGTGTTCTCCGTTTCTTGTTCGTCGTCGTGCCAGACCTCCACCACTGGGTCGGCGGCGAGGGCGTTGGTGACCTCGGGGATGGGCCGAGGGGTGAAGGCGCGCAGCCGGTTGGCGTTGGCCACCACCGACAGGGAGGACAGTGCCATCGCGGCCGCGGCGATCATCGGGCTGAGCATCAGGCCGAGCGCGGGGTAGAGCACCCCGGCGGCGATCGGGATGCCGATCGCGTTGTACATCCACGCGAAGACCAGGTTCTGCCGGATGTTGCGCATCGTGGCTCGGGACAGGTCCACCGCGGTGACCAACCCGGACAGTGCGCCGGAGATCAAGGTGATGTCGGAGGACTCGATCGCCACGTCGGTACCCGTGCCGATCGCTGAACCGACGTCGGCCTGGGCCAGGGCGGGGGCGTCATTGATGCCGTCACCGACCATGCCCACCACGCGGCCCTCACCCTGGAGGCGCTTGACCTCGGCGGCCTTGTGCTCGGGCATCACCTCGGCCACCACCCGGGTGATGCCGACCTGGCGGGCGATGGCCGCGGCCGTGGCCCGGTTGTCCCCGGTCATCATCACCACGTCAATGCCGCGCTTCTGCAGGGCGGCGATGGCGGCCACAGACCCGTCCTTGAGCGTGTCGGCCACGCCGATCACTCCCGCGAAACGCCCGTCGACGACGGCGAACATCGGGGTCTTGCCGTCCGCGGCCAGACGGTCGGCCGCGTCGGTGCGCGGCTGCACACCAACACTGCCCAGAAGGCGCCGATTACCGACCAGGACCTCCCGGCCCTCGACGAGGGCACGGACACCCTGCCCGGTGACCGAGTCGAACGCGGCCACTTCGGGAAGTCGCAGGCCGCGGTCCTTGGCACCAGCGACGATGGCGCTGGCCAGCGGATGCTCCGAGGAGCGTTCCACGGCCGCGACCAGGGTCAGCAACTCGATGTCGGTGAAGCCCTCGGCGGGCAGCACGTCGGTCAGGGCCGGGGCCCCCTTGGTGATCGTGCCAGTCTTGTCCAGCACCACAGTGTCGATCTTGTGGGCCGTCTCCAGCGCCTCGGCCGACCGGATGAGGATGCCCGAAGTGGCACCCTTGCCGGTGCCCACGGTGATCGACAGCGGTGTGGCCAGCCCGAGCGCGCAGGGGCAGGCAATGATCAGCACGGAGACCGCGGCGACCAGGGCGAAAATGAGTGCCGGTGTGGGACCCACGAGAGCCCAGACCACGAACGCCCAGATCGCGACGACCATCACCCCGGGCACGAAGTAGCTGGAGACCTTGTCCACCAGGCGTTGGATCGGAGCCTTGGAGCCCTGCGCCTGACGCACGAGGGTGATGATCTGGGCCAGCATCGTGTCCGCGCCGACCTTGGTGGCGGTGTACCGGAAGGAACCGGTCTGGTTGATGGTGGCACCGATGACCTCATCGCCGGCGGCCTTCGTCACCGGGATGGGTTCCCCGGTGACCATCGACTCATCCACCGCCGAGGTACCCTCCACAACCTGCCCGTCCACCGGCAGCTTCTCGCCGGGGCGGACCACGACCACGTCACCGGCGATGACCTCGTCAATGGGAATCTCCAACTCCTGGCCGGCGCGCACCACCCGGGCGGTGCGCGGCTGCAGACCGATCAAGGTGCGAATCGCTTCCCCGGTGCCCGCCTTGGCCTTGGTCTCCAACAACCGGCCAAGCAGGATGAGGGTGATGATGACACCGACCGCCTCGTAGTACACCTCCCGGGTCTCCGGGGGCAGCAGTCCCGGGGCGAACGTCACCACCAGGCTGTAGCTGAAGGCGGCGATCGTACCCAGGGTGATCAGCGAGTTCATGTCCGCAGTCCGGTGGGACAAGGCGAGCCACCCGGTCTTGTGGATCGGCCAGCCGGTGTAGAACATCACCGGGGTGATCAGCGCCAACTGAACCCAGGGGTTCATCAACAGCTCCGGAACCCACATCGCGGAGAAGAACTCCACCGCCATGACAGCCAGCACCACCGGCAGACTCAACACAGCCCCCAGCAGTACTCGCCGGCGCAGGTCGGTGATCTCGGCGGCCCGCTCCTGCTCCTCGGCGTCCTCCTCCGGCGCCACCCGCGGTGACACCGTCACCGGTCGTGGCGGGTCCTCTGCGGTGAAATCATCATGGGACATGGCTCCGGCCACCTGCTCACCGTGCCCAAGCTCCCCGTACCCGACCCCATCCCGGTCCGGCCGTTCGGCCACGGCAACCGCAGTGCCGCCCTCGGCCCCGGCGACGACCCGCACCCGGCCCTGGAGCATGTTCATCCCGCAGGCGAAGCCGTACTCCCCGCTGGAGGTGGGGGTAAACTCCACCGCGGTGACGGTGTTGGCCGGCAGGCTCTGGTTGATCTTGAAGTCAGGGAACATCACCCGCGAGGAGCAGTCCCCGCTTTCCTGCCGATCGAACAACAACCGCACCGGGACCCCGGCCTCGACCTCGATGAGATCGGGGCTGTAACCGCCCCTGACTGTCACCGTCACTTCCTGCACACCGTCGGCGACTTCCGCGCGGCGCGACTTCTTCGGGCCGAAGAAGTACCAGATCAGCAACGCGGTCAGCACGACACCGCCGATGATCATTGACCAATCGAGCACATTCATGACTCACACCTCCGTGGATGCTCATATACCCCTACTGGGTATGGCTGCCATACAAGCATGGGCATGTGAACATGCTCCGAAGAACCATTCAAGAATCCATGAAGACATCTGCAGAAGACTGCGGAGGTTGCGTCGAGCATCACACCCGCGCCGCCGAAGTTCTTGACCAAACCTTGTCCGGCTCGCACCTGTGCCTTCATCTGACCGGGTGACTCTTGGACATTGAGGCCGTCGCGGCCAACCCGCGGTGCCCTGACAAGTCTCGATCCAAGGGAGTTCGCTGTGTGGCCGGAGCTGTTTTCGATATTCGGTGTGGGAATTCAGTCCTATGGGGTGAGCAAAGCACTGGCCCTACTGGCAGGTGCCTTCCTCCTGGGCCGCGCCTTCACGCGGCTGGGCTTTGACAAGGACCTTGCCCACTCCATCGCCGTCTGGGCGACCGTTTGGGGCTTCGTCGGTGCCAAGGTGTACTTCGTCGTCGCGAACCTGGACAATTTCAGTTGGCATGACCTCGGTGGGTCGGGCTTCGTCTGGTACGGCGGTCTGATCGGCGGAGCCATTTCGGTGGTGGTGATGACACGCCGCCATGGTCTGCCGCTGGCGCTGGTGGCGGGGGCGATGGCGGCGCCCCTGTCGGTGGCCTACGGCATCGGCCGGATTGGCTGCTTCCTGGCCGGTGATGGCACCTACGGCAAGCCGACAGATCTGCCCTGGGGGATGGCCTTCCCCAATGGTGCTGTGCCGGTGGACGTTCCCGTGCATCCGGTGCAGTTGTACGAGGCGGCCGGGGCATTTCTGATTGCTGGCGTCCTGTGGGCGCTGGGGCGCCGACTGCGACCAGTGGCGGTCTTCGGGTCCTACCTGCTTCTCAGCGGCGCGGCTCGTCTGTTCGCCGAGGTCGTGCGGGTCAACCAACGCGTCCTGTTCGGTCTGACCGAAGCGCAGCTCATCGGCCTCGGCAGCGTCGTGATCGGCGTCGTCCTCATCCTCGGCGGTGTTCGCCCTGACGCCGACCCAGGCCATGACGCCGACCCAGTCGTCGCAGGCGAAGCGCAATCCGCTGTCCTCGGCCCAGAACCCGTGGGGCGGTGAACGTCATGGACACGAGCATTGGCACCGCTGCTGCGGCGTCAGGCTCTGGTCGAGGATTCTGGGGCGGCCTGTGGGCCGGGACGAGAGCGGTCATCGGAGCGTTGATGGGGCTGGCTCCGCACGTGATGCATCACATCGGGTTCCTGGCCGGCGCTGCGATCCTGACCGGCTTCTTCGGCAACGCGGTGTTGTACGTGGCCGGCTTGTTGTTGAGCATCCCGCTACTGCGACGGTTGCGTCGCCGGTTCGGCAGCCTGGCTGCCCCGGCGATCGGGATGGTGGTGTTCACCGGGTTGTTCGCCCTGTCCGCATTCGTGATCGGCCCGCTGTTCAACCCGGCCGCCTCCACCGAGCCAGGCACGCCTCCATCGGGGGTCAGCCCCAGCGCGACCAGCTCCGAGGACCACGCCGGGCATCACAGCGCCTCGCCCCCCACATAACCAACCGCCTCATAGCTTCACAAGCCCTGATCGCGTCTCGGTCAGGTTGCCGCCTGGCCTGAGGAGTCCGCCTGCCGCGTCATCCGGCACAGCAGGAGAGCCTGGCGACGTCAGCGGTGAAGGACTGAGCCGTGAGTTTGAGGCCTTCGGCCATGGTCAGGTACGGGCTCCAGAGGTTTGCGACCTGGTCCACGGTCATGCCGGCCTCGAGCATGTAGACACCGGCAGCCGCAATGTCCCCGGCATGCTGCGCTACGGCTGTGATCCCGAGGATGCGGCCGGTGTCGGCGTCGGTGACCATCTTGATGAGACCGCGCGTGTCCCTCTCCACGATGGCGCGCGGCACGTGCTCCAACGCCATGACGCGGCAGTCGCACCTGATACCAGCCTCGCGGGCCTGCTTGTCCGTCATCCCGACGGCGGCGAGGGACGGGCTTGTGAAGATGACGCGGGGAACGTGACGGTAGTCGATTCGGCGATTGGCGTCCATGAGGGCGTTGTTGACAGCGAGGGTGCCGTGGGCGGCGGCCACGTAGACGAACTGCGGGTGGCCGGTGACGTCGCCGGCAGCCCAGATCTGCGGGTTGGTGGTGCGCAAATGATCGTCGACGACGACCTCGCCGTGGTCGCCGACCTTGACCCCGACTGCCTCCAGGCCGAGCGTTGCGGTCACCGGCCGTCGACCGGTGGCTACGAGCAGTTCGGCGGCCCGCAGTATCTGGCTGTCGCCGCCGATCGTGGTGGTGACAACGACTTCACCAGAGACCGCGTCGCGATGCACTGCCGTCGGGACTGCTCGACGGATCACGCGGATGCCCTCGTCGGCCAGGACCTCCTGAAGGGCCTGAGAGGCTTCGGGTTCTTCGCCCGAGGCCAGGCGCGAGCGGACCAGCATGGTCACGGTGGAGCCCAGGCGGGCGAAGAGCTGGGCCTGCTCGAGCGCGACGGATCCGCCGCCGATGACCAGAAGGGACTCGGGGACCCGGCCGAGCTCCATCGCGGTCGTTGAGGTCAGGTAGCCGATGTCTTCAAGGCCGTCGACCCGTGGTACCCACGGTGCGGCGCCAGTGGCGATGAGGTACTGGTCCGCGTGGACTGTCCAGCTCGAGCCGTCTGCCGAGGTGATCTTCAACCGCGGGCTCTCGGCAGCGCCGTAGAAGGCAGCGTCGCCTCGGTGCAGGTCCCAGCCGTAGTCGGCGGCGAGATCAAGGTACTTCTTGCTTCGCAGGGTACCGATCAATTCGTCCTTGCCGGCGATCAGGGCGGCCATGTCGACCCGGCCTGCAGTGGCGGTGAGGCCGGGGAATCGGGCTGCGTCGAGTGCCACGTGCCGGGCTGCCGCGGCTGCGAGCAGCGCCTTGGACGGAACGCAACCGGTGTTCACGCAGGTGCCGCCGATGGTGCCCCGCTCGATCATCGCCACGCGCTTGCCGAGGTTGGTGGCGCGGATGGCCGCGGCAAACGCGCCGCCACCGGATCCGATCACTGCCAAGTCGTACGTGGTGTCCATGGCCTTCATGTGGGCCTCCCTCTCGTCGCGACTATCATTGACCTTCCAGTGCAGTGGAAGGTCAAGGGGAGGATGGTCTGCATGCGGATCGGTGAGGTGGCCCAGGCGACCGGAACCACGACGAAGACCCTGAGGTTCTACGAGCAGGCTGGGCTACTGCCTGGCACGGAACGCACCACCGCCGGGTACCGCGACTATGGCGAAGAGGTGCTCGGTCGCCTCGACTTCATCCGCCGGGGCCAGGCGGCGGGGCTGACCCTTGCCCAGATCGGACAGGTGCTCCAGATCCGCGACGGCGGCCGGGCCCCGTGTTGGCACGTCAACGACCTGCTGGCGACCCGCCTCGAGGACATCGATCGGCAGATCGCCCAGCTGCAGGAGTTGCGCGCGACGGTCGTCCGTCTGCTCGACGACGCCGGCGCTGCAGACCCCGCCACCTGTTCGCCCGGGCAAGTCTGCCGGTACCTGTGAGCCCTTGATGCTGACTCCCAGTCGCGACCCGGCGTCTGATCAGTGGGTCTGTGTCCTCGCTCATGCGGGGATCATCTCTCGGTGTGTCTGGAGTTCGGGTGCTGCGATCTGGGGCAGGGCGACGGCGCGTCCGGCGCGGATACCGTTGCCGATCACGAGTACTTCAGCGACTTCGTGGACGAGCACCACGGCCGCCAGCCCCAGCACTCCGAACAGCCCCAACGGGATCAGGAAGCTGATCAGTGCGAGCGAGAGGATCACGTTTTGAAGCATGATCCGGCGGGTCCGGCGCGCGTGGTCGAGGGCATGCGGCACGAGCCGCAGGTCGTCGCCCATGAGGGCGATGTCAGCGGTCTCGATGGCCACGTCGGTGCCCATCGCCCCCATCGCCACGCCGAGGTCGGCGGTGGCAAGTGCGGGGGCGTCGTTGACGCCGTCGCCGACCATCGCAGTGGACCGCCCGCGCCTGCGGAGTTGGTCGATGATCGCCGACTTGTCCTCGGGGCGCAGGTTTGCATATACCTCGCTGATCCCGGCCTCCCGGGCGATCGCGCGGGCGGTGGCGTCATTGTCCCCGGTGAGCATGACGATTCTGTATCCGGCGGCCTGGAGGTGCGCGATGGCCTCGGGCGCTTCGGGGCGGAGTTCGTCCCGGACGGCGACCACGCCTACTGGGGCGCCATCCACTTCCACGATGACGGCGGTGGCACCCGCTCCCTGCATCCGAGTCACCTCGGGGGCGAGTGGGCCGGCATCGATCCAGCCAGGACGCCCGAGTCGCAGTGTGCGCCCGTCGAGGCTGCCCGCAAGTCCCGATCCCACCTCGGCGGTCACGCCGTCGGCCGGGCGCACGTCGTCGACCTCGGCAAGGATCGCCCTGGCCAGGGGATGTTCGCTGCGGGCCTCCAGCGAGGCAGCCAGGCCGATCACCTCGGCGGCGGAGTATCCGTCGGCGGAGAACACCTCGACCACGGCCGGGCGGTTGCGGGTGAGGGTGCCGGTCTTGTCCACCGCGATGGTGCGGACCTTACCGAGCGTCTCCAACGCGGCGCCCCCCTTGATCAGGATCCCACGACGGCTCGCAGCGCCGATGGACGCCACCGCTGTCACAGGAACTGAGATGGCCAACGCACAGGGTGAGGCCGCGACGACCATCACCAGGGCGCGCTGGAGCCACACAGCGGGCTCACCGAGCAGGAAGCCAACAACGACGGTGAGGGCGGCGACGATGAGGATGCCCGGCACCAGTGGCTTGGCGATGCTGTCTGCCAGTCGTTGGGTGGCACCCTTGCGGGATTGTTCGGCCTCGACGATGTGCACGATGCGGGCAAGGGAGTTGTCTGAGGCCGTCGCGGTCACGGCCACTTCGAGAACGCCTGATCCGTTGATCGAACCGGCGAATACCTGATCGCCTGGTCCGGCCTCGACGGGCATTGATTCGCCGGTGATGGCTGAGGTGTCCAGGGCCGTCCTGCCGGCCACGATGTCACCGTCGGTGGCCACCCGTTCGCCGGGTCGCACCACCATCAGGTCCCCGACCCGCAGGTCATCGGGGCTGAGCACCACATCGCGATCGTCGCGTCGGACGGTCGCCTCTCGCGGCACCAGATCCAGCAGCGCCCGCAACCCGTGACGGGTCCTGGTCAGTGAATAGTCCTCCAGGCCCTCTGCCAGCGAGAACAGGAAGGCCAGCATCGCGGCCTCCTGGATCTGGCCGAGGGCGGTGGCACCGAGGGCACCGATCGTCATGAGTAGACCGACCCCAAGTTTGCCGCGGGCCAGCCGCTTGAGGGCTCCGGGGACGAACGTCGACGCCCCCACGAGGAGCGCGGCGGCGCTGAACACCAGCTCGGTTGCCTCCCACCCCCACAGCCCCGAGACGAAGCCTGCCAGCAACAACCCAGCCGAGGCGAGCCCGAACTGAATGTCGCGGACCTGCCACACGCGCATCACCGCGTTGTCATCCTCGGCGGCCAAGCCCGCTGGTGCTTCGCATCCGCACGCGCTGTCAACGTTCTCGGGTGCTCCGAGGTCGCGTCCGCTCATCGCCGCCGAGCCTTCGTCTGATGTGTCTTCAACTGCTCCGGGCTGGGGTTCGTGGTGGTGCCGATGCCATAGTTCGGACACAGCGCCACCGCCTGCCCTGTCGACTCAAGCAGCCGCTCCACGGCCGCCAGCACAGCCAACAACTCCGGCGCCCCCACCAGCGAGAACACCGACGCGCGGCCTTCAGGCCGCGACTCCACCAGCCCGCACTCACGCAGGCAGGCCAGGTGGGCACTCACCGTCGACTGCGCCAACCCGAGGTGCTCGGTCAGATCACGAACCCTGTGCTCGCCCAACGTCAGGTGCTGGAGGATCGCCAGTCGGGACGGATCGGACAGTCCATGGAAGAAGGCCGCAGCCACCGACAGATCCTCGAGCGAAGTGACATCGCCCAGCGTCTTTGTCATCGTCATGACCCGATGCTAGCAGCCGCCGGGGGGCGCGATGTCGGGATGGGCGTTTCACCGCAGAAGCTGCCGCCGACCACGATGTCGGCGGCAGCGGGACGGGATGAGTCAGTGGCCCTGGCCGGCGCGGCCGGAGTGGTTCATGAACATCATCATCACGGCCATCATGGCCATGCACGCCAGGGCGTAGAGGATGACGCCCCCGCCAGCAGCGCCGGTGACCAGCAAGTACCCCACGATCGCCAGCATCGGCGCACACATCAGCAGATGCATCCACCACTTGTGTCCGGCGTGCGATGCGTGCTGGGTGGCGGGGCCCTTCGGGCCAGGGACAGCGTCGGGTCGCCCCCAGGAGGTGGTCATACCGCGCTCGTCGGGGAAGCTGTCGGTGTCCCGCTGGGTGTGGTCCTGCTGGTGCGTGTGGTGGGTCATGGTTGCTCCCGGGCAGATCGGATGAAGTACTTCAACGATGTCGGCCGGGGATTGATGTCTGGCGTAGTCACGGTCTGGTATTCGTCAAGAATCGTGACCTCAATCGACGTAGTTCAAGGCGATCATCATGCCCGCCTCGGCGTGGTAGATGTTGTGACAATGCACGGCCCAGGACCCAGCGTTGTCTGCGTCCAATTCGATGGGCATCGACTGCATCGGCGCGAGCAGAACCGTGTCCTTCCGCAGGCCAGACGGCAAGGCGAACGTATGGCCGTGCAGGTGCAGCGGATGGGTCATCATCGTCATGTTCGTGACATCGAGCCGCAAGCGTTCGCCGGCCTTGACGGTCACCGGCTCGTTCTCGCCGAAGCGGGCACCGTTGATGCCCCACTGGTAAGGCCTCATCGAACCCTGCAGGGTCAGGTTGGCCTTGGCATCCACCGCGCGGCTGGGCAGGGTGGACGACTCGTGTGGCTTCAGTTCCGACCCGGTCAGCACCTGACCCGCAAGTTCGGACGGGGACACATCCGCGGCAGGAGCGGCGCCGGAGCCGGTCTTGACCAGCGCCATCGCCTGCCCACCCGACGTCTTGCCGAACGGTCGCGCGACCAGCGGGAACACCCCATCACCCAGGGTCACGACCGCGTCGTAACGCTCGCCCATGCCGATGTAGAACGCGCCCACCTCCTGCGGGACGACCGCGAAGCCATCGGTGTGGGTGATGGTCATCCGGTGACCACCCAGAGCCACGGTAAAGATGGTGTCCGAGGCGGCGTTGATGATCCGCAGGCGGATGCGCTGGCCCGGCTTGCCCGCAAAGGCGTGAGGCGCACTGGGCACCCTGCCATTGATGAGGAAGTGGGGGTAGGTCACGTCACCGGCGTCACCCCACGGTTGTTCACCTTGCCCCCCATGGCCGTCGTGGTCCATCCCGCCCATGCCACGGGTGGTTGGTCCGCCGTCGGCAATCAGCTTCGCGAGCACATCGTCCGGCGTGCTTCCGGTGCCGTCAACCCAGTCGTCCAGCACCAGGATCCACTCGTCGTCGTAGGCGCCGGGTTCGGCCGGGTCGTCGATCACCAGTGGGGCGTACAGGCCGCGGTCGAGCTGGACGCCGACGTGCGGATGGAAGAAGTACGTGCCCGGGTCGGGGGCGGTGAATTCGTAGACGTACTTCTGTCCGGTGGCGATCGGGTCCTGCGTCATTCCGGGCACACCATCGGCGCGGTTGTTCAACCGGATGCCGTGCCAGTGGATCGAGGTGTCCGCCGGTAGTTGGTTGTCCAGGGTCACGCGCAGGAAGTCACCCGCAGTGGCGCGCACGACGGGCCCTGGAGCAGAGTCGCCGTACGCCCAGGTCGGCACGGTCGGGCCGCCCAGGTCGAGGCTCACTGGCCGGGCAACGAGACTCTGCTCGACGACTCGTTGGCCCGGGGTGGGCGACGGTGTCGACACGGCGACGCTGGAGCTGGCGGAGGTGGTGGTGTCGCTGCAGGCTGCCAGAATTGCGGCGCCGATCCCGAGGCCTCCGAAGAGGGCGGTGCGGCGGGCTATGCGGGTCATGGTGGCCTTTCATGGGGGTCGTCTACAAGATTTCGAGCCTGCGTCACACTCGTCCGGATGCGGTGTCGAGCGTGTCAGGATGTGGTCAAGAACCGTCCCGCTGCGAGTTGCCAGGTTGATCGTCGCGACTGGTGGGGGCAGCGCTGAACAGGGCAACGATGCCGAGTGTGATGACCACCCAGAAGCTGAGGGTTCCGAGCATCATCAACAGCCACATGGTCCAGTGCACCTGGGCCTCCCCTCCACGGTCCCGTCCTGTGTCCCACCATCCCCGAGCCGGCAGGCACATCCCGTCTCGGGCCGGTTCAGGTTGGGTCAAGAAGCAGTGCCGCCGCTGGTCCGCACGCTCGACGGCCGGACGGAAGAGCCATACTGGCCAGCATGATGACCGATGGTTCGGCGACCACCACCGTGATGGTCGTGGAAGACGAGCGAGCCCTCGCCGGGGTGGTGGCGTCCTACCTGGAGCGGGCGGGTCACCGCGTCAGCACCGTGCACAACGGGCTGGAGGCCGTCGCCCGTGCCCGTGAGGAGGGTCCCGACGTCATCATCCTCGACCTTGGCCTGCCAGAACTGGACGGTATCGAGGTCTGCCGGCGCATCCGCACCTTCTCGGACTGCTACATCCTGATGCTCACCGCGCGCGGTGACGAGGTTGATCGGCTGGTGGGGCTGTCAGTGGGCGCCGACGACTACCTGACCAAGCCCTTCAGCAACCGCGAGCTGGTGGCGCGCGTCCAGGCCGTGCTGCGACGTCCACGCCGACCCGCCGTCCCCGACTCCATCGAGGGGGAGCGGGTCTTCGGCGACCTTCGCATTGACCCGGCCGGGCGAGAGGTCTGGCTGGGCTCGGCCCCGGTCACCCTCACCCGCACCGAATTCGACATCCTCGACGTGGTCTCCTCCCAGCCCAGGCAGGCGCTGAGCAGACGCCAAATTATCGATGTGGTGTGGGACCCCGCCTGGGTCGGGGACGAACACGTGGTGGACGTCCACGTCGCCAACCTGCGCAAGAAGCTGCACGAGGACCCGAACGAACCGCGCTACCTCACCACGATCCGGGGAGTCGGCTACCGGATGGGCAAGGGCTGAGATGTCGCCGGTTGGGATGACCTCGTGGCGCCTCGGTACTCGACTGTTCGTGGCCCAGGCCATCGTCCTGCTGGCCATCGTGGTCACCGCTGGACTGGTCGCGGCGATCGTGGGGCCGCCCCTGTTCCACGACCACCTGGTGCAGGCCGGTTTCCCGGAGCACTCGGTCGAAATCCTCCACATGGAGCGGGCCTTCACCGACGCGAGCACCATTGCGCTCGGGGCGGGCCTACTGGTGGCCCTCGGATGCGCCCTGGTCGTCGTGTGGTTCCTGACCAAGCGGATCGGGCAGCCGGTGCAACGCCTGACCGAAGCCGCCGGACGGATCGCCCGCGGCGATTACAGCACGCGGGTCACCGATGCCCGTGGCGGACCGGAGTTGGTCTTGCTGGGGGAGTCGTTCAACGTGATGTCCGACCGGCTGGGGAATGTCGAGACCACCCGGCGTCGCCTGCTCTCCGACCTCGCGCACGAGATGCGCACACCGATCGCCACGCTGAACGCGCATCTGGAGGGCCTCGCCGACGGTGTCATCGCCTGGGACGAGCAGACGCGCATCATTCTGGAGCAACAGGCCGAGCGGCTGACCAGACTCTCCCGCGACCTCGACGAGGTGTCCCGGGCCGAAGAGGGACGCATGCTCCTGGAGGTGGGCGACCACCGCTTGCCGGACCTGGTCGCAGCCTCAGTGGGCCAGGTACAGCAGGCCTACGCGGCCAAGGGGGTCCAGCTGACTGGCACCGCTGAGGAGGCGATGGTGCGCGCCGACCCGCAGCGGGTGGCGCAGATCCTGGGCAACCTGCTGGCCAATGCGCTGCGGCACACACCGCCCGGTGGATCGGTGACCGTGGCGGGTGCGGCTTCCCCGGACTCGGTGACGATCACCGTGGCCGACACCGGTCAGGGCATCACCGCCGAGCAATTGCACCATGTCTTCGAACGTTTCTATCGCGGGGACGCCGCCCGTGAGGCCGACCAGGGCGGCTCGGGCATCGGGCTGACGGTGGCCCGAGCACTGGCCGAAGCCCATGGTGGTTCGCTCACGGCGACCAGTGCCGGCAGGGGGATGGGCGCCACGTTCGTCCTGCGGCTGCCCCGCCGCGCGTGACCGGGTCGGCACTATGGTGAGCCCAAGACCCCACCCCTCAGGAGCCACCCAGTGACGACGGTCCATGACGTGATCGAGGCGTTCGACGCCGCCCGCTCCCAGTCCGAGCGCGGCACCCGCTTCGAGGAACTGATGGTCAAGTACTTCACCCTTGACCCCACGCTGGCCTCCCGCTACACGAACGTGGCGCGCTGGGGCGACTGGACTCACCGGGGAACCTCCCCCGACGTCGGCATCGACCTGGTCGCCCAGGACCGTGAGACCGGCGACTGGACGGCGATCCAGTGCAAGTTCTACGCACCCACCCACTCGCTGCAGAAGCAGGACATCGACTCGTTCTTCACCGCCTCGGGCCGCAGTTGGAACGGCGTAGGGTTCACCAACAGGGTGATCATCTCGACCACCGACAAGTGGTCGAAGCACGCTGAGAGCGCGCTGGACGACCAGGGCATCCCGGTGCAACGCATCGGTCTGGCCGACATCGCCGAATCGCCCATCGACTGGTCCTTGGCCGACCCCAAGCAGTTGGTGGTCCGCCTGGAGCGTGCGCGCAAGTACTCCACACGCCCCCACCAGGACGAGGCCATCGCCGCGATCCGGGCCGGTCTGCAGGCCCGCGACCGGGGGCAGTGGATCTCGGCGTGCGGCACCGGCAAGACGTTCACCTCGTTGAAGCTGGCCGAGCAGATGGCCGCCACCAACGGCGGGTCGCTGCGGGTGCTGTTCCTGGCCCCCTCGATCCAGCTGGTGGCCCAGACGCTGCGGGAGTGGACTGCCCAGACCCATCTCGACCTGCGGGCGTTCGTGGTCTGTTCGGACTCCAAGGCGTCCCGCGCAGCCGAGGACATCAGCCCCCATGACGTGCCGCTGCCCGCAACCACCGACTCCCAGGAACTCCACGATCGCCTGATTACCGCACGTCGGTCGGCGGGGCTCAGCGTGGTGTTCTCCACCTACCAGTCCATCGATGTGGTGTCCCGGGCACAGCAACTGGGGGCCGGTGAGTTCGACCTGATCCTGTGTGACGAGGCGCACCGGACCACCGGTGTCACCCTGGCCGGTGCCGACGAGTCGTCGTTCGTCCGGGTGCATGACAACAGCTTCCTGGCCGGCACCAGCCGGAGGAGATGGGCAAGAAAGAGAAGCTGTGGTTCGAGGCTCTTGGGGAGGGTGAAGATCAGGCCACGCTCTGGCTCTTCAAACAAGTGCGCGACGAGGGTGGCCTGATTCGAGGTGAGGACTGGGCCGAAGGTCTGGTCCACGTTCTCGCCCAGCTGCTCGGAATCCGTTCCGCGTGCGTGGCATTGGCAGAGCGCGTCGGCGGACGCGGGGTGCTGGTACGCAACATCCTCGACGACGGAGAGTCCCTGGCCCACGGCAATGAGTTGATGGCAGTGGCAGTTGAGGGGTATGACTCCGCGAAGCTTCGGCTGAACAGCCAGTACACGTTGCCGAACATTCGCCAAGGGCTCTCGGGTTATCGAGGTGGCGACGACCGCCGGACAGCTTTCGATGAGCTAGCTGGCTACCTGATGCTTGATGCGCTGGTCGCTGGACGGGACAGGCACCACACGAACTGGGCCGTGAAACTCTCGGTGGACGGGCCTGGACGGCTGGCACCTTCATTCGACCACGGCAACGCGCTGGGGTTCGCGGAGCCCGAGGCGCATGTCGTTGCGTTGCTGACCGATGAAGCCCGTCTCGCGAGCTGGGTGAGGCGCGGCAAGAGTCAGCACATGCCAGCGCGTCCCACGCTTGTCTCTGTGGCGGTCGACGCACTCCGCGCGGCAGGCCCCTCAGCCAGCCTCGATCTCATGGAACGACTCGAGGACGTATCGTTGGAAACGTTCGGCGAAGCGGTTGAGGCAATGCCATTGCACATAATGTCAGAGGCGCACCGTAGGTTCTCGGTCAGGATTGTGGAGACGAACAGGAGGAGGTTGCTCGATGAGTTTGCACGTCGCCCCCAGTAGGCTGCGGTCGCAGAGAAGCGTTCGCCGTCTGCGGCTGATCTGGAAGCATCCGCTGACTCGCGGCTACCACCACGTGGGCAACTTTGACTGGTTGAAGGACAAGAGCTATGCCTTCAGCTACGTCACTGATGCAGACCAGATCGAAGGATTCTCGCCACTCATCCAGTTCCCAGACGTCCATCACGCCTACGCCTCCGACGGTTTGCCAGCGTTCTTTGCGAACCGGGTGATGTCCAGGCAGAGGGAGTCCTACGGCCAGTACCTTGCATGGCTGGGACTCGGCGATCAGGCCCCGCCGATCGAAGTATTGGCGCGTACCGGCGGAGGCCGCGCCACTGACACCTTCCATCTGGTCGAAGACTTCAGTCCCGATCAGGGAGTGGCGTCCGGTCGTTTCTTCGTCTCCGGTATCCAGCACCAGACTCAAGGTGAAGACATCGCGCGATTCCTCAGGCCAGGCACCGAACTCCAGCCGCGGGATGAACCCACCAACCCCTACAACGACCGCGCCATCATTCTGGATGCCGAGGGCAAGCCACTGGGTTGGATTCCGGATTGGCTGGTCAACGATGTCCACCGGCTGCGTGGGGCTGGCACTGTCCGCGTCACCGTCGAGCAGGTGAACCCGGACGCCCCGGCACGGTTGAGGCTGCTATGCCGACTCGAGGCGACCCTTGCTGAATGAGGACTGGGTGGGGATCGCGCCGACGTTTGGTCTGAGTCAGGATGACGTTGAACAAGCGCCGTCGATCGACGTTGCTCCCGCCCCCGAACATTTCGCAACCCCGCAAGACCTGGACGAGCAGGAGTGGCTGGACTGGTTCACCTCCCTCACGGGGCACCAACGAGGCGACCATCGAGACGACATCATCGTCAGCGGCATGCACGCGGGTCTTACCCTGCAAGCCCTCGGTGACTTGTATCGGGTGTCGAGAGAACGCATTCGCCAGATCGCCCAAGCAAAGGGCGTTGAGACCCGTGAGTTGCGAAAGCTCCAAAAGGAACAGCAGGAACGGCGTGCGCGGCGGTTGAACCGCCGGATCTACGGCACCTCGCTGACCTACCCCGAGTTGGACGTCCAGGAAATCGCTGAGTGGTGGGACACCGATGAAGCGACCGTGCGTGCCGCTTTGGAGCACCGTCTGGCCGTCCATGAGGTCAGGCCCTACGAGGGCGGGGGCCGTACCAGTGACGAAGACCTGCTGGCCGCATTGTCCGAGTGGGGACACCAGACATCGCGACCCATCGGCGACGACTTCACCGCCTGGGCCACACAGCGTGGGCTGCCAGGAAAGCAAACCATCCAGATCAGGTTCGGCAGTTGGAACACGGCGTTGGTGCTGGCCGGCCTCAGCCACCTGCTCAAGGACCGGGGCGGCCTGCGTCCGCAGGTGTCCGAAGAAACAATGTGGGCGTCGTTGCTGGAGTTTTTCCGTGACGACCTGCCCTCCTACTCGGCGCAGGCCTACGACGACTACGCACGCGACAAGGATCTTCCCTCGCTGGCGGCTCTGAGGATCCGGCTGGGCACGTGGAACGAGATGAAGCTGCGCACCAAGAAGCTGCTGCGCTACGCCGCGGAGCCGGACGGCTCCTGGGAGTGGGCAGAGCAGGTGCTGGCGATATCACCGCAGGATGAGCCGCGGAACATCGTCACCCAGCAGGAGTGTCTTGATGCTCTGAGGCGCGTGGCAGAAATGTCACGCGGGCCGCTCACCGTCGCGTCGTATGAGGCAGCCAGGGACACCGATGCACCCGGCGCAAACCTCATCCAGTCACGGTGCGGGTCGTGGATCAAGGCCCTGCACCTGGCAGAACTTGATCATCGCATGTCCGGCAAGGCAGTGGGCAGAGTAGCTCGCGGCGAGGTCTCCTTCGACTGACTCCTGGCGTGACGCCACGCCGTGCATCGGGGGCTGTTCACACGTTGTCCACAGGGGTTGTCCACAGGTGGATAACTACACGGGTGTAACTCGCTCCCCACCGGGGTGACCCCCGCGCCCGGTAACGTTCCCACTCGTGCCAACACCCCGCTGACCAGCGCGGGGGTTGCCGGACGACGACGAGAACTGGGAGTGGCCATGACAAGCAACGTGACGCGTCGAGGTGCCATGAGTGCCGCCATCGGGCTGTCGAGCCTGGCCCTGCTGAGCGCCTGTGGACAGGACGAGACCACCACTGAGGCGCCGCCCACCACCGCCACCGAGACCACCGCTGCGGAGGCCACTAGCGCCCAGTCCACTGCCCAGACCACGGCGAGCGAGACCTCGGAGCCTTCGGCCACCCTGTCCGAGGACGACAAGTCCCAGGCCCCAAGCCAGGCCAAGGAGGTCCCGATCAACAAGTTGCTCAAGGACACCGAGGTCGGGGACACGATCACCGTCATCTCGGCCATCCGCGGCGCGTCGTACCCGAGCGTGGCCGACAAGATCGCCGACGGTGCCGAGCTGGTGCTGCTGCAGGTCAAGATCGTCCCCAGCGGTGACTTCGGTGGCCTGGTCGCTCCCGGCAACTTCCGCCTGAGCAAGGCCGATGGCAGCGAGGAGCGCTACAACTCGAAGGTCGAGGACGACATGGCCGCCGACGGCAAGCCCGTCCTGGACGCCCCGCGCCGCGAGGGCGAGGCCACCGGCTGGATCGCCTACCTGCTCGACGAGGACGAGAAGCTCGACACCTACGAGGGCACCTACACCCGCAACGAGGCCAAGGTCATCGGCCAGGACAAGACCCTGGCCGAGTTCAAGGGCACCTTCACGATTCCGGCTGCCTGAGCCCGAGCAGGGGCCGCAACTGGTCGAGGGTCTCGACCGAGTGCTCGGCGTCGTCGTCCACCGGGGCGGCTGCCGACTCGAGGACCGCCGCATCGATGCCGGCTGCATGGGCAGCTTCGGCATCGATCGGCCGGTCACCCACCCCCAGGCAGTCGGCGGGGGACAGGTCGTGGGCCTGCAGCATCGCCAAGTACATGGCCGGGTCCGGTTTGCGGGGGTGGCCGTCGCTGGTTGAGACCAGGTCATCGACCGGTAGGTCCAGGCCACCGATGAGGGCCATCGCGCTGTCCCGGTCGCGGTGGGTGACGACCAGGTTGAGCCCGCCGGCGGCGGCGATGTCGTCCATCAACTCGCGGGCCCCCGGCATCGCCGGGGCCGGGTAGGCCCGCCACAGGTCCTTGAGAGCGGCCTCGGCGGCCTCGAACTCGCCGACCGGGATGCCGAACCGGCGCGCCAGTTCATCGATGGCTGCCCCGGTCGAGCGCCGGGTCCAGGTCGCCACCTCGGCGGTGGTCACCTGCCCCCCGTGTTTGTGGACAACCCCGGCGAGGGTTTCGTCCAGCTGGGGATAGGTGTTGACCAGGGTGCCACCGAGGTCCCAGAACACGTGCCGGTACATGTGATCAGGGTAAACGGCCCGCCCGCTCCGCCGGGCAGCAGGTCGCGACGTCGACGCGACGATTGGCGCACGGTGGCGTGCTAGTGGGTCAGGTCGGTCAGTTCCGGTTCGCGGCCCTCGACCTGGGCATCGAGGACGGCGACGGCGCGGCGTTCGACCAGGATCGGGACGAAAGCAGGTGCCTTGGAGATCGGCAGGATCTCGGCGTGCACGTCGCGCACCACCTTGCGGACCTGTTCGCGGGTCAACCGGCCCTCGTAGCGGCGGGCCAGGTCGTCGGCCAGGTTCAGCATGATGTCGGTGTGCTCGCCCGGCTGGCCGCTGAGCTCGATGGCCAGGGCGAGGACCTGCCGGTTGATGTCGTCGCGGACCAGGCGCATCCGCTCGAGCCCCTCGATGCCGTGCTCGCTGGGTTCGGCGACTTTCCAGCGCTCGATCGGGTGCTTCATGCCCTCGACCGGGATCACCTGGGGGTCCTCGCCCAGCACGATCACACGATCGGCCTCGCGCAGCATGTCGTCGGTGAGCCGCTGGGGCGCATGGCCCTCCATCGAGGCGCCGATCTCGGCGACCGCCTCGGCCGAGAGGGCATTGATCACGGTGCCCGGGACGGTGCCGGCCGAGGTGGCATTCACCCGGTCGTGCAGCAGCTGGCGCAGCAGGGCGGCGGCCATCTGCGACTTGCCGGCGTTCTTCACGCAGACGAACAGGATGTGGGGGGCGTAGGGGCTGTGGGCGTCGGTGTCAGGGGTGTGCGTGTCCATCTCAAGTTCCTTCATGAGTGGGGTCAACCAACACCTCCAGACTGTCACTTTCGAGTGGTCCGTGGGTGCTTTCGTCTCGTCCGAAATTGTTGAATGTTTGACCAATCAGGGATGATGGATCATGGGTGGGGGAACGAAACCGTTTCCCCGCTCGTTCAGACAGGCAGACGACCCCCGGACCGGACCCGTCCGGCAGGAAGGAACCGATGAGCAACAAGCGACGCACGTCCGCGTCCAAGAAGACGTCGACCCCCGCCTCGAGCCGTGCCGCCAAGCTGGCGCAGATGCAGCGTGAGGCAAAGAAGGCTGATCGCCGCAGCTCGTCGATCCTGTGGGTGGTTGCGGCAGTCCTGGCCCTGGCGCTGATCGGTGGTGTGGTCTGGGCCGGTGTGTCGCGCAGCGGCACCCTCGATGCCGCGCTCGGTGAGGTGCAGGTCTACGAGGGGTTGAGCGCCAACCACGTCGAGACCGAGGTCGTCTACGAGCAGACCCCGCCGGTCGGTGGCGACCACCACGGCGTGTGGCAGAACTGCGGCGTGTACTCCGACCCGCTGAAGAACATGCATGCGGTCCATTCCCTCGAGCACGGGGCGGTGTGGATCACCTACAGCCCGTCCCTGCCGGCTGACCAGGTTGACCGGCTGAAGGCCTACGCCGAGAACGTGCCGTTCATGCTGATGTCGCCCTACACCGAAGACATGGGTTCGCCGATCGCGCTGAGCGCCTGGGGCCACCAGCTGAAGCTCGACAGCGTTGACGACACCAAGATCACCGCGTTCATCCGGGAGTACAAGCAGGGTCCGCAGACCCCCGAGCCCGGCGCTGCCTGCAGCGGTGGCACCAGTGAGGTGGCCTGAGATGAGCGAGAATCCTGAGCTTGACACCGTCGAGGGCGAGACGGTCGAGGCCCAGCCCAACGGACGACGCCCTTGGCTGGTGCCCCTGGTGATCGTCTCGGTGCTGGCCCTGGTGCTGGCGGGCTTCGGCGGCTACGCCGCAGGGCTGGCGCGCAATGCACCCCCCGCGGAGGACTCCGCCGATGTCGGCTTCCTGCGTGACATGTACGAGCACCACTCCCAGGCCGTGGAGATGTCGCTGATCTTCCGGGAGAAGTCGGAGAACCCCACCCTGCGGGCCATCGCCTACGACATCGCCACCAGCCAGGGCAACCAGATGGGCCAGATGGAAGGCATGCTGCGGGTCTGGGACTGGCGCCTGACCCGTGACGGTGAGCCCATGCAGTGGATGATGGCCGGTGGCCACGACCACGGCAGCGGTGCCAGCACTCGTCCGATGATCCAGGACAACGGCCTGATGGACGGCATGGCCAGCCCGGAACAGATGCAGCAGCTGCGCGATGCCACCGGGACCGAGGCCGAGCGGCTGTTCCTGACCCTGATGATCACCCACCACAAGGCGGGCATCGAGATGGCCAAGGCCGGTTCCGAGCTGGCCGACACCGACTTCGTCAAGGACCTGGCCACCAAGATGTACAACGGCCAGACCTCCGAGACCGAACTGCTCGAAAGCGAACTCGCCAAGCTCCCCTGAACCGCCGATGCGCAGGTTCCTGCCCGGAATCCCTGCTGGCAGGGATGGGTCCGGTCAGAAACCTGCGCAAACTCGGACGAGGCGCGGGGCGGACGGCCTGGTCAGGCCTCCGAGGCCGCGGGGGCGTCCTGCTTGGCCAGGCTGGCGCCCTCGACGTCGACATTGGGCAGGATCTTGTCCAGCCACTTCGGCAGCCACCAGGCCTTCTCACCCAGCAGGTGCATCAGGGCCGGGGTCAGCGTCATCCGCACCACGAAGGCGTCGATCAGCACACCGATGGCCAGGCCGAAGCCGATCGGACGAATCATCGCCAGCTCGGCGTGGATGAAGCCCGCGAACACGGCGGCCATGATCAACGCGGCGGCCGTGACCACCCGGCGCCCGTGGCGGAAGCCGGTGATCACCGCGGTGCGGGCGTCCTGGCCGTGGGCGTGCGCCTCACGCATGCCTGAGACCAGGAACATCTGGTAGTCCATGGCCAGGCCGAACAGCACACCGATCAGGATGGTCGGCAGGAAGCTCAGCAGGGCAGCGGGCTGGGTGACGCCGAACAGCGACCCGAGCCAGCCGTGCTGGTAGACCTGCACGACCGCCCCCATCGAGGCGCCGATCGACAGCAGGAAGCCGGCGGTCGCGATCAGCGGCACCAGGATCGAGCGGAAGACCAGCAGCAACAGCACCAGCGACAGGCCCACCACGACGACCAAGTACACCGGCAGCGCATCGGCCAGGGTCTGCGAGATGTCGATGTTGGCCACGGTCTGGCCGGTGATGCCCACGTCGACACCGGTCGCCTCCTTGATGGCGGACGCATCGTCGCGGATCGTGTGCACGAGGTCGACCGTCGACTGCGAGTTGGGGCCGTCGGTCGGCACGACCTGCCAGGCCGCGGTGCGACCGTCGTCCGAGATGCCGATCGGCACCACGTGCTGCACGCCCTCGATCGCCTTGAGCTGCTCACTGGTCTCGAGCTGCACCCCGGCCAGCTGCTGCTCGTTGAGGCCCTCGGGCAGCTTGCCGACGGCGACAATGGGGCCGTTCATGCCGGCACCGAACTTGTCGGCGGTGATCTGGTAGCTGCGGTACCCGGTCGAGTCGGCGGGCTCCGAGGCGCCGTCGGGCAGGCCGAGGCGCATGCCGGCGACCGGGATCGACATGACACCGAGCACCAGCAGGCACACCACGGTGGTGACGATGGGGTGGCGGGTGACGGTGCGGATCCAGCCGCGGGGCTCGGTGGGCTCGTCGTGGTCGGTCAGGTGCAGGCTGGTGTCGGTGGGCTCGCCCTGGGCGGTGAACCCGTGCTTGGTCCAGGTCTTGCGGCCGATCACCCGGTGGGCGATCAGCGACAGGATGGCCGGGGTCAGGGTGAGCGAGACCAGCACGGCCGCGAGCACGGTGCCGGCAGCCGCCAGGCCCATGATGCCCAGGAAGGGGATGCCGGTCAGGGTCAGCGCGGCCAGGGCGATGATTACCGTGAGGCCCGCGAACAGCACCGCATTGCCGGCGGTGCCGACGGCGCGCCCGACCGAGGCGCGCAGCTCCATGCCCTGCAGCAGCTGGATGCGGTGGCGGTTCAGGATGAACAGCGCGTAGTCGATGCCCACGGCCAGGCCGAGCATCAGGCCCAGCGCCGGGGTGATCGACTGCATGTCGACCCAGTGGCTGGCGGCCAGCGTGCCGGCGATGCCGACACCCACGCCGACCAGGGCGGTGAGCAGCGGCAGCCCGGCAGCCACCAGGCTGCCCAGCATCACGAGCAGGACGATGCCGGCGATGATCACACCGATCACCTCACCGGGGCCGATGATGCTGGCCACGTCCTGGGTGATGTCCTTGGAGTACTCGACCGTGATGCCCTGGCTGGTGAGCTGGTTGCCCACCTCCTGCAGCTGCTCGCGCTCCTCCAGCGGCACGTTCTGCGCCGGCAGGTCCCAGCGCACCTGGGTGATCGCGGTGGTGCCATCGGACGAGACGAAGCGCAGCCCGTTGATGACCGCAGCCTGCCGCATCAGGAACTGCGCCTGTTCGGGGCTGGAAGGCTGGATCGGCTTGCCGTCGGGGCCGATCCCGTCGAGCGTGGCCTGTGCCACGAACGGGTCCACCGCGTCCTTGACCCCGCTGACGGTGGTGAACTTCTCGATCGTCGCGGCGATCGCAGCCCGCTGGGCATCGGTGAACGGCTGGCCGTCGGAGGTCTGGAAGACGACCGGGGTGGTGCCGCCGGCGGCGTCGGGGAAGTTCTGCTCCAGGTCGTCGAGCACCGCCTGAAACTCGGCACCGGGGATGCTGAACTCGGTGGTGGTGGGCTTCTGCAGCGCGAGTGCGCCACCGGTGGCACCGGCGACGATCAGCACCCAGATGAGGATGACGAGCCAGGGACGCCGGGCGCTGGACGCGCCGAGGCGTTGGAGGAGTCGGGCCATGGATGTGCTCCTGGAGTGGTTGGGAAGGTGGTTCAGTGTGACGGCGGGCGTGACAAGCCCTCGGCGAGGTAGCCGAACGAGCGCGCGACGGTCTCGCGCAGTGAGGCGGACGCGGCCGCGAGAGCCGCGTCGTCCGAAGTGATGTCGTCGACGGGCAGCGACGAGAGCCAGTTCTCGATGGCAGCCTCGGCCACCCCGAGTACCGAGCTCGCCAGCGTGATCGCCCACAGCGGGTCGGCATCGGGCGTGCGGCGCATGAGCGCTGCAGTGACGGGGTCGGCGATCAGGCGCCACTGGGCCAAGTGGCTGCGGGTCAGGCGCTGGCTCGCGCGCACCAGCAGCATCACCCGCACCAGGTAGGGCGTCGTGGCGGGGCTGAAGACCTCGCTGAATGCGTGGGTGGCCAACGTCATGATGGGCACCTCGGCGGGGGAGTCCTCGACGAGGACGAGGGCGTCCTCGAGCGCCTGCTGCAGGGGGTCGGTGATGCACTCCTCGAGGCTGGGGAAGTAGTTGAAGAAGGTGCGCCTCGAGACCCCCGCGCGTTCGGCCACCGCATCGGCGGTGACCGCATCGAAACCGACCTCGTAGGACAGGTCGACCGCCGCCCGGGTGAGGGCGCGCCGGGTGTCCGCCTTCTGGCGGTCCCGCCGGCTGGGGGTGGTGCTGGTCACAAGTTGCACACTATGCATTCATTGCACACCGTGCAAATCGGGGGTCAGGACAGCTCAGGACACCCAGTCCCGCAGGTGCTGCGCGGTCAGTGTGTCCGAGGAGTCGACCATCTGCTGGGGGGTGCCCTCGAAGACGACCTGCCCACCGTCGTGACCTGCTCCCGGGCCGATGTCGATGATCCAGTCGGCCTGGGCGATCACCGCCAGGTTGTGCTCGATCACGATCGTCGAGTGGCCCTGGTCGACCAGCCGGTGCAGCATCGCCACCAGCCGTTCGGTGTCGGCCAGGTGCAGGCCGCTGGTGGGCTCGTCCAGGATGTAGGTGCCGGCGCTCGGCCCCATCGAGGCGGCCAGCTTCAACCGTTGCCGCTCACCGCCCGACAGGGTGGTCAGCGGCTGGCCGAGCTTCAGGTAGCCGAGCCCCACGTCGACCAGCCGGTCGATGATCTTCTTCGGCTTGGTCGCCGTGAACACGTCCTGGGCGCCGGAGACCGACAGTTCCAGCACGTCGGCGATGCTCAGGTCGTGCAGCCGGTACTGCAGCACCTCGGGCTTGAACCGCCGGCCCTCGCACTCCTCGCAGGGGGTGGTCACCCCGGCCATCATGGCCAGATCGGTGTAGATGACCCCCTGCCCGTTGCAGGCCGGGCAGCCACCCTCGGAGTTGGGGCTGAACAGGGCCGGCTTGACCCCGTTGGCCTTCGCGAACTCCGAGCGGATCGGGTCGAGCAGCCCGGTGTAGGTGGCCGGGTTCGATCGCCGTGACCCCTTGATGGCCGACTGGTCGACCACCAGTACCCCCTCGCGGCCGGCCAGCGACCCGTGCACCAGGGACGACTTGCCCGACCCGGCCACACCGGTGATCGCCACCAGCACCCCGGTGGGGATGTCGACGTCGATGTTGCGCAGGTTGTGGCTCGAGGCCCCGCGGACCTCATGGGCGCCGCTCGGTGTGCGGGGCTGGTCACGCAGCGTGACCCGCAGGTCGAGGTAGCGCCCGGTGAGCGTGTCGGAGGCCCGCAACCCGGCCAGGTCGCCGACGAAGGTCACCTGCCCACCGTCGGCACCGGCGCCGGGGCCGAGGTCGACCAGCTGGTCGGCCACCGCCATCACCTCCGGCTTGTGCTCGACCACCAGCACCGAGTTGCCCTTGTCGCGCAGCGCCAGCAGTAGCTGGTTCATCCGGGTCACGTCGTGCGGGTGCAGCCCGACGGTGGGTTCGTCGAAGACATAGGTGACATCGCTCAGCGAGCTGCCCAGGTGGCGGATCATCTTCACCCGCTGCGCCTCACCGCCCGACAGGGTGCCGGCCTCACGGTCGAGCGACAGGTAGCCCAGGCCGACGTCGATCATGGCCTGCAGGATGCCCTGCAGGGTGGCCACGACCGGCGCCACCGAGGCTTCGGTCAGCCCGGCCACCCAGTCGACCAGCTCGTTGACCTGCAGCCCGGACACCTCGGGCAGTGTTCGTCCGTGGACCCTCGCCGTGCGGGCGGTTTCGTTGAGCCGGGTACCGCCGCATTCGGGGCAGTCCTGGAAGCGCCCGGCCCGCTCGACGAAGGCGGCGATGTGGGGCTGCTTGATCTCGGTGTCGCGGTCGAAGAAGACCCGTCGGATCTTCGGGATCAGCCCCTCGTAGGTGGTCTTGATGCCGGTGCGCAGGGTGACCTTGACCGGGTCGGACCACAGGAAGTAGTCGCGTTCCTTCTTGGTGTAGTCCTTGATCTTCTTGTCCGGGTCGAGCTTGTCGGACTCGCCGTAATAGACCCAGTACCAGGTGCCGGTGGAGAAGTTCGGCGCCAGGATCGCACCCTCGTTGAGCGACTTCGACTCGTCCAGCACCTGGTCGAGGTCGATCTCGCTGACCCGGCCCATGCCGTCGCAGTGGGGGCACATGCCGCCCAGCGTCTTGTACTCCACCCGCTTGGCCTGGGCCGAGCCCTTCTGCACGGTCTGGGCACCGTGGCCGCTGGAGGTGGCGATGTTGAACGAGAAGGCGGTGGAAGGCCCGACGTGCGGCTCGGACAACCGACTGAACAGCAGCCGCAGCATCGAGTAGGCATCGGTGGCGGTGCCCACCGTCGAGCGGGGGTTGTTGCCCAGGCGTTCCTGGTCGACCACGATCGCCGCCGACAGGTTCTCGAGCACGTCCACGTCGGGACGGGCCTGGCTGCCCATGAACGACTGGACGAAGGCCGAGTAGGTTTCGTTGATCATCCGCTGGGCCTCGGCGGCGATCGTCCCGAACACCAGGGACGACTTGCCCGAGCCGGAGACCCCGGTGAAGACGATCATCCGTCGTTTGGGCAGGTCGAGGTCGACGTCACGAAGGTTGTTGACCCTCGCCCCGCGAACCTTGATCACGTCGTGACTGTCGGCGATGTGCACCGTCCCAGCCTAGGCTGTCAGCATGACCATGATCCTGATCGCCGGAATGTGGCTCGACGAACGCGCGTGGGGCCGGGTGGCCCCGGAACTGGAGCGCCTCGGCCACGACGTGGTCACCCCAGCGCTCCCCGGGGAGTCGTTCGCCGCCCAGGCCGGGGCCGTCATCGCCGCCGTGGACGCCGTCGACGAGCCGGTGGTCATCGTCGCCCACTCCGCCGCCTGCTCGCTGGGCTGGGTCGCCGCCGATGCCCGGCCGGACGCGGTCAGCCGGGTGGTCATGGTCGGTGGTTTCCCCGTGGACGACGGCGGGACCTACTTCGATGCGCTCGACCCGGTCGACGGCCTGGTGCACTGGCCCGGCTGGGAGGCCTTCGCGGGGCCCGACTCCGACGACATGGACGAGGCGGCCCGCGCGCTCATGGACTCCCACATGGCCCCGGTGTCCTCGGGGGTCACCCACGCGGTGGTGCACTTGTCGGACGAGCGCCGCTACGACGTGCCCGTCACCCTGGTCTGCCCCGAGTTCAGCGTCGAGGACGCCCGGGAGTGGATCGCCTCGGGCCAGTTGCCCGAGTTCGAGAAGGCCCACGCCCTCGACTTCGCCGACATCGACTCGGGGCACTGGCCGATGTACAGCAAGCCTGTCGAGTTCGCGGTTCTGCTGGGCGAGATCAGCGGCCGCTGAGATGGCCCTCAGGCGATCCGGAGGACCGCCTCGGAATCCGGTGCTTGGTTGGAGGTTGTGCTCACCTCAATTCTCAGCTGTTGAGCCAAGCGCTAGCAACCGTAGGCATTTCAAGCGAGCCATCCAATTGGGCGGCGAGGTGCGCAGCCTGTCCGTCTCGCAAGCTCGCAATATAGTCAAGCACGGCTATTGCCATCATTCCCTCGTCCGGGTTCTCAACGCCATCAATTTGCGCTTTGAAGTTGGAGCGGAGGCGGGCGGGGAGCCGTCCACTTGCTTTCCCATCTGCCAGTTTCGTCAACCATTTCGAAGCCAAGTTGAACAGGCCAAAAAAGAGCGAGTGCAGCTTGGTTTCTTGGCCTTCCTGCATGGCGGCAAGATTTACGCTGTCGATGACAAAGTAGCTGTTGATTCCCTTGAAAAACTCTGCAACGAGGACAGCTTCAGGCTTGATGTACAGCTGCACGCGCCCCGTGTTTGGGTCAAACCCCAACGTGGCTGCGCTAGATAGATATCTGATGACTTGGCTCGAGAACCTGCGAAGATCACCGAGCGCCTCTTCGGTCCCGTTGAAGTTGGATGTCCGCTTCAAGACCGGCGCGAACTTGAGAAGCTGTGAGAATGCTGCGTCGAATTCCTCGTCCATCACGTGAGTACGTGAGTCGACGCTCGAGCGTTCCTGGAATGCCTTAAGCTTTGCGCTGATATACTGCAAAGCTTCTTGAATTTCAGAGTCATCGACAAATTTAAAGTCGGTCTTGGACCAACCCTTCTCGGTGTTTCGGAGGTCTCGTGGGCAGCGTTCTAGTGCCAGCATGATCTGCCCGAGTGGGATTAGCCGGGCGCGATAGAAGTCGTCGATGTCGTGCACCGCGTAGCTAATGTCATCTGCCCAGTCCATGATCTCTGTCTCGACCCAGCGGTGGACCTTCACGGTGGTACCCTCGTCGTCGGCGACCGCCAGGACAAATCCCTGCTCAACGAGGCGCTCAAGAATGTAGCTCTCCTCTGGGTAGAAGCTCCATTTGTTGGCCAGTTTTGACAAACTCACAGGGTGGCCACCTTTGAGCCAAGGGTACTTGGCGATGCCGGCCAGGGTTCGCAACGTCAAATTGAGACCGACATTAAATTCGTCGCCTCGAAAACTCAAGCGGCTTACGACCCGCGTGGATTGCGCGTTCCCCTCAAATGACCGATCGGCGAGCCGGTGGCCGTCCGACATCGCCGGCGTGGAGCCCGGGTGATCAGCCTCGTCAGGCTCCCAAAACTCGATGTCGCGGATGGAATCAAGGAGACCTTGAAGGGCCTCTTCGCCGGCGTGCCCGAATGGCGGGTGCCCGATGTCGTGTGCCAATGCTGCTGCGTAACAATGGTCCGGGTCTACCCAATCGTCCAGTGCCACTTGCGAAAATGCGTCATCCTTCTCGGCGTTGAGCACCAGCATGCGCGCTAAAGTTGAGGCGACCTGCGCCACTTTGATCGAATGGCTCAGGCGATCGTGAAAATGGTAGTCGTCCTCGGGTGGAACAACCTGCGTGACTCCGGAGAGTCTGCGAAACTCCGGTGAGTAGAGGATTCGATCAACGTCGATCTGTGCGTCCGTTCGCCAAGCTTCTCGATTCCAATCGGAGATGGCCTTAAGGCGGACGGTTCCGTCCCTGAGTCTATCACTCACGATTCTTCTGGTATCCAGTTCCTGGGAGGCGATCGGAAATAATCGGCGCCTGATCTCCGGTTGTCGGGCTCACGAGAACCCTGATTGCCATTTGCCTCGCCTTGCGCTGTTCCTTCGCCTCGCTCTTCAGAACTGCTATCCCTGCGCGGGCCTTGGTGCGGGACCGGAGTTTCATGGGCGGACGTCGGAGAGTCGTTGTCATCACGCGTTCCTGTTCTGTTGGGGGAGGGACATTGGCATCATGGCACGAGCCTCTGACACTTCTGTGGATCCTGCTCGCGTCCTCTTCCCCAGTCTGGCCTTGGTGAGTCATTTCCCATGACTCATCCTAGCGCGGGGGTGAGCGGTAGGCTTGGTAGTGGGGGGATCCGTGCCTAGAAGTCAGGCTAGTGATCCGGGTGGTCCTGCAAGGGCGCGCGACGGGTTTGGCCAGCAAGGGCTCGCATGTCTTCCCGCCAGGGGTGCCTGCCAGAGCCCGCGGATGAAGGGAAGCCGGTGAAGCCAACTGGTGAACAACCTCCTCGTGAGGACATCGGCGAGTTCGAGGCCCTCGACCCGATCGACTTCCGGTTCACGGGGGAGGTCATCGAGTGGCGCGGCCCGGCGCCCTTCCACTTCGTGGTGCTGCCGCTGGATGCGGCCGAGGAGGTCTTCGAGGAGACCCACCTGTCCTACGGCTGGGGCATGATCCCGGCCACCATCACCGTCGGCGACACCACCTGGTACACCGCTCTGTGGCGCAAACAGGGCACCTACTACATCCCCCTCAAGGACGCGGTGCGCACGGCGGAGGACCTGCACCTCGGTGACGTCATCGAGGTGTACCTGAAACTCGGCCGCGACTGAGCGCCGGTCTCAGTCGGTGGGGCGCTGGAAGGCGGAGTGGTCGCCGGCGCCCGCCGACGGTGAGCGGGGGGAGCCCGCCGCCTCGACCAGGGGTTCGCCGCCCTCGAGTTCGTCCAGCTCGTCCAGCTCGCCGGAACCGGCCTCCCGCGCAGCTGATCGTCCGACCGAGACCGCGAGCACCCCGATGCCGGTGGTCAGCGGTACCGCCAGCACCAGCCCGATCGAGCCGATGATGGTGCGCAGGATCTCACCGGCGAACAGTTCCTCGAAGACCAGGTCGGACAGGCTCTGGTCGTAGATCTGGATCAGCAGCAGCACGCTCAGGGCGGCGCCGGCCGAGGCGAAAGCGATGGTGTAGACCGTCGAGGCGATGTGGTCGCGGCCGATCCGCATGGCGCTGCGGTAGAGCTGCCAGGGGCTCTTGACGGTCTTGGCCAGCTCCCACACCGACGAGGCCTGGGTGATGGTGACGTCGTTCAGCGCACCCAGTGCGGCCACGATCATCGAGCAGATCACCACCGATGTCATCCGCAGGTCGGGCGCCGAGGCCGCCAGGATGAAGTCGTCCTCATGGGTGACCCCGGTCAGGTGCGCCCAGTTCACCGAGATCAACCCCAGGATCGCCGCCAGCAGCAGCCCGAACAGGGTGCCCACCAGGGCGGTGGTGGTGCGCACCGTGAACCCGTGCGACGTGTACAGCACCACGAACATGATCGCCGCGCTGCCGACCACCCCGACGATCACCGGGTCCTTGCCCTGGATCAGGTTGGGCATCATGAACTCGATCAGGATCCAGAACGCGAACCCCAACCCGACCAGCGCCAGGAATCCCCGCAGCCGGGCCACCGCCACCACCAGGGCCGCGAACAGCAGGACGAAGAACATCACCGGGGTCTGGCGTTCGAAGTCGATGAAAGAGTAGACCGCCTCGGTGCCCTCCAGCGGCACCCGGTACATCCGCACCTGTTCACCGACCGAGGCGCCGGACTGGTAGACCGCCGAGGTCAGTCGGAAGCTCTGCAGTGACCCGGCGTCGGGGCCGTCGTCCACCCGCACGGTCAGCGTGGCGCAGATCGTGGTGTCCCCGGGGAAGCTGCCGACCTCACCGTCGCAGGACGACTCGGTCACCTCCGTGATGGTGCCGCGCTGGTAGGTGGTGCCCGGTACCCGGACGATGCCGGTGTCCTCCCGGATGTGGGAGGCGGTGTCCTGGGGCCACATCAGCACCAGCGAGGCGAAGGTGAGCACGGCCAGCGGGACCAGCAGGATGGCCAGGATCCGCGCTGCGAACCGCTGGTGCTCCTTCTGTTCGGGCGTCAGGTCGGCCGTGTCGCCGTGCGAGTGCGAGTGTGCCACGCAGATCAGGTTACTTGTCAGTGCCGACACCTACTCTGGACGACATGCCCAGCAGCACCGTCGTCACCGGCCTGGCCGGTTCGTTGGATGCCGTGATGACGCGCCTGCAGCGCGGTCACGGTGACCCGACGTTGCGCCGGGTCCACGACGGCTGGTGGCGGGCGATGCATCCCGCGCCGGGTCCCGCCCTGGTGCACTTCCGCCGCGAGGGCGACGACGTGGTCGTCCGGGCCTGGGGTGAGGGGACCGCCTGGGCTTTCGAGCATGCCCCGACCCAGCTGGGGGCCGACGACCGGCCTGAACTGTTCCCGCCGGCACCGGTGCGGTTGGGGGCGACGGGATTGCTGGCCGAGGCGCTGGCGGCGGCTGTCATCGAGCAGAAGGTCACCGGGGCCGAGGCCTTCACCTCGCTGCGGCGGCTGGTGCGCCGCTTCGGGGAACCCGCTCCCGGCGCCGAGGACGAGCACCACCCCGCCCATGGGCTGGTCGCCCCACCCACCGCCGAGCAGTGGGCCGCGCTGCCGGGCTGGGAGGCGGTGCAGGTCGGCATCGACGACCGCCGGGCCGCCACCCTGCGCCGGACGATGGCGAAGGTCCCCGCCCTGGAACGGGTGCTCGCCCGCCACGCAGGCCTGGACGTGACCCCCCGGGGGGAGGCCCTGGAACGGGCCCTGACCAGCCTGCCCGGCATCGGGGTCTGGACTGCCGCCAAGGTGCGCCAGCAGGTGCTGGGTGACCCGGACGCCTGGAGCATCGGGGACTACCACGTGCCGGGAGTGGTCGAGTGGCGCCTGGGCGGCCCCGCCGAGGAGGCCTTGGAACCCTTCCGGCCCCATCGCTACCGCCTCGAACTGTCGCTGCTGTCCCAGGGCTTGCCCCCACGACACGGACCCCGCCGCAGCCTGCCCACCCACCTGCCGCTGCGAGCCGACTGGAGAGGGGGCAGCCATGGTCGCCGACCCTGATGCCGACCGGGTCTACCTGTGCGAGGACCGGCTGCAGCGCTGGGCCCGTGCCGGCACCGCCGTGCTGGTCGACGGGCGCCTGGTCAGCGTCGAAGCCGAGCACGACTTCGCCGACCTGGCCGCCGCCGCCCTGTTCTGCACCCTGACCTGCCTCGAGCTCGGCCTGCCGCCGGTGCGGGTGCGGCAGCGGCGCGGTGAGCGGCAGTCCCACTACCAACCCGCCCGCGGCGCCGACCCGGCTGAAATCGCCCTGGCCAGTTGGGGTGCCGCGCGGCTGGTGGTGCTGCACGAGTTGGCCCACCACCTGGCCCACCACACCCCGGGCGGCGTGGAGCAGCCCGCCCACGGGCCGGTCTTCCGCGCGGCGCTGGTGCGGCTGCTGCGCCACGTCGACCTGCCCCGGCAGGCAGCAGAACTCCAACGCCTCTTCGACCAACCCGACCAGGAGGTCACGCCATGAGCCAGAAGGCCGCCGCCGTCATCGGCAAACTGCTGCGCAAGGCCGAGACCACCCACTCCCGGGAGGAGGCCGACGCGCTGGTCACCAAGGCGCAGGAACTGGCCACCCGGTACTCGATCGACCTGGCCCTGGCCCGCCGCGCCGATGAGCTCAGCCAGTCCCGGGAGGTGGTGGAGGAACGCACCGTGGTGATCGGGCGGCCGCGCCAGCGCCACGTCACCGCGTTGCGCCGCCTGTTCACTGTGATCGCCCAGGTCAACGACGTCGAGGTGCTGATGCGCGGTGGCGAGTCGGAGGTCTACCCGATCGGCATGCCCAGCGACCTGAACACCGTCGAGGCGCTGTACCGCTCGCTGGTGGTGCAGCTGGTCGCTGCCGCCGACCGGTGGCTCGCGTCGGGGGCACACCGTGAGCTGTCCGGCTCGGTGCACACCAGCACCGCCCGTGGGGTGTTCTATGACGGGTTCATCCAGCGGATCGCCAGCCGGCTGAGCGCCGCCCAGGCCAGGGCGGTGGAGGAGGCCGTCGCCCGCGAACGCCCGGCCACCGGCAAGGAACTCTCATCGGTGGCCCTGGCCATGCGCGCCAAGTCGGCCGAGGTCGGTGAGTTCATCAGCGCCAAGTACCCGCGGGTCGGGGTGCGGCGCACCCGGGTCTCTCACGCCGGCCAGCAGACCGAGTCCATCCGGGCCGCCGGTCGGCGGGCTGCCGACCAGGCCAGCCTCGCTCAGGCTGACGGACGGCTGGCGCTCTCGTCCGGCAACAACTCGTCGGGGGCGTGAGTGCTGCCGGGCAGGTGCATGGTGAACTCGGCGCCGCCCTCGGCGGCCCGACCGGCGCGCACCCAGCCACCATGGGCCTGCACGGTGTGCGCCACGATCGACAGGCCCAGCCCGGTGCCCGGCGTGCTGCGGGCCCGGTCGGAACGGAAGAACCGGTCGAACACGTGCGGCAGGTCCTCCTCGGCGATGCCGGGTCCCTCGTCCGAGATGCGCAGCACGTCACCCTCGAGGTGCACCCGGATGGTCCCGCCGGGGGGTGAGAACTTCACGGCATTGTCGAGCAGGTTGGTGACCGCGCGTTCCAGGGTGTCGGCCTCACCCATGATGTAGAGCGGGTCGAGTTCGACGTCGAACCGCAGGCCGGGGCCGCGGCGGCGGGCCCGGGTGATCGCCGAGCGCACCACCTCGGCGAAGTCGAGGGCCTCGGGTGCCGCGGTGGCCTTGTCCTCCCGCGACAACTGCACCAGGTCACCGACCAGCGAGGTGAACTCACCGAGCTGGGCCGCGATGTCGTGCAGGATCTCGGCGCGGGCGCCGTCGGGCAGCATGTGCCGGTTCTCGTCGGCCACCAGCAACTCGACATTGGTGCGCATCGAGGTCAACGGGGTGCGCAGCTCATGGCCCGCGTCGGCGATCAGCCGCTTCTGGCGTTCCCGCGACGAGGACAGGGAGTTGAGCATGGTGTTGAACGACTCGGTCAGGTTGCCCAGGTCGTCGGTGCTGGCCGAGGGGATCGGCGTCAGCTGGTCGGTCTCGGTGATCTGGGCGACGGCCTTTGACAACTGCCGGATCGGCGCCAGAGTCTGCCGGCTCACCCACCAGCCGCCCAGGCCGACGGTGATCATGCCGACCAGGCCCACCGCGAGCAGCACCCACCACAGCTGCCGCAGGGTCGCCTCGGTGGCGTCGAGGGGCCGGGCTACCACCAGGGCGTAGTTGTTGCCGTCGCTGGTGAACGGCACCGCGGTCACGCGGAACCGCAGCCCCGAACCGGTGGTCAGGGTGCGCGGGTCGGACGCGGTCTGGGTGCGCGCGGCCGCCAGTTCCTGCGGGCCGGGGGTGATCACCGTGTTCACCCCGGGAATGCCGGTCACGGTGCCGTCGGCCCGCACCACCAGCAGGGTGACATCAGCGGTCGTCGTGGCGTCGGCGGTCAGCCCACCCATGGTGGTCGGCATCTGCTCCACGGTCGGCACCAGGGTGTGGCCGATCCCGATCAGGGTGTTGTCGAGCTGGCGGAACAGTGAGGCCTGGGTCGCGAAGTAGGCCGTGGCCCCCACCGCCAGCACCACGCCGGTCAGGCTGAGCAGCGTCATCGTGGCCAGACGCCGACCCAGGGGCAGTCCCGATTGGAGGCGCGGCAGGATCCGACGCCAGGCAGTCAACCAGCGCACGCGGCCTACGGGGGGGTCTCGCGCAGCACGTAACCGACGCCACGGACGGTGTGCAGCAGACGGGACTCACCTTCTCCCTCGGTCTTGCGCCGCAGGTAGCCGATGTAGACCTCGAGGGAGTTGGCGGTGGTCGGGAAGTCGAAGCCCCAGACCTCGTTCAGCAGCCAGCCCCGCTCCAGCACGCGGCGGGGGTGGTCCATGAACACGTTCAGCAGGGCGAACTCGGTGCGGGTCAGGCTGATCCGGCGCCCGTTGCGGGTCACCTCACGGGTCTGCGGGTCGAGCACCAGGTCTTCGAACTGCTTGACCTCGGGGTTGTGCTCCGGCTCCGGACGAGCACGCCGGGTCAACGCCCGCAGCCGCGCGAGCAGCTCGTCCAAGGCGTAGGGCTTGACCATGTAGTCGTCGGCACCCACGTCGAGGCCGTCGACCCGGTCGTTGACCGCGTCGCGGGCGGTGAGGATCAGGATCGGCACGTCATTGCCGGTCGAGCGCAGCATCCTGGTCGCCTCGAGCCCGTCGAGGCGGGGCATCATCACGTCCATCACCACGGCATCGGGACGAATCGCCGACAGCTGCGCCAGCGCTTCCAGCCCGTCGGCCGCGGTGGTGACCTCGTAGCCGTTGTAGGACAACGAACGCTTCAGGGAGTCACGCACCGCCTGGTCGTCATCAACCACCAAGATCTGCATGGCCCTACCTTAGCGTCAGGCATCCGGGTACTGGGTGGTCACCATCACCCCGAGCGGTTCGCGGCTGAACCAGCGCACCCGGCCCAGGCCGTAGTGGGCCGTGCGGCCGCTGACCGGGTCGACCACCAGGCAGGTGTCCTCGTCGATGCCGACGGCGGTGCGGGTCACCGCAGACTCCACGATGCCGGTCAGCAGCCCGTCGTGCAGGGCCACGTCGCTGTGGGTGGCGACCGTCGGGGTGATCAGCGCCAGCCCGTCGACGACGCTCACCTCGTCCAACCCCTCGGACCACTCCTGGGAACCCACCGGACGACCCTCGCGGCGCCAGCCGCCGACCAGCGCGTGGCGTGAGGCCACCTGGGCGCCGGCCGAGTAGCCCAGGTAGTGCACGTCGTCGCGCACCAGCCGGGCGAGCTGGTCGCGGTGCGGCGCCAGGTGCTCGAGGTAGGTGGGGGTGTGGCCGCCCGCCACGATGATGGCGTCCACCCCGTCGAAGTCCTCGGGCCACTCGGGCAGGTACACCTCGGTGACCTCGACCTCGGGCAGCCGGGAGCGCACCGGGTCCAGGTAGGCGGCGGTGTACTGCTGGGCCTGCTCGGCCGGCCCCGCGCTGACGTAGGCCACCCGCGGACGACGACTCGCGGCCCCCCGCAGCCGGGCGGCGACACTCGCGGCGAAGACGTCATGCACGTCGGAGAGCTGGTCGGAGGGGGCACCGCCCACGAGGAACAAGGTCATGGGGCAAGACTAGTGGTCGAGCTCGCGCAGCCTGTCGAGCAGCCGCGGCATCGAGCGTTCCAGCGCCGCCAGCGTCTCCTCGAAGTCCGCCTGGTCCCCGTACCAGGGGTCGGGCAGCGGGTCACCCGGGGCGGCTGCGGGGTCGAAGTCGCTGACCAGCCGGAGTTCGGGCAGGTCGGTGCCGAGGCGGCGCAGCCGCTCCAGGTGGTACTGCTCGGCGGCGACCACCAGGTCGACGTCGGCGAGCATGGCCCTGGTCACCTGCCGCGCCCGGTGCAGCTCCGGACGGTACCCGTGCTCGACGAGTACCCGCACCGCCCGCGGGTCCATCGTGTTGCCGTGCTCCTCGTCACTGATGCCGGCACTGCTGAACCGGGCCGCCACCCCCGCCTGGTCGGCGGCCTCGGTGGCGACCACCTCACCCATCGGGCTGCGGCAGATGTTGCCCCAGCAGAGGAACAGCACGTGTGGGTTCGTCATGGGCACCATCCTGCCGTGTCGGGGGTGACCGCTAACGTGGGCCCATGACATCGCTCACCGGACGCAGCTTCCTCAAGGAACTTGATTTCACCCCTGACGAATGGCGCAGCCTGCTCGACCTGGCCGCCCAGCTGAAGCAGGAGCGCCGCGACGGTGTCGAGCAGCAGCGCTTGCTGGGGCGCACCATCGCCCTGATCTTCGAGAAGTCCAGCTCGCGGACCCGTTCTGCCTTCGAGGTGGCCGCCGCCCACCAGGGTGCGCACACCACCTACTTCGACCCGACGGGCAGCCACATCCGCGGCAAGGAGTCGATCGTCGACACCGCGCTGCTGTTCGGCCGGATGTTCGATGCCATCGAGTACCGCGGCTTCGGCCAGGACACCGTGGAGCAGCTGGCCGAGCATTCCGGGGTGCCGGTGTGGAACGGCCTGACCGACGAATGGCACCCGACCCAGACCCTGGCCGACCAGCTCACCATCCGCGAGTGGGTCGACAAGCCGCTGGACGAGGTGACCATCGCCTACCTGGGTGATGCCCGCAACAATGTCGGCAACTCGGTGCTGGCCGCTGGTGCGCTGATGGGCATGGACGTGCGGATGGTCGCACCGACCCAGCTGCACAACACCGACGAGGTGGTGGCCCAGGCCCGCGCGGTCGCCGAGCAGACCGGCGCCCGGATCACCCTGACCGACGACGTCGCCGCCGGTGTCGCCGGGGCCGACGTCATCTACACCGACGTCTGGGTCTCGATGGGTGAACCCAAGGAGGTCTGGACCGAGCGGATCAACCTGCTCACGCCCTACCAGGTCAACGCCGCCGTGATGGATGCCACCGGCAACCCCGACGTGATCGCCATGCACTGCCTGCCCGCCTACCACGACCGCAACACCACCGTCGGCGAGGAGGTCTACCAGCTCACCGGCATGGAGGCCCTCGAGATCACCGACGAGGTCTTCCAGGCCCAGCGTGAGGTCATCTTCGACCAGGCCGAGAACCGCATGCACACCATCAAGGCGGTCATGGTCGCCACGCTCGCCCGGAACTGACCCCGCCCGCGGCCTACGCTGGCCCGGTGAGCACGCCCCGACCCGACCTGCCCGCCGAGGCGCGACTGCGCGAGGCCGCCCGCTCCTACCGCCTGGCCGCCGCCCGGCTGCGCCGCGCCAACCCCGGACGACGGGCCACCAGCAGGCACGCCGAGGTCGACCTCGCCCCCGACGGGCGGCTGCAGGCGCTGCGGGTGCTCGCCACCGGCCTGGCCGGCACCGCCCTGGCCGCCGACTTCACCGCGCTGCACGAGGTGGCCACCGGTGGGCGCCCGGCCGGCGACGGCATCGGGGTCGCCGACCTGCCCCAGGACCCGGACCAGCCCTCACCCGGCCTGGGCGGGCGACGTTTCCAGCTGCCCGCCGGCGTCGACCCGCAAGCCCCACCGGCGGTGATGATGCAGCAGCTGTGTGACCACCTGCGCCACCGGATGGCGGCGGCCGAACAGGCCTCCGCGCAGGCGGCGGGCGTGGTCGGCGAGGGCCGCTCGTCCGGGGGGCATGTCACCCTCAGCCTCAACCAGGCCGGCCAACTGCACGGCATCACCGTGACCAGCTGGTCGGCCGAGCTGCCGCTGCCCGCCCTGAACGATGCGCTCGCCGAGGCCCTCGCGCAGGCCGAACAAGACCTGGGAGCCCCACGATGAGCACCAGCACCTGGAGTGTGCCCGAACTGCAGGCGATGGCTTCCGCGGTGGACGAGCAGGCCGCCGGCCTGGCCGGGGCACCCCGCCCCCACGGCCCTGCGGTCGGGGCCTTCGGCCACCTGCTGGAACCGCCGGCCACCCACACCTTCCCCGCCACCAATGAGGACATCACCGCCTTCCTCGAGGCGGCCACCGCCGCGGTGACCAGCATCAGTGGGGGCCTGGGCGCCACCGCCGAGGCCTACCGGCTCACCGAGGAACAGGCACTCGACCTGATCACCACCATCTTCTCCGCCGGCGCCCCGGCGCCCGGCCCCGCACCGGCGGCCGTCGAGGTCACCCCGCGGGCCCACTGGGCGCTGGCTGGGGACATCCTCGAGCAGGGCGCCGCCGCCGGGGCGGACGCCTTCAGCGCCGGGAACCCGCTGCGGATGCTGCTGCCCACCGCCCTGGACTGGCTCGACTTCCCGGCCGCGGTCCACGAACTGGTCAGCACCGCCCTGACCTGGCTGGCGGCCACCGTGATCAGCTACTTCGGCCCCTTCGACGATGCGCTCACCGAACTCACCGGCGACGCGGGGGCCATCCGTGCTGCCAGGGCCACCCTCGACGAACTGGCCGAGGCGCTGGGGGAGCACGCGGCCGGCATGCAGGCCGCCACCGGGTCGGCGCAGCAGTGGGCCGGGACCTCGGCCGACGTGTTCGCCGCCTACGCGCGGGTGCAGTCGGACTCCATGGCAGCCGCCCAGGGACTGGTGGGCGTCATCGGCCCCAGCATCGAGGGCATCGCGCAGAACACCGCCACCGCCCGGCAGATGATCATGGCGATGGTGGCCAACATCCTTGACGAGGTCATCCGCTACGTCACCCCCAACATCTTCTGGTTCAAGGTGGCCCTCGGGCTCGCCTTCGTCCCGGGTGGGATCATCGTCTCGGGGGCGATCCTGGCGAAGATGGTGGCCGACTTCATCGCCTGGCTGCTGGAGTTCCTGGCCACCGAGATGCAGGTGATGGCCGAGGTCATGCGTGACGTCGCCGAGCAGGGCAATGCCTACCTCGGCCAGGTCCGCCAGCTCGGTGAGTCGATGGCCCGCGCCGGGACGGCGCTGCAGACCGGGCAGGACCCCGGCATCGGTTACGGCGTCGACGCCGACAGCATGGCCGGCTCCATGTTCGGCACCGACCCCGACCCGCGGGACGGGCTGGTCATCGACATGATGGCCGGTGACATCCCACCCGGGTTCAGCGAGGTCAGCGACCCCGACACCCTGGCCGAGCTGGGGCTCACCCCCGACATGCTCAGCAATGACGAGAACGGGTTCGCCGCCCACGTCTACCAGGACGAGGACGGCAATGTGGTGATCATCTTCGAGGGCACCGACTTCAGCGACCCCGCCCAGACCGACCTGCTCAAGGAGAACGTGCCCGGCGGCACCGGCATGGGCCCGCAGTCGGAGATGGCGATCGCGATCGCGCAGGCGATCGGCGACAGCGACCGCCAGGGTGACGTCATCTACGGCGGTCACTCCCTGGGTGGGCGGCTGGCCGCCATCGCCGCGATGACCAGCGGTAACCCGGCGGTCACCGCGAATGCGGCCGGCGTCAGCGATGCCACCATGGACTACATCGCCCAGCAGAACGGCATGACCCGCGAACAGCTGCTCGCCGACACCTTTGGTGGCCTGGTCCGCGCCTACCGCACCGACGACGACATCCTGACCAACCTGCAGGAGGACTGGCCGATCACCTCAGGGCTGATGCCCGACCACCACGGCACCCAGTTCGACCTGGGTGGGTCCCAGAACCCGGTCGCGGGCCACGGTTCGGACAACGTGCAGCACGAGTACAACCAGCAGTACGGGGCCAACCGACCAAATGGTCTGTAAAGCTGTTACAGAACAATGTCAGAAATGCTGTCCGCAGCATGCGTTTGCAGGCGGAGCAGATTCGCCGACAACACCCGGCCCACCGGGTCTCCAGCCAGCACGCCAAGGTGGACATCGCCCCGAACCGCCGGCTCATGGCATTGCGCTGCCTGAGCACCAGCGGCATCAGCATCGGCCAGTTGGCCCAGCAGCTGCTGGCCCAGTACCGGACCTTCGACGGCACCAGCAGCCCCGGCAGCCGCGGCCTGGCCCGCGCCCTGCCCATGCTGGCCAAGGTGGTCGGTGAGGGCATCTCCGGTGTCCTGCTGGACGAGGTGCGCAAGAACTTCGTCCCGATCGCCCGGGCGCTGGCCGACCTGGCGGGCAGCATGAGCGGCTACCGCGAGTCGGTGGACCGGTTGAACAGGATCGCTGCCGGGCTCGATGAGCATGTCTACGTGATGGACGACATCGCCGGCTCGGCCCCGAACTGGACCGGTGAGAGCAAGTGGGCCTTCCAGCACTACGCGGCGGCCCAATGGAAGTGCATGCGCTCCACGACGAAGGTGACCCGGGCCTTCATCCCCAACCTGGACGCGCTGGCCCGCAACAGTGCCAGCGCACGGCTGCGCATCTACGAGATCGCCATGGTCGTCCTGGCCGAGCTGGCGATCTTCTGCGCACGGGTGGCGATCGGGCTGATCGGTGCCACTGCCATGGCCGGTTTCACGATGGGCCTCAGCCTGCTCGGGTTTGTCATTGCCACGCTGGCCGACCTGGCGCTGTGGTGGAACTTCACCATCGTGCCCATGCTGGCCAAGGTTGTCGAGGGACGATCGTGGTGGCCTTCTCGGGTACGCACTTCGATGACCCGAACCAGATCGACCTGCTGAAGGAGAACATCTTCGGCGGCATCGGGTTGGGGCCCCAGAGTGCGATGGTCATCGCGATCGCCGAGGCCATCAACAAGTCCTCGTTGAAGGGTGACGTGCTCTACGCCGGGCACTCCCTGGGCGGACGGCTGGCGTCGGTGGCCGCAATGGTCAGTGGCAACCCCGTCATCACGGCGAATGCGGCCGGGGTCAGCGAGGCGACCATGACCTACATCGCCGAGACCCGCGGCATCAGCATGGCCAATCTGCTTGCCGAGGTCAATGGTGGCCTGGTGCGGGCCTACCGCACCAGCGACGACATCCTGACCCAACTCCAGGAGAATCCCAACCCGACCACGGACTTCATGCCCGACGCCGTGGGGACGAAGTTCACCCTGGGTGGCACCCATGGGGTGACCGACCCCGTCGGTGGGCATGACCACGTCAATGTGTGGGAGGAGTACCAGAAGCGCTACGGCTCCTCGCTCCCGGACGGTTTCGTCAGTGCCCAGCAGCTGGGGCAGGTGCCCGACCAGAGTGGCGAGCTGCCTCCTCCGGATCCCAGCGGCCCGGTGGTGAGCCTCTACGACTACAAGAAACCGGAGTACTGCTTGGCCGCGCCGACCGACGAGGGGGTCTACCAGCGACTGCAGGAGATGCTGCTGCCGCAGCCTCCTCCGACCGGAACCTGAGCATCTACGACTACCAGGACCTTGAGTACTCCGTGGTGGAGGACGACCGGTTGGACAGGGCTTTCGACGCCACGCGAAGACCCAAGGGCAGGTGAGCAGGGAACGCGCGAGGGCCCGCCGGCAGTGCCGACGGGCCCTCGTGGTGTCCTGGGGGTCAGATCACAGGTGATCAGGCGAAGAGGGTGAAACCGTTCCAGCCGTGACCGATCTGCTTGGCAACGCCCCACTTGCCGTTGCCGTCGTTGGTGTACAGGAAGAGCACACCGTTGGCCTTGCGACCGACCAGGTCGACGCGGCCGTCATTGTTCAGGTCACCGGGGGCGAAGAAGGCGGTGAAGCCTGCCCAGCCCTGACCGGTCTTCGCGGCCTGGATGATGGTGCCACCCGGGCCGGTGTAGTAGGTGAACAGGTCCCCGGCGGCGTTGGTGGCCAGGATGTCGGCGGTGCCGTCACCGTTGAAGTCGCCCACGCTGGTGATCTGGGTGATCGACTGCCAGTTCTTGCCGATGTGGCGGGCATCCTTCAGGCCACCGGTGGTCAGCGTGTAGCGGTAGAGGTTGCCGTTGGTGCCGATGCCGACCACCTCGGGTGAACCGTCGCCGGTCATGTCACCCACGACCGCCAGCTTGGCCAGGTTGTTCCACCCGGTGCCGACCAGGCGCGGCGAGCTGAACTGGCCCATGGTGGCGCCGAAGTACAGCAGCAGTTCGCCGTTGGCCTTGCGGGCCAGCAGGTCGTCGATCCCATCGCCGTTGACGTCGGGGGTGTGGGAGATCCAGGTGAAGTTGTTCCAGCCGCCGCCGGCCTTGGTGACCAGCGAGCTCAGGCCGCCGCTGCGGCCGTAGTAGGTGTTCAGCACACCGTTGGCGTCGACGGCGATGATGTCGCCGATCTTGTCGCCGGACTGGTCACCCCAGGCGAAGGTCGGGCCGGCGGCCACGATGTTGACCGCCCACTGGACCGTGGTGCCACCGGGGGTGGCCTCGATCAGCAGGGTGGCCCCGCCGCTGTTCAGGCCCGACTTCACCGGGACCTGGACCTGCAGGTTGGTGACCCGGCCGTCGACGACGGCGGCCGAACCGACCTGGAGCTTGGTCGAGCCCTGGACGATGTAGGCCGTCGCGGTGGTGTTCTTGGTGGCGTTCAGGCCGGTGCTGTCCAGGGTCTCCCGGGCCAGGCCTGCGCCCTGCGGGACGCCCACCTGGAAGGTGGCCGACTGGCCCTCGACGAGCTGGGTGGCGCCCTTGACGGAGGCGCCGACGTTGCCGTACGGGGCCGAGATGGTGCCCTGGTCGCCGACCCACTCGGTGAAGGCGGTCAGGTCGACCAGGCCGGTGTCACGGGTGTTGGCGCCGTTGGCGAACTCGTAGAACTGGTCGCCGCCCTCGATCAGGAAGTTGCCCGAGACCAGGGTGAACACGTCGGTGTCGCTGATCGGCTGGCCCTCGAAGTAGATGCCGGTGATGCGCGAACCCTCGGGCAGCGACTCGTCGTAGGTGTAGCTGGTGTTGGGCGACAGGCCCAGGCGCAGGTAGGCACGGCTGGGCACGGTGCCGTTTGGCAGGCGCTGCCACTGCTGCTCGAGCACCTTCTTGAACTGGGCGCCGGTCAGCTCGGTGGTCTTGATGGTGTTGGCGAAGGGCAGGGCCAGCGCGGCGTCCTTGTAGGTGACATCACCGGCGGGCAGGCCGGCGCGGGTGCCACCGGGGTTCTGGACACCGATGATTTTCTTGCCCCGGTACTGGTCGTTGTTGCTCAGCACGTCACCGAAGAACTCGGCGACCAGGTTGGTGATCGGCGACTCGAGGTCGCGGACGTCGGGGACGTTCAGCCCGTTGGGCAGGCTCAGCGGCCCGTCGGTGGTGGCGACCTTGACGGCACCGACCACGTCGGACTCGGCGATCGCGTCCTGGGTGATCTCGACGATCTCCTGGATCGCCGGGAGGGTGACGTCGGGGGCGGCGGCGGGATCGACCAGCGCCGCGGTGGTGTCACCGCAGATGGTGCCGTTGTCCTCGACGTTGACGGTCACCTTGGCCAGCTTGGTGGCGTAGGAGGCCGCCTGCAGCAGCGGACGACCATCAGAGGTGGTCCAGTTGTAGAGCTGGTGGGTGTGGCCGGTGAACACGACGTTGACATCGGTGCTGATGTTCTCGTGGATCGACTTGAACGCGGGGCTGGCGGCGGCGTTCGACGCGGCGGTGCCCGACCCGTTGGCGGCACCCTCGTGGATCTGGGCGACGATGATGTCGGTCTCATCGGCGATGTCGGCGGCGACGTCGTTGACGGCCTGCACCGGGTCACCCACGGTCAGCCCGGCGATGCCACCGGGGCTGACCAGCCCGGGCAGGTCGCCGGTCACGGCGCCGATGACACCGATGCGGATGGCCGGGGTGTTGGCGTCGTCGTCGTGGTCGACCTCGATGATCTCGTAGGCCTTCAGCGGGGCCGGCACGTTGCCGGCAGCGTTGCGCACGTTGGAGACGAGCATCGGGAACTGCGGCACCACGTTGTCGTTGGTGCCCGCGTAGCGTGACTGCAGGTCAGACATGCCCTTGTCGTACTCGTGGTTGCCGGTGGCCGAGGCCTGCAGCCCGATCGCGTTGAGGATCGCGATGGTCGGGTTGTCGTTCTGCGAGGCCGACTCGAAGGTCGACCCACCGATGCTGTCACCGTTGGACAGCAGCACCACGTTGTTGCCGGCGGCGCGAGACTGCTCGACGGGGGTGAACAGCTTGGCAGCCAGATAGTTGTAGGTGCTACCACTCAGGCTGCCGATCCGGCCGTGGAAGTCGTTGAAGCTGTAGATCTCGATGGGGGTGCCGGCCACGCAGGCTGCGTTCGGCAGCAGTCTGGACGGGGTCTTCGCCTCGGCGAACGCGGGGGCAACGAGCCCGCCGGCGACTAGCGCGGCACTGACGCCGACGGCGGTCACCGCGCGGCGAACCCCGGTGAGAGGGCTGAGAGCCATGATTCTCCTTGAAGGTGTGACGAGTACGAACTCCCCCGCAACTCTGGTCGACGGCGACCTGATGGGGCAATGCTGGCATGACAACTTTTGCGAGTTGTTCACCAGAAGTTGGTCCGACTTACCGTAGGTGAATCGTTCGGCGTTGGGAAGCATTTCACCCCGCCGGATTTCCGACGGGGTGAAATGCTGGGCCAGGTCGTGACCGGGTCAGCCGAACAGGCGGAACCCGTTCCAGCCGGTGCCGGCCTGGCGGGCGGCGCCGAAGGAGCCGCGCTGGTTGGTGTAGCTGTACAACGTGCCGGCGGCGTTTCGTCCGACCAGGTCGGGGTGCCCGTCGCCGCTGAGGTCACCGGGGGAGAACATCGCGGTGAAGCTGTTCCAGCCGCGCCCGATCTGGGCGGCCTGGATGATGCGGCCACCGCCGGTGTAGTACACGTACAGGTTCCCGTTGGTGCCCACCGCGATGATGTCGCCGGTGGAGTCGTTCGTGTTGAACGAGCCCAGGCTGGTCATGTACTTGATGCTGTTCCAGCCCGTCCCGATCTCGGCGGCACCGGTGAAGCCGTTGGTGGTCAGGGTGTAGCGGAACAGCTTGCCCTGGTTGGCGCCGTTGTTGCCGATGCCGACCACCTCGGGCAGGCGGTCGCCGTTCATGTCACCGACGACGGTGATGTTGTCCAGCCCGTTCCAGTTGCGGCCCACCAGTCGGGCCGCACCGTAGGAGCCCATGCCCTGCCCGAAGTACAGGTACAGGTTACCGTCGCTGCGGCGACCGATCAGCTCGTCACGGCCGTCACCGTTGATGTCGGGGGTGTGGCTGAACCAGGTGAAGCTGCCCCAGCCGCCACCGACGACCCAGCTGGTGCCGAAGGTGCCGGGGGTGCGCCCCTTGTAGATGCGCAGGTTGCCGCTGTTGTCGATGCCGAGCAGGTCACCGATGTTGTCGCCGGTCTGGTCACCCCAGACCCGGGTCTGCGCCGAGGTGGTGAAGCTGATGGTGGCGCTGACCGACTCGCTGCCGCCGGCCTTGCGGGCCGCGGTCCCGGTCACGGTGCCGGTGTAGTACGAACCGGGCACCAGCGGTGCGGTGGGCATCAGCACGACCAGCGCGTCCATGTCGAGGTGGTCGCGGTTGTTCAGCAGGCAGAACGGCACCGGCACCCCGTCGCGGTAGAGCATGGCCTGCACATTGCTCACGGCCCCGAGAGTCTGGTGGTCCCACTGGACGGTGACCGGGAAGCCCCAGGCGGCCGGCTTCTGGGTGCACTGGCTGGCGTAGTAGCTGGCCGCGGTCGAGTTGAACACCACATCGTTCTGGTTCTGCGCATTCGGGAAGACCTGCGGCCAGGCCTGTTGGGTGGCGTTGTTGAAGTTCACCGCCGCCACCAGGAAGGTGGCGGTCTGGGCGAACGCGATGCCGTTGGTCAGCGGGTGCAGCAGGCGCGCGCTGCGCTCCCAGGGGTCCATCATCCACAGGCGCAGCGCCAACTGGTTGGCGTTGACCCCCGAGGCCGCCAGCGTGAACTGTGCGATGGCAGCGCCCTGGGCGGTGTAGCCCGGCTTGCCGGGCTCCTCCTTGGCCGGGTTCAGGTTGGGGTCGTTCTTGTTCAACTCGAGGTAGTTGGCGTGGGCCTGGAGGGCCGAGAGCATGCTCGAGTCATAGACCACCGGCGCAGCGCCCACCTTGGAGCGGTACAGGTTCAACTCGTTGATCGTGGACACGATCGCGTCCTGCGGCGCCAGGCCCGGGTCACTCGACGCCAGCGGCGTCACCGGGGTGTGGATCTTGCGCTGCGGCGAGTTGCTGGCGTCAGCCTCTGTCGGGTCGCTGGTCGGGTCGGCGGCAGCCGTTCCGGCCAGCATGGTCAGGGCCGTCGCAGTCGCGGCGATGACCGCGACGGCCTTGGTGAAGAACCTGTGAGCACGCACGGTGCGCCTCCTCGGGGTCGGCGGGAAAACTCTGAGCCAGTGTAAGCGCGTCTGGCCCGATTCTGCTCACCCGAACAGGCGGATGCCGTTCCAGCCGGTGCCGGCCTGCCGGGCAGGTCCCCACGACCCCAGGTTGTTCTGGTAGCTGTACAGCACCCCGGCGGTGTTGCGCCCGACCAGGTCGGGGCGTGCGTCACCGTTCAGGTCGCCGGAGGAAAACAGGGCGGTGAAACCGGTCCAACCGCGTCCGATCTGGGCGGCCTGGATGATGGTGCCACCCGGTCCGGAGTAGTAGGCGTACAGGTTGCCGTTGGTGCCCACCGCGATCAGGTCGGCGAACTTGTCACCGGTGTTGAACGAGCCGACCGAGGTGGTCAGGGCGATGCCGTTCCAGTTCTTGCCGATCAGTGAGGCGTTGATGAAGCCGTTGGTGGTCAGGGTGTAGCGGTAGAGGTTGCCCTCGGGGCCGATGCCGATGACCTCGGGGGTGCCGTCGCCGTTCATGTCACCCACCACGGTGAGGTTGCGCAGGCCGTTCCAGTTCTGCCCCACCCGTCGGCCGGCGGTGTAGGAGCCCATGCCCTGGCCGAGGTAGAGGTACAGGTGGCCGTCGCCGCGGCGCCCGACCAGGTCTTCACGGCCATCACCGTTGACGTCGGGGGTGTGGCTGAACCAGGTGAACTCGTTCCACCCGCGCCCGACCTGGAAGCCGTAGCCGATGGTGCCGGGGCGCCGCCCCTTGTACAGCATGAGCTCACCGCTGGTGGTGACCGCCAGCACGTCGGCGGTGTTGTCCCCGGTCTGGTCGCCGGGCGTGCTGGTGGCCTGGGCCTGCACCGAGAACTCGGTGCTCGAGGTCACCACGCTCGAGCCGCTGCCGTCACGGTGGAACGCGGTGGCGGTGACCGAGGCGGTCACATGGGCCCCGCGGGGCAGCACCACGGCCGGCACCAGGGTGACCAGCCCCGTGGTGGACACGTCCATCACGTTGTTCACCGGGCAGACCGCGATCCGGGAACCGTCGATGCGCACGTCGACCTGGTTGACCCACATCTCGCCGTACAGCCGCGGGTCGAACTGGAAGGTGATCGGGAAGCCCCAGGCCGAACCTTCACAGCCCTGGGTGTAGTAGGCCGCCGGGTCGGCCGGCATGGTGGTGAGCCCGAAGTTCTGGCCGGCCGGGAAGTTCACCGGGTAGGTCGCGTTGTCGACGCCCCGGGGCGCCCAGATCAGGACGATGTCGCCCTGGCGGGTGAAGGCCACCGTGCTGATGCTCGGGTCGAGCAGCGAGTAGTACTGCCCCTCGGGGTCGGCCAGCCACCAGTCGATCAGCTGCGACAGCGTCCCCATGCTGGACGGGCCCGGCCAGGTCTGGTTGGCGACCGCGTCGCCGGCCGCCGTGTAGCCCGGCAGCGAGGGGTCCTCGGACCAGAAATCGAGCCCGGTCACCCACAGGTTCATGTCGAGGTACTTGGCGTGGTTGACCACGGCGCCGGGCACCCCGACCAGGCTGACCGCCGGCAGCCCGGCCCTGGCCCGGTAGCTGTTCAGCCGGGCCACGGCGTTGGTCTCCTCGGCCGTGGCCGAGGGGCCGAGGGTCGTCGGGGTGGGGGCGGTGTTGGCGGCGGCGGAGGCCACGCGCTGCCCGATGGTGGGGCGCTGGTCGGTGCTGCGGGCGGAGGTGTCGGCGTCCTCATCGGCACGGGCGGGTTGGGCGAGGGTGGTCAGCATGGCCAGGGCCAGCCCGATTCCGGTCACGAGCCGGAGCAGACGTGGGAACATTTCAGGTCCTCTTCTCGGGCCGCAGCATGCGGCAGCCAGAGACTATCGGAGACGTCCAACGCGGCAGCCACGGCACGGTGGGAATCCCACAACCCCCTGCCGGGAAACCTACGGTAGCGTAGGAAGCGTGGAGTTCCCGATGGGGAGGATCAACGAATGAGTGCTCTGGTCGGGGTGACTGACCCGGAAGCGCGGATGCGTTCACGCGAACCGCAGGACATGGTGCAGCTGCTCACCCCCGAGGGTGAACGGGTTGACCATGAGGACTTCAGCTGGCACGGCACGGCCGACCAGCTGCGGGGAATGCTGCGCCAGATGGTGATGGCCCGCCGCTTCGACGCTGAGGGCACCGCCCTGCAGCGCCACGGCGAACTCGGGCTGTGGCCCCCGCTGCTCGGGCAGGAGGCCGCCCAGGTGGGCGCCGCCTCTGCGCTGGCTGGCCAGGACTTCGTCTTCCCGAGCTACCGCGAACACGCCGTGGCGCTGGCCATGGGCGTCCCGGTGGCCGACATGCTGAAGCTGTGGCGGGGCACCGGCCAGGGCGACTGGGACCCGTTCACCTTCCGGTTCAACCTGTACACGCTGGTCATCGGCTCGCAGACCCTGCACGCCACCGGCTACGCCATGGGCCTGCAGCTCGACGGCATGGTCGGCAACCCCGAACCCGAGCGCAACGCCGCCGTGCTCGCCTTCCACGGTGACGGCGCCTCGAGCCAGGGCGATGTCAACGAGGCCTACGTCTTCGCCGCCTCCTACAACGCGCCGGTGGTCTTCTTCTGCCAGAACAACCAGTGGGCGATCAGCGAACCGACCGACCGGCAGTCCCGCATCCCGCTCTACCAGCGGGCCCGCGGCTTCGGGTTCCCCGGCATCCGCGTCGACGGCAATGACGTGCTGGCCGTCCAGGCAGTCACCGAGTGGGCCATGAAGCGTGCCCGCGACGGCCAGGGCCCCGCCTTCATCGAGGCCTTCACCTACCGCCGGGGCGCGCACACCACCTCGGACGACCCCACCAAGTACCGCCTGGCCGAAGAGGACGAACACTGGCGCGGCCGTGACCCGATCGAACGGGTCAAGGCCCACCTGCTCGCCCAGGACGAGCTCGACGACGCCTGGCTGGCCGACCTCGACCAGCAGCTGGACGACTTCGGTGCCGACGTCCGCCGGGCCTGCCACGACCTGGAGGTGCGGCCCATGGAGGTCATCTTCGACCACGTCCACGCCGAAACCACCGCCGAACTGCGCGGCCAGCGCGAGGAATACCTCGCCTGGGTCGACTCCTTCGGCCCGAACGGGAACGGTGAGTGATGAACCAGGCCACCACCATGACCCTGGGCAAGGCCCTCAACGCCGGCCTGCGCCGAGCCCTCGAGGCCGACCCCAAGGTGCTGCTCGCCGGTGAGGACATCGGCAAGCTGGGCGGCGTGTTCCGCATCACGGAGGGCCTGCAGAAGGACTTCGGTGAGGACCGGGTGATCGACTCCCCGCTGGCCGAATCGGGCATCGTCGGCACCGCCATCGGCCTGGCCATGCGCGGCTACCGCACCGTCGTCGAGATCCAGTTCGACGGCTTCGTCTACCCGGCCTACGACCAGATCGTCACCCAGCTGGCCAAGTTCCACTTCCGCAGCTCGGGGCGCATCCAGATGCCCATCGTGATCCGCATCCCCTACGGCGGCGGCATCGGGGCGATCGAGCACCACTCCGAGTCCCCCGAGGCGTACTTCGCGCACACCCCGGGGCTGAAGGTGGTCACCTGCTCGAACCCGAACGACGCCTACTGGATGATCCAGCAGGCGGTGGCCTCCAACGACCCGGTCATCTTCCTGGAGCCCAAGCGGCGCTACCACGAGAAGGGTGAGGTCGACGAGCAGGACAAGGAACCCTGGCCGCTGCACCAGGCCAAGGTGGTGCGCCGCGGTACCGATGTGACCCTGCTCGCCTACGGCCCGCAGGTGAAGACCTGCCTGGAGGCCGCCAGCATCGCCGAGGAGGAGGGCCGCTCCATCGAGGTGGTCGACCTGCGCACCCTGTCCCCGATCGACATGGTGACCCTGGTCGAGTCGGTCAAGCGCACCAAGCGCGCGATCGTCGTCCACGAGGCACACCGCAACCTCGGCCTGGGCGCCGAAATCTCGGCGCGGCTGGGTGAAGAACTGTTCTACCTGATGGAAGCACCCGTGCTGCGGGTAACCGGCTACGACACCCCCTACCCGTTCAGCCGGGTGGAGGAGGACTGGCTGCCCGGCGTGGACCGGATCCTGGATGCCGTCGACGAGTCAATGGGGTACTGATGAAGGAATTCAACCTGCCCGACCCCGGTGAGGGCCTGGTCGAGGCCGAGATCGTGGCCTGGCACGTCCAGGAGGGCGACGAGGTCAAGGTCAACGACATCGTCCTCGAGATCGAGACCAGCAAGTCGATCGTCGAACTGCCGATCCCCTGGTCGGGACGCGTCGATCAGATTCTGGTGCCGGTGGGCCAGGTGGTCGCCATCGGCACCCCCGTCATCGTCATCGACGACGCCGGCTCGGGGGCCGACCCCGGGCCCGAGGCCGAGGCACCCGAACCGATGCTGGTCGGCTACGGCCCCAAGGCCACCAGCGGACGACGCCGCCGCGGCGCCCGCCCCGGCTGCGCCGCCGCCGACGACACCCCCAGCGCGGCCCAGGCCCTGGCGAACTCCTTCGTCCAGAACGAACCCTCGCGCCGGCCCGACGACATCGCCGAACCGCACCCGGTGGTCGCCCAGGCCACCGGTGACCCGCTGCCGCCCCCCGGCGAACCGGTCCGCAGCCACGAGCTGGTGCTGGCCGGCGGGGTCGACTCCATCAAGGCCAAGCCCCCGGTGCGCAAACTTGCCCGCATGCTCGGTGTCGACCTGTCCGAGGTCTCCGGCACCGGCCCCCACGGCAGCATCACCCGCGCCGACGTCGAGGCCGCCGCGGCGATGGCCAGCCTCGCCTCCCAGGCGCGGGTCACCGGTCCCGGCACCGAACCCAACTTCGGGCCGGCCGACCACGACACCTCCAGCTTCGTCTCCGACCCGCCCCACGGCCGCTACCAGACCGCCGGGGAGCGCAGGATCCCGATCCGCGGGGTGCGCAAGGTGACCGCCGAGGCCATGGTGAACTCGGTCAACACCCATGTGCACGTCACCGAATGGGTCACCATCGACGTCACCGCGACCATGAACATGGTCGAGCGGCTGCGCAGCCGCCGCGAGTTCGCCAACCTGCGGGTCAGCCCGCTGCTGATCTACGCCAAGGCGGTCTGCCTGGCGATGGCGAACAACCCCGACATCAACTCCTCCTGGGACGAGGAGAACTACGAGATCGTCCAGCACGGTGAGCTGAACCTCGGCATCGCCGCGGCCACCCCGCGCGGGCTGATGGTGCCCAACATCAAGAGCGCCCAGCGGATGAGCATGCTCGACCTGTGCCGGGCGGTGAACTCCCTGGTGCAGGTCGCCAAGGAGGGCAAGCTGCAGCCGGCCGACTACCACGGAGGCACCTTCACCATCACCAACGTGGGGGTCTTCGGCATCGAGTCGGGCACCCCGGTCATCAACGGCAACGAGTCGGCGATCCTGGCGATGGGTGCGATCGAGCGCAAGCCGTGGGTGGTCGGTGAGGGCGTCGAAGAACGGATCGAACCGCGCTGGGTGACCACCGTGTCGATCAGCTTCGACCACCGCCTCATCGACGGTGAGCAGGGGTCACGCTTCCTGCGGGAAGTCGCCTCCCTGCTGGAGGACCCGGAACTGGCCATGCTGTACTGAGCCCATGACACAGCTACCCGTCCTCGAGGTGGGTGGCACCCATGTCACCACCGCCTGGGCCAGTGAGTCCGGCGATGTCGAGGTGGTTGACAGGGTCGGCCTCAACAACGCTGCCCCGGCCGACGAACTGCTGGCGCTGCTGGTCGAGGCCGGACGAGGGCTGCTCGCCCCACCCGGGTCGGTCTGGGGGGCTGCGGTTCCCGGTCCGTTCGACTACCCGTCCGGCATCGGGGACTACACCGGCGTGGACAAGTTCCAGTCGCTGCACGGGGTCGACGTCGGCGCCCACCTGCGCAGGGGGCTGTCGGCGGCATCGGTGCACTTCATCAACGACGCCGATGCCTTCGGGGTGGGGGAGTGGCTGGCCGGTGCGCTGCGGGGCTGCCGCCGCGGGGTGGCCATGACGCTCGGCACCGGCATCGGCTCGGCCTTCATCGCCGACGGCCTGCCGGTGACCTCCGGGGACGAGGTGCCGCACTTGGGTGAGGTGCACACCATCCGCATCAACGGGGTCCCGCTGGAGGAGATCGTCTCCCGCGCTGCGATCCGGGCGACCTACCGCGACCTGACCGGCGAATGGCTCGACGTGAAAGAGATCGCCGAGCGGGCCTATGCCGTCGAACCGGCGGCGCTGGAGGTCTTCGACGACGCCTTCGCGGCGCTGGCCGAGGCGATGGTCCCGGTGCTGGATCGCTTCGGTGCCGAGGCGCTGGTCATCGGTGGCTCGATCGCCCAGTCGCGTGAGCTGGTGAGCGAATACCTGGCCGGACGACTGACGCTGCCCGTCTCGATCTCACCGGACCCCACCCGCAGTGCCCTGGTCGGTACCGCCCACTGGGCCCTTCAGGGCGGCGGCTACTCGACGTAGCGGCGGCTGACCCGGGCCGCGAGCAGGCTGGTCACCTCGTAGGTGATGGTGCCCATCAACTCGGCCAGCTCGTCGGTGCCGATGAACTGGTCAACCTGGCCGCCGAGCAGCACCACCTCGTCACCGACCCGGTCGACCGAGTCCGGACCGAGGTCGATCATGGTCTGGTCCATGCAGACCCGGCCCACCACCGGCACCCTCCGGCCGTTGATGATCATGGAACCGCGGTTGGAGTTCAACCGGCTGAAACCGTCGGCGTAGCCGACCGGCACCGTCCCGACCCAGGTGTCGACCGGCGCCACCCAGGTGCGTCCGTAGCCGATGCTGGTGCCCGCACTGACCCGCTTGCGGAAGAACAGCCGCGAGGTCCACCGCAGCGCCTGGCGCAACGACACCGACCGGGGCGTGGTGGCATCGGGGTAGTAGCCGTACATCGCGATGCCCGGCCTGGCCAGGGTGAAGCCGGTCAGGTCATGGCCCAGCACCCCCCCAGAGTTCGCCGCATGCACCCACGCCACGTCGAACCGGTCCCGCACCCGGCGGGCCACCGCGGCGAACGCGTCCAACTGCTGCCTGGTGAAGCCCTCGTCATCGGCCAGGTCGCTGACCGGCAGGTGGGTGAACAAGCCCTCCAGCCGCAGCCCGGGCAGTTCGGCCACCAGCCCGGCCAGGGCTTCGGCTTCCTCGAGCGGGGCGCCGATTCGTCCCATGCCGGAGTCGAGCTTCAGGTGCACCGCCACCGGGTCGGCGCCGGCCGCGACCACGGCCGCCGAGGCAGCGCGGACGGTGTCCTCGTCCACGACCGTCAGCGCAATGCCAGCTGCCAGGGCGGCGGCCAGTTCGTCGGGCAGGCAGTGGGACAACTTCAGAATCGGCAGGCTGATGCCGGCGTCGCGCAGTTCCTGGGCTTCGGGGACCGTGGCCACCCCGAGCAGCTGGGCGTGGCCGGTGCGTTCCAGGTAGCGGCTGACCTCGACGGCCCCATGACCGTAGGCATTCGCCTTGACCGGGGCCAGCAGGGCAGTGGCGGGGTCGACCCGCGTGCGCAGGGCGGTGAGGTTCTCACTGATCGCGGACAGGTCGATCGTGGCGGTGACGGGGCCCGGCATCACTGGGCCCGGTGCCGACGATCCACGAACTCGGCGCGCGCGTAGCTGGCCACCTGGAAGGTGGCCCAGCCGTCGGTGGCCGCCCCCACACCACCGCCCACGACGGGGATGCGGCGGGCCAGCAGCACCCCGATCCGCTTGCCGCCCAACTGCTGCAGCAACTGGCCCAGCACGTGGTTGGACACGGTCAGGTCGAGGTCACGGTCGAAGACCGGGGCGGTGGCGATCGCCATCGGCGTCGAGGGCAGGTCGCCGGCGGTGATCAGTTCGGTGGCGCTGGACTCACCCAGCAGGCACATCAGGATCGCACTGCGGACCCGGTTGTCGTCCAGGTCGTAGCCACGCAGGTGCGCGATGGCGGCGACCATGCGGCACTGGATGACGGCCACCCCGGCCAGGTTCGCCGGCAGGGTGACGGCCATGGTGACCAGGCCGCCGAGGTTCGTGGCGAAGCCCTGGGCGCCGGCCAGTGCGATGTGCTGGGTGACCAGAGCGTCAATCGCCTGGTCCCGATCGGACTTCTTGCCCAGGTGGGAGGACGCAGCCTCCTTGGCCGAGGGCACCCCGGCCGCCCCGTCGATGGCGACCTCGAGCACCTTGCGCATCGCGCCGCCGGCGGTGGGCTTGAGTTTCTGGCCGGTGGCAATGAGCGCCTTGCCGAAGTTGTTGCCGCTGGCCATGGGGTGCCTCCTGGGTGTTCGCGGGTACAGCCCCTCCAGCCTATGCGGCCGATGGCGCAGGCACCTCCGGCGCGACCCGGATTGAACCCCCACTCGCGCGGGCAGTGACACACTGGACGAGTGCTGCACCTGTTCGGCCCCGAAAGTGAATGGCCGCACCAGGACCTGGTTGCCTTCTCCGAGGAGTTCGACGCCTACCTGGCGCTGGCCGGCTATCGCAGCGGCGTCTTCCCGATGCCGCTGCTCGAGGGAGACCACCCCACCGACATGGGGTGGTGGTCACCGGTGCGCCGAGGAATCCTGCCCCCCGACCACCTGGTGGTCAGCCGCAGCCTGCGCAAGACGGCCCGCCGTTACACCACCACCGTCGACCTCGCCTTCGACGAGGTGATCACCCGCTGCGCCAACCCCGACCGCGACGGCGGCTGGATCACCGGTGACGTGATCGAGGTCTACCGCTACTTCCACGAACACGGGGTGGCCCACTCGGTGGAGACCTGGGACGACGAGGGCCGGCTGGTCGGTGGGCTCTACGGCGTCAACATCGCTGGGCTGTTCTCGGGGGAGTCGATGTTCCACGACCCCGAGCTGGGCCGCGACGCGTCCAAGGTGGCGCTGATGCGGCTCGTCCACGAACTGATGCGCGGACTCGACGCCGACCAGGTCGCCCAGCGACGGCTGCTCGACGTGCAATGGCTCACCCCGCACCTGGCCTCGCTGGGGGCGATCGAGGTGCCCCGCCGCAACTACCTGGCCCGGCTGGAGCGGGTCCTGGCCGCCGAACCACCCCGCTTCCACTCCGGTGAACAGCACCGGCGTGGCGGGGCGGCCCAGTGAGAAGGAGAGGACGACCATGCCCGAGATGCCCGAGGTGGAGGCCCTGCGCCGCTACCTGAGTGCGGCCTGCGTCGGACAGGCCATCGTGCGCACCCAACTGGTGGCCTTCAGCGCCCTGAAGACGGTCCAACCGCCACTCGAGGCCCTCAACGGGCTCGAGATCAGCGCGGTCAACAGGTTCGGCAAGTTCCTCGACATCGACGCCCAGGGCGTGCACCTGGTCTTCCACCTGGCCCGCGCGGGGTGGCTGCACTGGCGCACCGAGGTGCCCGACAAGCTGCTTCGTCCCGGCCGTGGGCCGATGGCGCTGCGGGTGCACCTGTCCAACGGGCAGGGTTTCGACCTCACCGAGGCCGGCACCCAGAAACACCTGGCCGTCCACGTGGTGCACGACCCGGCCGACATCGAGCTGGTGCGCACCCTGGGCCCCGACCCGACCGAGGAGTCCTTCAGCGCCGATGACTTCGACCGGGTGCTCACCGCCGCGGGCCGCGCCCAGCTCAAGGGCGTCCTCAAGGACCAGCGGCTGCTCGCCGGCATCGGCAATGCCTACTCCGACGAGATCCTGCACGTGGCAAGGCTGAGCCCGTTCCACCCCTGCAGTTCGCTGACCCGGGAGCAGCGCGACGAACTGCTGGGCACCATCCGCAGCGTCCTGGCCGAGGCGGTGGAAGCCACCCACGGGCTGGGCGCGGAGAAACTGAAGGACTCCAAGCGCGCCACCATGCGGGTGCACGGCCGCACTGGGGAACCGTGCCCCGTCTGCGGCACCACGATCGCCCAGGTCTCCTTCGCCGACAGTTCCCTGCAGTACTGCCCCGGCTGCCAGACCGGCGGCAAACCGTTGGCCGACCGCCGGCTGTCCAAGCTGCTCAAGTAGACCGGGACAACGGCACAGGCCCCGGTCCGAAGACCGGGGCCTGCATCAGGTCGCTGTGGTGCGTGCGGGTCAGCTCCAGCGCGACTGGATGTTCTTCTCGTTGGCGTCGTAGCCCTCGGAGATCGAGGTCATGACCACGCCCATCTTGTTGACGATGTCGCTCATCTTGAGAGCCGACTGGTCCCACTGGCGCTGGACCTCGGAGTAGGCGGCGCGGGCGGCGCCGTCCCACTCGGACAGGTTCTGGTTCAGCTGGCCCTTGAGGGTGTCCAGGGTGGTGTTGAGGTTGGTGTGAGCCTTCTTGAGGCTACCGATGCCCTGCTGCATAGCCGCAGAGTTGACAAGAGTGAAGTCGCCCATGATGTTCTCCTAAGTCCTAGTAGTTGTCTGCGGCTCAGAGCATGCCGAGGATCGGGTTCGAGGCAGCCTTCTGCTCCTCTTCGGTCTGGGTGTAGGAGACCTGCGAGCCGACGAGCTTGGTGTGGATGTCGTCGAGGCCGGCCTTGACCTTCTCGAACTCACCGTCGAACTGGGTGTAGGCGCTGTAGAAAGCGTCCGAAGCCTGGCCGCGCCATCCGCTGCGCAGCTGGGTGACGTCACCGGAGAGGGTGGTCTGGATTCCGTGGATGGTGCCGTGGGCATCCTCGATCTGCCCAGCAGCCACCTGCATTTTGGCGCGATCAACCTGACTCTGTCCCGACATGGCAGTACCTTTCCTGATTTGGGGGGTGACCGGGTGGTCCCGGCTCCTGTCGCTCCCCCACCGTTCGGAGGAACTCGATCCTTCTGACAAGAACATTAGGGCGCGACAGGGTCACTTCACCGCCCGCGTCGCAGCAGAACTCAAATGCTGGTGATCGACGCGCGTGACAGGTCGACCCCGGCGGGCAGCCCGGGCTCGAACAGGTTCAGCACTCCCTCGGGCACTCGCCCGACCGGGGTCGAGGCGTTGTAGCCCAGCGCCAACCGGGACTCCTGGTCGGGAATCCCGAAGATCCGGCCGTTGGTGACCAGGAAGGTGGCGGTCTGCTCACCACGCAGGGTGTGGTTCTGCAGGATGGCGCCGGCCAGCGGGTCCATCTCGACCAGGTCGGCCTTGTTGCCGACCGGGTTCACCAGCGTCGCCGGACGAGTCGGGGTCGGCGCCCCGATGGTGATGTTGGGCCAGGTCTGGTCACCGCTCATGTAGGTGGCGCACAGCGACAACTGGTCGACATTGCCGAGGTTGGTCGGGCCCTGCGGGCGCCCGAACGGCAGCCCCTCGGTGCCGAAGGTGGTCGAGTTGTCGGCGAACTGGGAGTAGTCGTTCTCCGAGATCGGGGTGGCCTCGGGGGTGCCGGTGGCCACCATCAGCCGCATGTCGAGGTACGACAGGCGCACCAGCCCGTCGTTCAGCTGCACGTAGTAGCGGGTGTCGGCGTCGTTGGCGGCACCGATGCGGGTCAGCGTCCCGATCGTCCAGTTGCCCTTGGCGGGGGTGCCGCCGGCGCCGGGGATCTCCTGGCGGTCGATCGGGTGGCCGAAGGGCAGTGAGGCCAGCCAGGCCTCGTTGACCCGGAACAGCGGCAGGTTCTCGATCAGCGGTGAGACCGAACCCTGGTTCAGCAGCTTGTGGGCGGTGCCGTTCATCACGATGTACTGCTGGCCGTCGGGGGTTTCCACGGCGATGTCGACCGAACTGGTCGCCGCCGGTGCCTTGTTGCCGATCTGGACGGTCAGGAAGCGGGCGCCGGTGGGGTTCGGTTCGGTGGCGCACACCCGGAGCGGGAAGGGGGTGATGTCGGCCTGCAGGGGCAGCTGGTAGGGCGCACCGGGGATGCCCTGCCGGGGACGCTGGTTGATGCCGACCAGGTCGGCGCTCTTCACGGTCACCATCTCGGGGGCACCACCGTTGCCGGCGCTCAACCGGGCCGAGACGATGTCGTTCATCGGCACCAGCGACGCGGTGCCGTCGTCCCAGACGAACAGTTCGCCCGAGCCGGCATCGTGGATCACCACACCCGACTTCTGCCACTGCTCGGTGGTGACCTGCTTGCGGATCAGGCCGAAGACTGCGAACCCGGCCAGCAGCACGATGCCGATCAGCAGCGAGACGAAGGTCGCGGTGCCGACCCGGCGCAGCGGGGGAGTCTGGTCGTCCGGGTTGCGGGTGACCAGGGCCGAGACCAGGCGTTGGGTCGTGAACGTGTGGGCCTTCAACAGGTCCTTGCGTGTGGCCATTCCACCCTCCTCACCGGCTCGGACGACTGAGTACCGCATGGGTGCAGGTACTCAGACACCCCCATTCTGGTCCCTCAGGGGGCCAGTTCGGACAGGTCAGCGCGCCCGACCCCGCCACCCTAAACCGTTCGGGCCCTAGAGTGGGCCCGGAGCAAGCCGCGCCGGACACAGGAGGAACGATGGCACGAGCCGCGCAGTTGGCAGTGCGCACGCCCCGGCGCCTGACCGGCCGGTTCTGGGTGCGCTCGCTCGGCTGGGAGATCGTCATCATCGCCGTCGTGCTGTTCGCCCTGACCGGGACGATGCGTGGCTACATCATCGCCGGCGTCATCGCCGGGGTGGCGCTGCTGGTGGGGGTTCCGGTGAAGGGCCGCAGCCTGATCGGTTGGGCCGCGAACCTGGCCGGCTACCTCAAGCGCGGCCGCGAGCAGGTCAGCGAACCGGCCGACATGCCCGTCGACCTCGTCCCGCTGGCGCAGTGGGTACCCGGGCTCACCGTGAACCAGACCCGCTCGGCCCAGGGCGCCGAGGTCGGGGTGGTCACCGATGGCCGCAGCTGGACCGGTGTGCTCGCGCTGAACTCTGACGACGTGCTGGTGGCCGACTCGGGCGAGAAGATCGACCTCGACGCGCTGTCGGGCCTGACCCGCCAGGACGACATCGTCTTCGCCGGCCTGCAGGTGGTCACCTACACCGTGCCCGCGCCGGTGCAGGTGCTGTTCCCGGTCGGCTCACCGGCGCCGGGTGCCTACTCCGAGGTGTCCGGGGGCGACGCCCCACCGGCGGTGAGGATGACCTGGCTGTGTGTGCGGCTCGACCCGCGCCTGTGCCTGGAGGCGGTGGCCCGCCGCGGCGCCTCGACCGACGGCATCTACGCCACCCTGCGTTTCGGCATGCACCGCGTGCAGGCCGCCCTCAAGCGTCAGGGCATCGTCACCCGCACCCTGACCCCCCTGGAGATCTACGACGTGCTCTCGCTGACCAGCGGTTCGACGCCCGACCACGGCGCCGAACGCTCCAGTGAGGGCTGGTCGACCTGGCAGTGCGACGGGCTCACCCACACCGGACGACACGTCCGCAGCTGGGGCAAGAACCGTTCCATCGGCTACCAGTCGTTGCTGCAGGCCCTCAACCATGCGCCGGTGCTGTTCGCGGTCACCTCGTTCACCCTCGATGCGGCCTCCCGGGCGACCGGGGCGGTGCGCCTGGCCGCCCCCACCGCCGAACTGGCCCAGGCCGCGGTCAGCGACCTGGCCGAGGCACTGCCGTCGTCGGTGAAGCTGTCCTTCGGTGGCGGCGCGCAGGTGCCGACGATGCTGGCCACCGTCCCGCTGGGCAAGCAGGTGGAACGATGAGCAACCCCACGACGACCAGCACCGGCAGCGAATGGCGACTGCCCGCGGTGGAGGCCACCGGGAAGTCGGCGGTGGTGCGCACCGGCCCCAGCGGGCTGGTGATCGGCAAGACCAACCGGGCCGACATCTCGCTGCGGCTGTTCCGCCCGCAGGGCACCCGCATCTTTCTGGCTGCTCCCGAGTATGCGACCTGGCTGTTGATCTTCCGCGCCGCCTGCCTCGGCGCGCACATCACGATCGTGTCCGGCAACCAGCGCAACTGGAAGGCGCTGGCCGACTCCATCCAGCGCGTCGGCGGCACCGTCGACCTCCTCACCCGCGCCGACAAGGTGCCCGGCCAGGGCCGGCCCTATCGTCCGAGCCTGGTCGTCGACGACGCGGACGGGTTCGACTCCACCCAGGTGGCCGTCGGCGCCTGGCAGGCGATCGCGGTGATCGCGGATGTGTCGACTGGCTCGGCCGTCCACTCCCTGCGCAATTGTGACCTGGCCCTGCTCGGCCCCATCGACGCCAAGGGCCTGGACAATGTGCGCCGCGCCTACGTGCTCAGCCAGGCCCAGCTGCGCCAGGCCACCAACCTCGGCCAGAGCGATGTCGTGCTGGCCATGCCCCGGCGCACCACGCGGGTGTCCATGCCCCCCGGCGCGCAGGAATACCGGTTGCTCTTCAACTAGGTGTCAGCCGACAGGCAGGGTGGGGACTCCGTCTTCCTCGACGACGGTGACGGGGACACCGAGCAGGTTGCTGATCTGTTCTGCGGTCCAGGTTCGTGGTCCGGGCTTCACGCCGAGTTCGACCGAGCCGGTGGTGAAGTTGGCTCCGACTCGTACAAGGTCGGCGACGACGAGGTTGCGGGCGCTCTCAGGCCAGGTGGCGGTGTCGATCCACTTCTCAAGTTCGGCCAGGGGTCGTTTGGCCGGCCAAGTTGCAGTCCATCGCTGCGCCCGAGTAGTCCAAGTACTCCTGCGAGGGGTCGCTTAGGAACTCGTAAGGCCGCGGAAGCGGGCGTACAGGTTCAGCATGGCGAGCAGCAGGGGGATGATCGCGATGATCGAGAGCCATTCGAGGATGTCGCCGACCCGGCCCCACACGGGGCTGGGGACCTTGTTGTAGATCGCGGTGGCGAACAGGGTCAGCACCAGGATCATCAGCACGGCCGCGCTGAAGCCGGCGACCACCTGGATGAGCAGCGAGTAGCGGCTGATGCCGATCGCGAAGGCCAGCAGCAGCATCGCGGTGCCGGTGCCCAGCAGGGCCAGCCGCTGCTGCAGCCCGACGAAAGCGTTCGAGCGCAGGGTCAGGGCGATGCCGATCGCGGTGACCAGCAGCAGTTCCCACATCCCGCGGGTGAGCAGCACCGGCAGGCTCAGGAACAGCGCCGCCAGGCTGGTCGAGGTCAGGAAGGCCGACAGCAGCCGGTCGGCCAACAGTGCGCGGGAGACGATGTCGCTCTGCACCGGGGTCTCGTCGGCCAGCATGGTCTCGGCGTCGGGCGGCAGCACCGGCAGCGCGATCTGGGCCAGCTTGTAGCTCCACGTCGGCAGCATCGCGGTGATCGCCACCAACAGGCACAGTCCCACCGCGCAGATGGTCAGGAACTGGTCGGGCAGCACGGTCATGACCGAACCGGCCACCAGCACCAGCAGCGCCGTCATCGCCGCGGTGAACAGGGGCATCACACTGACCTGGGCGGCGATCGCGAGAGCGGCGGCGAAGACCAGCACGAAGGCGGCACCCACCGTCAACCGCAGCGGTACCGAGGCGACACCGGGCAGCAGGTTGTAGCCGCACAGGAAGGCCAGCGCCACCGAACCCCAGGCCAGGGCTGAGGCGACGCGGTACTCCCCGACGGCCCGGGAGACCGAAATGCTGGCGATCGCGGTGGCGAAGCCCAGCACACCGCAGGCAATCGCACCCCACCAGACATGGCCGCCGACCGGGGCCAACAGGCGCCCGATGTTGGCCATCATCTCGTCCTCGAGCGGCTGGCTGATCACCATCAACGGCAGCACCGTCATCAGCACCAGCATCAGCCCCAGGGTGAAGCGCTGGGAGTGCTTGGGCAGCCACGAGGGGCGCTGCGTCGTGGTGGTGGCGACCGCGTCGATCACATCGTCGAAGGCCGCATCGGGCAGGGCGTTCTCACGCTGGCGCAGGTGCAGGGTCTCACCGTCGCTGATGGACAGCTTGTTCACCCGGGCGGTCGGGTCGAGCGGGTCCTCCCCGAAGCGCTGCAGCACCCAGGTGTGGACGGCGTCAGTGGCGTTGCTGGCCTCGAAACCGGCGAACTTCACGATGCTGGGCATCAGTTCGCCGAGGGTCACCGACCCCGGCAACGCCAGGTCCACCCGGCGGTTCGGGGAGATGATCGTCACCCGCGCCAGGTCCTCGTCCATCACACTGCTCACGGCAGCACCCTACTTGCTGGAAGGTCTTCCGCACCCGGGCTGGCCTGCACAACGACTATGTTGGGCGCGTGGGTTCAATCACGTTCAACCGGTCAAAACGGGCCGCGCCGCCGCCGATGCCCCGCGGCGACCTGTTGTTGGAGCCACCCCCCGAGATCCCCCCGCCGACACCGAGCAAACCGTTCGGCAACCTGCTGCGCATGCTGCCGATGGTGGCCGGCGCGCTGGCCATGGGCGTGATGATGATGGGCGGCGGCGGCATGGGCGGCCGTGGCCCGCTCGGCGGCATCGTCGGTGGCATGTACGCCATCTCGATGCTCGGCATGATGATGAGCCAGACCGGCCGCCAGAACGACGACCAGTCCCAGCAGCTCGACGCCGGCCGGCGTGACTACTTCCGCTACCTCGGCCAGACCCGTCGGCAGGTCCGCCAGGGCGCCGACCAGCAGCGTGCCGCCGTGGCCTTCCGGCACCCACCGCCGGAAACCCTGTGGACGATCATCGGCAACAAGCGCATGTGGGAACGCCGCCGCGACGACGAGGACTTCGCCTCGATCCGCGTCGCGGTCGGCCCGCAGCAGTTCGCCAAACGACTGACCCCGCCCGAGTCGCAGCCGCTCGAGGACCTGGAACCGCTCACCACCGGGGCGCTGCGCCGCTTCATCCGCACCCACCGGCTCGTCCAGTCGGTGCCGCTGGCGATGAACCTGGACGGGTTCCGCGAGATCAGGCTGGTCGGTGACACCGAGGCCTGCCGCAAACTGGCCTACTCGATGCTGGCCCAGACCGTCACATGGCACGCTCCCGGCGACATCCGCGTGATGGTCTGCGCCGCCCCCGACGTACAGGACAAGTGGACCTGGGTGAAGTGGCTGCCCCACCTGCAGCACCCCAACGAGAAGGACGGGGTGGGCCCGGTGCGCCTGTTCGCCACCTCGGCCGACGACCTGCAGGCCCTGTCGATGAACCAGGTCAACCCCGACTCAGACCCCGCTCAGGTGGTCGTCATCGTCGACGGCGTCGAAGACGTGGTGGCCAGCCAGTACTCCACCCCCTCGGCCCACGCCATCGGCATCCACGTCACCAACGACACCCAGGTGCCGCGCCGCATGCAGGAGAAGGTGGCCTTCCTGGAGGTCAAGGGCGACACCCTCACCCTGCACCGCCGCACCCCCAAGGGCGTCATCGCCCGCACCTCGCTCGGTCGTCCGGACGGGGCGCCGCTGGTGTACATGGAGATGCTCGCCCGCCAGTTGTCCCCCTACCGGCTGCCGGCCAGCGCCGTCGCCGAGGAGGAGGACGCTCCCGAGGTCGTCTTCGAACCGCCGAAGGACTACCCGGCCATGCTGGGTGTCGGTGACCCGCTGACCCTCGACGTGCGCCAGTCGTGGAAGCTGCGCCCGCTGCGCCAGCACCTGCGCATCCCGTTCGGCACCGCCGAGGACGGTCGTCCGGTGGAACTGGACATCAAGGAGGCCGCCCAGGGCGGCATGGGCCCCCACGGCATCTGCATCGGCGCCACCGGTTCGGGCAAGTCGGAGTTCCTGCGCACCCTGGTGCTCGGCCTGGCGATGACCCACTCGACCGAACAGCTGAACCTGGTGCTGGTCGACTTCAAGGGTGGCGCGACCTTCCTCGGCCTCGACGACCTGCCGCACGTCTCGGCGGTGATCACCAACCTCGAGGGTGAGATGAGTCTGGTCGACCGCATGCAGGACGCGATCGGCGGCGAGCTCGACCGACGCATGGAGGTGCTGCGCGCCGCCGGCAACTTCAAGAACCGTGAGGACTACGAAACCGCTCGCCAGGGCGGGGCCGACATCCCGCCGATGCCGCACCTGTTCATCGTGGTCGACGAGTTCTCCGAGCTGTTGACCGCGCGCCCCGAGTTCATCGACCTGTTCCTGCAGATCGGTCGAGTCGGACGATCGATCGCGGTGCACCAGCTGCTCGCCTCCCAGCGGCTCGAGGAGGGCAAGCTCAAGGGCCTGGACACCTTCCTGTCCTACCGGATCGCCCTGCGCACCTTCTCACCGGCCGAATCGCGCACCATCATCGGCGTGCCCGACGCCTACGAACTACCGCCCGGCCCCGGCAACGGCTACCTGAAGTTCGACACCGTCTCGATGGTCCGCTTCAAGGCGGCCTACGTCTCGGGCCCGTGGCACGGGTCGCCCTCTTCCGGTGGTGGGACCTCGACGAGCGACGACCTGGGCATGCCGATCCCCGAAAGCGATGCCTGGCGCCCACCGGTGCTCGAGTTCGACGCCCACCCGGTCGCCAAGGTCGAGCGTCCCGAGGTCGAGGCGCCGCCGGTGCGCGCCGAGCTCGAGCAGAAGCCCGTCGAACCCGAACCCAAGAAGGCCGACGACGAGGACGAGGAAGAGGAGACCCTGCTCACCCTGGCCGTCAACCGGATGAAGGGCCACGGCTGGCCGGCGCACAAGGTGTGGCTGCCGCCGCTCGACGACCCGCCGACGATGGACCAGCTGCTCGGCGGCAACCTGGTCGAGATTCCGCAGCGCGGCCTGACCAGCGCCGACCAGCGGGTCTACGGGCAGCTGCGGGGTCCGGTGGCGCTGATCGACCGGCCGCGCCACCAGCGCCGCGACCCGATGTGGATCGACTACTCCGGTTCGGGCGGCAACCTGGCCGTCGTCGGTGGCCCCCAGGCCGGCAAGTCCATGGGCCTGCGCGCGGCGGTCACCGGCCTGGCGTTGACCCACACGCCGACCGAGGTCGGCTTCTACGTCCTCGATTTCGGTGGTGGTGGTCTCACCTCGATGCGCGACATGCCGCACATCGGTTCGGTCTGCGGACGACTCGACGTCGACCGGGTGCGCCGCACCATCGCCGAGATGAACACCCTGCGCACCAGCCGCGAAGTGTTCTTCGCCGAGCATGGCATCGACTCGATGAACACCTACCGGCGCGGACGCCGTGACGGCAGCATTCCCGCCGACCGGTTCCCGACCGACGTCTTCCTGGTCGTGGACGGCTGGAACACCCTGCGCCAGGAGTTCGAGGCGCAGGAACAGACCATCACCAACCTCGCCGCGACCGGCCTGGGCTTCGGCATCCACGTCTGGGTGGCGGCCAACAAGTGGTCAGAGATGCGCGCCAACATCCGCGACATGCTGCAGTCACGACTGGAGCTGAAGCTCGGTGACCCCTTCGAGTCGGAAATCAACCGCAAGGTGCAGGCCATCGTCCCGGCCGGACGCCCCGGTCGCGGCATCACCAACGAGGGCCTGCACTCCCTGATCGGCCTGCCGCGCATCGACTCGGTCGAGTCGGCCGATGACGTCGCGGTGGGCCAGCGGGCCATGATCGAACAGATGAACCGGGCCTGGCAGGGCCCGCGGGCCGCGCCCGTGCGCATGCTGCCCGACAGCCTCGACATCTCGACCCTGCCGCCGCTGGTGCACAACGGCACCGACCGCACGCTGCCATGGGCCATCGACGAGCTGGAACTGGCGCCGGTGGTCCTCGACCCGGTCGCCGAGCCGCACATGATGATCTTCGGTGCGCCGGAGTCGGGCAAGACGAACCTGCTGCGGGTGCTGCTGCGGGGGATCACCGCCCGCTACACCCCCAAGGAGGCCAAGATCATCCTGGTCGACTACCGCCGCGACCTGCTCGGGGAGATCGAGTCGGAGCACCTGATCGGCTACGCCGCCTCGTCCCAGGCGGGCACCGAGCTGCTGAAGAACGCTGCCGATGCCGTGCGGACCCGGTTGCCCGGGCCTGATGTCACCCAGCAGCAGCTGCGTGACCGGTCGTGGTGGAGCGGCGCGGACATGTTCGTCGTGGTCGACGACTACGAGCTGGTCGCCACCAGCCTCGGCAACCCGATGATGCCCTTCGCCGACCTGGTCAGCCAGGCCCAGGACATCGGCCTGCACATCATCATGGCCCGCGGCATGGGTGGTGCCGGGCGCACCGTCTTCAGCGACCAGATCGTGGCCCGCATGAAGGACGCGGTGAACCCCGGCCTGATCATGAGCGGCACGAAGGACGAGGGCGTGCTCTGGGGCGATGTGAAGCCCAGCCCCCTGCCCCCCGGACGAGGCACCCTCGTCACCCGTGCCGGCAAGGTCCTCGTCCAGATTGCTGATGTCACTGAATAATCTGTCCTCGCTCCGCTCGGACGGCGCGGCCTGAAAACCCTCATCGCGGCGCGCTCGCTCGTGCCTCGCTCGCTTGCGCGAGGGCTTCGCTCGTACCTCGCTCAGCCGGGCCGCGGCTGTGGTTGCGTAAGCGCCGTGTCGTGCGGCGCCGTCCGAGCGGAGCGAGGACAAACTACTCCGTGTCGTCCGGCTCCGCTGCGGCAAAGCCCCTTCGGGCGGCGGCCGGGATGACCAGTTTCAGGGTGAGCCCCAGCGCGGTCAGGCCGGTGGCGCCGGCGGCGATGGCCAGGGTGAGCTGGCGGGGGCGGGGGTCGACCTGCTCGGGGGGCTGCACCTGGATCGGGGGTTCGGAGGCCCGCGGGCTGGGGTGCGAGGTGGTGGGCACGGTGGTGCCGACCAGCGCCCGGACGGGATTGACCACTCCCCAGCCGACCTTCGGGTCGGGCGGGGTGGTGACCGGGCGGTCGGCGGTCTCGACGAGCCGCTGCTTCACCTCGGCCGGGGTCAGGTTCGGTTCACGCTCCAGCAGCAGCGCCACCACCCCCGAGACCAGCGGCGCCGCGAACGACGTGCCGGTGACATTCGTGTAGGCCTGGTTGGCGACCAGGGTCTGCTGGTCGGTCGCCGGGGGCTTCGACGAGGGCGCCAGCGCGGTCACCAGGTGCCCCGGTGCCGCGATGGTCACTTCCATGCCCGGGTGGGAGTAGGACATCTCGGAAGGGGTGTCGTCCGGTTTGGTGGCACCCACCGAGATCACCCCGGGGAAGGAGGCCGGGTAGGCCGGGCCGGACAGCCCGCTGTCAGTGTTCCCGGCGGCGGCGACCACCACGATCCCGGCCTCGATGGCCCGGGCGATCGCGGCCTCGTAGTCGGGGTCGCGCAGGCCCATCACCTGGGAGATGTTGATGATGTCGACGTTCGCGGCGATCGCCTCGTTGATCGCGGCGATGGTCGGCGCCGGTGACTCGGCCTGCTGGTTGCCCTGCTCGTCGATCGGCACCGACAGGCTGCGGTAAGCGATCACCTTCGCCCCGGGCGCCACGCCACCGAAGTTGGTGCGAGCATCGATGCCCGAGGTGCCGGCGATCAGGCTGGTCACCTGGGTGCCGTGGCCGCAGTCCAGCCCGTCCCTGAGGTCCTGGTCCTCGAGCGGGATCATGTTCAGCGCCGTGACGTCATTGGGGTTGAAGTAGGCGGTGTTGATGTTGCTGGTGCCCGTGTCGATCACCGCGATGGTGATGCCCTTACCGGTGGCCAGGGCCCAGGCCTCCTTCAGCCGCAACCGATCCATCTGCCAGGCGCTGGCACCCAGGTTGCCCGAGGGTTGGAAGGCGCGGCACAGCGACACGTCGAGCGGGTCGGCGGCCTGGGCGGTGGGGGCGGTGGCCACCAGCGCCGACAACCCGACCAGCGTGACAGCGGTCGTGGTGCGCGCCGCCCACCTGGCCAGGGGGTGGCGGGAGATGGTGATGGGCACATCCGCACTCTACCCAGCCGCCGTGCCAGTCGGTCGTCCGAACAGACCCCGCACCGATTACCCTGAGGAGCAGACTTCGACCCGGGGGAGGTGCGGTGGCCGACAAGCCGTACGGCTGGTACGACGACCCGTCGACCTCCGACAGGTTCCGTTGGTGGGACGGCGCCGGGTGGACGAGTTGGGTGAGCACCAGCCGCGACGCCCCCTCGCCGCCCGCCCCCGACCGGCGGGTGACCCCCGTGCCCACGCTCACCGACAAGGTGATCCGCTGGACCGGCTGGGCGCTGCTGGCCGGGGTGCTCATCTTCGCGCTGATCGCCGGCATCGGGGTCGCCCTGAACCGGCGCGACGCCCCCGACGCCCTGCCGACCCTGCCCAGCGAACCGGGCACGATCGTCCCGCTGCCGCGCAACCTGAGCCTCGAGAGCGGCGTCGTGGTGCTACCGGGCGTGGTGAGCGTGCCGATGCCCGACGGCGACTTCGACCGCGCCGAATCCGACCGGCAACGCGACGGCCTGTTCCAGCAGCGCTACTTCTCCTACCTGCCCGGCAGCGAGGTGCCGCACAACGCTCCCGGCGCGCAGGTGCACGTGGGGATCGCCGCCGGTGGGCTGATGCACCCCCAGTACGAGGGCAACAACGCCGGCCTCGCCGCCACCCAGATCGCCTACCAGGTCTTCGGCCCGACCCGGCCCCTGGTCGGCCAACCCGAGATCACCGAGGTCGAGATCGACGACCGTTCGGCGTGGCAGGCCAGCGTCCGCGTCACCTACCTGGACGGGCAGACCCAGCACGAGGCCGAGGTGACCGCCCTGGTCGTCCAGCTGGACGAGTGGACCTGGCTGGTCTGGGCCGGTGCCAGCACCGAGAAGATGACCGACCAGCAGCGTGCGGAGATGGCCGCGTCCCGCGAGGGCATCGCCTTCGCCTAGGCTTTGCCCGTGCTGTACGGATACTTCGGCCCCGCCGGAACCTTCACCCACCAGGCCCTGCTGACCCTCGGCGACCACGACAACCGGCCCTACGCCTCCGTGGTGGCCGCGCTCAACGCGGTCCGCGCCGGTGAGGTCGACGCGGCACTGGTGCCCATCGAGAACTCCGTCGAGGGCGGGGTCTCGGCCACCCTCGACAACCTCGGCTCCGAACCGGTGCTGCGGATCGTCCGCGAGGTGCTGCTGCCGATCCAGTTCGGGCTCTACGGACGGCCCGGCACCCGGTTGGAGGACGTGAAGCGCGTCCTGACCCACCCCCATGCCGCCGCGCAGGTGCGGCTGTGGATGGCGGCGAACCTGCCCGAGGCGACCGTCACCGAGGGCGGTTCAACCGCCGGTGCCGCCGAGAGCGTCAGCAAGCCTGACTCGACCCACGACGCGGCCGTCTGCGCCAAGGTCGCCGGCGACCTGTACGGGTTGACCGAACTTGCCGGTGGCATCGCCGACAACGACGCCGCCGTCACCCGCTTCGTCCTGGTCGCCCGCCCCGGCACCCCACCCGAACCCACCGGGCAGGACAAGACCACCCTGGTCGTCTACCCCTACCTCGACCGCCCCGGTGGACTGCTGCACATCCTGGAGCAGTTCGCCACCCGCGGGGTGAACCTGACCCGGCTGGAGTCGCGGCCGACCAAGACCACCCTGGGGCAGTACTGCTTCTCGATCGACGCCGAGGGCCACCTGGCCGAGGAACGCATCGCCGACGCGCTGCTCGGGCTCAAACGCACCTGCCGCGACGTGGTCTTCCTCGGCTCCTACCCCCGGGCGGACGAGACCGAGACCGCTGCCCAGCGCGGCAGCAGCGACCACGACTACCGCAAGGCACGGGCCTGGTTGGAGACCTTGTAGGGCCGGGTCATGATGGTGACCGCCCCGGGTACCACCTCGGCGACGAAGCTGCTGGCCATGCCCAGGGTGTCACCGTCGAACTGGTAGGGCATCGGCTCACCCACCTTGATCTCGACCTTCCTGCCCTGCATCTCGGTCACGCTGTGCGAGACCTGCTTGCGCAGCAGCTTCAGCCCCCACCGGACCCACTGGCCGAACCCCCGCGGTGAGGTGACGATCAGGTCGAGTTCACCGTCGAAGGGGGTGCCGTGGGGGAACATGGCCAGCCCGGCCTGCACCTCGGCGACATTGCCGACCAGCATCAGGGTGGCCGGGTTGTCGTTGACCAGTTTGCCGTCGAGGGTGACCGTGGCCTGCACCGGCGGGGTGTTGAGGTTCTGGGCGACGGCGACGAAGTAGGCCACCGACTTCACGACCCGTTTCAGTTCGGCATTGGTCTGCGCCATCACCTTGCCGTCAATGCCCAGGCCACCCATCACCGCGAAGTGTTCGGCGTGGCGCCGGTCCCCGTCGATGGTGACCTTGACCAGGTCGGTGGGGGTGGCGATGCCCTCGAAGGCGGTCTCCAGCGCCTCCGACTCGTCCAGCGGGATGCCGAGGTTGCGGGCGAGCAGGTTGGCGGTGCCGGCGGCGATGATACCCAGCGGGATCTCGGAATGGGCCAGTTCTGAGCAGACCACGCGTACCGTCCCGTCCCCACCCGCGACCAGGACCAGGTCGGGACGAAGGGCCTTCGCCTCCGTGGTCATCGCGTAGCCGGGGTCGTCCACGGTGGTGGTCAGGAACTGCGGTGCGTCCCAGCCGCGGGTGGCGCATTCATGTTCGACCCGGCGGCGGAAGGTGGCCTCGTCGCCGACCTTGACCGGGTTGTAGATGACCGCGCAGGCCCGACCCGGGCTCGCCGCGGCGGTGTCGCGGGCGCGGCGCAGGGTGAACCACACCGGTTCGCGCACCAGCCCCGAGATGGTGCCGGCGGCCGAGGTGGCGGCCACCCCCAGCAGGATGCCGCCGACCAGGTCACTGGCCCACGCCGCACCGACCAGCCAGCGGTTGACCGCCATCACCGCGACCAGCAGGACCATCCAGAACCGCAGGCTCCGCAGGGTGCGGAAGTGGGCGCGGGTCACCGTGGCCACCACCACAGCCATCAGCGCGACCGCGGTGATCACCGCCAAGTCCTGGCTGGGGTAGCCCGGCCCGCGCAGCGTGAACGAGGGGTCGTAGCGCAGCGGTGGGCGTGCCCGGGCGATGACCACCGACAGGGCCGCACTCAGGGACCAGGCCACGGCCGGCGCCAGGAACAGGGCGAAGGCCAGGTTCCGCAGTCGGCGGCGCAGGGCCCAGAAGAGCGCCAGGCAGCACAGCAGCATACCGACCACGGGCAGGGTCACCACCGCCACGGCCCGGTTGACCTCCAACCAGGCACCACCCAGCAGCGGTGGGCGGATCGCGCGGTCGAAGTCGTCCAGCAGGCTGTTGGAGTGCACCAGCCACGTCCACAGGGCGAAGGCGACGATGGAGCCGACCAGGCCACCCACGGCGAACTTCGACACCCGGCGCGAACGCTGCATCGAGTCCGTCTCCTCAGAATTGGTGGATACAGTGGCATCATGATCGATCCCGCCGTGCTGCGCAACGACCCCGACCGTGTCCGCGACTCCCAGCGACGTCGCGGTGAGTCGGTCGAACTGGTCGACCAGGTGGTCGCCGCTGACGCCGAGCGTCGCGCCACCATCGCGACCTTCGAGTCGCTGCGCGCCGAGCAGAAGAGCATCGGCAAGGACGTCGCCCGCGCCCAGGGCGAGGAGAAGGCCGCCCTGCTGGAGCGGACCAAGGCCCTCTCGGGGCAGGTGAAGCAGGCCCAGGCCCAGGTGGACGAGGCCGCGACCAGCTACGACGAGCTCTACAAGCAGCTCGGCAACCTCGTCCTCGACGTGGTGCCCACCGGCGGTGAGGACGATGGGGTCGTCCTCGAGACGATCGGGACCCCCCGTGACTTCGCCGCCGAGGGGTTCACCCCGCGCGACCACCTGGAGCTGGGCGAGATGCTCGGCGCCATCGACATGGCCCGCGGCGCAAAGGTCTCGGGGTCACGCTTCTACTACCTGACCGGCCAGGGTGCGCTGCTCGAGTTCGCGCTGAGCCAGTTCGCGTTGTCGAAGGCGCTGGAGTGGGGGTTCATCCCGATGATCCCGCCGTCGCTGGTCAAGCCCTCGGCCATGGAGGGGACCGGTTTCCTGGGCCAGGCCGCCCAGGACGTGTACCACCTGCCCGACGACGACCTGTACCTGGTCGGCACCGCCGAGGTGCCGCTGGCGGCCTACCACAGCGACGAGATCCTCGACGTCAGTGGGCTGCCGCTGCGCTACGCCGGGTTCTCACCGGCGTTCCGGCGTGAGGCCGGTTCCTACGGCAAGGACACCCGCGGCATCTTCCGGGTGCACTGGTTCGACAAGTGGGAGCTGTTCGTCTACTGCGACCCGGCCGAGGCCGAGTCCGAGCATGCGAAGCTGCTCGCCTGGGAGAAGGAGTTCATCACCGCGCTCGAGATCCCCTTCCAGGTGCTCGACGTGGCCTCGGGTGACCTCGGGCTGTCGGCGGCCCGCAAGTTCGACTGCTACGGCTGGCTGCCGACGCAGGAGCGCTACCGCGAGATCACCTCGACCTCGAACTGCACCGACTTCCAGGCTCGTCGCCTGGGCATCCGTGGCCGGTTCGAGGGCGGTACCCGCCCGGTGGCCACCCTGAACGGCACCCTGTGCGCGATGACCCGGATGATCATCATGCTGCTGGAGAACCACCAGCAGGCCGATGGTTCGGTGCGCATCCCCGAGGTGCTGCGCCCCTACCTCGGTGGCCGGGAGGCCCTGACCCCGGTCCAGGGCTAGAACCAGCGCCGCAGTTCCTGGCTCGTCCCGCCCTCGAAGAAGGTGCCGGTGACCGTGTCGGCGTGCACCTTCACGCCGTCGGCGGCCTGGCCCATGGCGACACCGCGACCGGCCCAGGCCAGCATCTCGATGTCGTTGTAGCCGTCGCCGATGGCCAGCACGTCTTCGGCTTTGATGCCCAGCGGTGCGCAGACCTTCTCGAGGCCCTGCGCCTTGTTGATGCCCTCGGGGGCGATGTCGAGCCAGTTCGACCAGCCCACGGCGTAGCTCACGCCGTGCATGCCCAGGTCGTCGGCCAGGGTGAGGAACTCCTCGGAGGCCACATCGGGGTCGCGGACGATGACGCGGCTCGCGGGCTCGGCGCACAGCTCGTCGATGGTCTCGATGGTCATCTGACCGGCCAGGTCACCGTTGGGGAACAGCTTGTTGAGTCGGAACCCCTTGCCGATCACCTCGACGGCGATCCGGGCATTGGGGGACAACGCATGCACGTGCCGGATGACCTTCTCGGGGTCGAAGGTGGCCACCTCGACCAGCTCGAACGGTGGGTAGGTCACCAGCACGGCGCCGTTGGAACAGACCGACGGGCCGGGCGGCAGGCCCAGGGCCTCGAAGACCGGCTCGGTGGCGTACCAGCCGCGGCCGGTCGAGAGCACCACCGGGACGCCCGCATCCAGCACCCTCGAGACCGACTCCTTGATGTGGTCGGGCATCACGCCCGCCTCATCCAGCAGGGTTCCGTCGATGTCGAGGGCAACCAGTTGTGGGCGCCAGTCGGTAGCAGTCATGATTCCTAGCTTGCCACTGCCGGTTGAACAGCAGGTGACGCCGGCTTGTCAGGCAGCGCGCACCGTGCGGCTCGAGCGGCTCGGACGAGGGGCGGTGACGGTGCGGTAGGCGGTCATCACCTGCTCCACGCTCGGGGGAACCTCGGTGGTGGTCGCCGGGCCGGCCTCGCTGTCCTGGTTGCGGGCCTTGCGCAGGTGGCGCTTGACCGTCGACAGCGAGCAGCCCAGGCGCTGGGCGATGGACTCCAGCGACTCGTAGGGGTTGGCATTGCGCAGTCGGACGACCTCGTTGTGGTCAACCTGGCGGTTGGGGGCCGAGACACCGGCGTGGGTGTCCAGGTCCTCCGGCTTCGGGCTGACCCCGAGCAGGTTGCGCATCTCGGCGCGCTGGCGCGGGGTGGTGCCGGCCACCAGCCCGGCCACGTCGTGCTCGACGACGGCGGTGTAGAGGCAGCGGGTCATCAGGGGGCAGTCGAGGCAGATGTTCTCGGCCTTGCGCTGCATCATCATCAACTGGCGGCGCTCATCGACATTCTTCGGGGCGACCTGGTCCTCGAGCATCGGATCCTGGAACAGGTCAGCGTATTCGACGCAGGCAGGAATCGTCAGATCAGTATTGATGGTGGTGCTCATGTGCGTATTTCCGTCCTTCTTGCCTCAGGCGGTCCCTCAGGTGTTCTCGGGAGGTCTGACGTAAGGGCCACCCCTACGGGTTCCACCTGATTTCGACCCTCTACAAGGCTCCCACGGCCGTGTTTGCGGCGGGATCCCGCTGGCGGGGGGCTACTACTTGTCTTGCTTGGGCACCCACCGTGCACCGGTTTGAGTACGTCCCCAGAAGTGTTTGAGTACCCCTACCTAGACGCGATTCGCATTCGGTTGAATCCTCAAGTAGTCGTCGGCAAAGCATTGACGAAAGTTAGTATTCGAAAGCCCCCAGATGAACAATGGGTAACACGTGACAGGGTCAGCGACTACTACTGCGAGTAGCGCTGGGCGCCCCGATAACCGTTAGCGCCGCTAACTACCCATCCCGTAGGCTGGCGGACGCCATGCAGACGTTCCCGCCCAGAGTCCACGCCTACGGGCTGCCAGCCACCCACGAGGGCCCGCTGCCGGTGGACCTGCCCAGCACGCCCGAAACCCCCGACACCCGCTCCCCGGCCCGGTTCATGCTGTGGCTGATGTGGCAGTCCCGCGGACTGGTCGCGATCACCACCCTGCTGGCGATCTGCTGGTACGTCCCCAACGGCCTGACCCCCTGGTTCCTGGGCCGCACCATCGACTCCGGCGTGGCCTCGGGCAACCTGTGGACGACCGTGGGCTGGGCCGCGGTGCTGGCGGTGAACATCGCCTTCGCGTCCATCTCGGGCACCCTGATGCACACCACCGGGGTGTCCCAGTGGCTGGCCGTGTTCAACCGCTCGATGATGCTGACCAACCGCAAGGCGATGGAACTGGGCCACCACCTGCCCCGGCGCGCCCCCACCGGTGAGGTGCTGTCGGTGGCCATGAGTGATTCCGACATCTTCGGTGCGGTCACCGAGGTGACCAACCGGGCGGTGGCCTCGGTGCTGGCGATCCTGGTGGTGGCCGTGGTCGTCCTGCAGGAATCGACCCGGCTGGGCCTGATCGTGTTGATCGCCACCCCGCTGATGGTGATCGCCTCGGGGCCGCTGCTGGGGCCGCTGAGCCGGGCCCGCACGCAGATGCGGTCGCGCTCGTCCACCCTGACCGGCATGGCCACCGACATCGTGGCCGGGCTGCGCATCCTGCGCGGCATCGGTGGGGAACGGACCTTCGGCGACAACTACGCCCGGCAGTCGCAGCTGGTGCGCCAGTCCGGTGACCGGGCCGCCCCGTGGCAGGCCGGGGTCGACGCCATGGCCACCCTGATGAGTGGTGGGCTGATGGTGGTCATCGTGTGGCTCGGTGCCCGCGATGTGATCTCGGGCGCCCTGACGCCGGGCCAGCTGGTCAGCTTCTTCGGCTATGCCGTCTTCCTGGTCGGCCCGGTCAACACCTTGTTCCAGTTCATCAACCGGTGGACCCAGGGCTTGGTCTCGGCCGAGAAGGCGCTGGGCCTGTTGCGCCAGGAAGTGCCCTGGACCGAGCCCAGCGACCCGGTCGACCTGCCCCTGGGTGAGGTCATCATCGACCAGGCCTCGGGCGTGGTCGCCCGGCCCGGCGAACTGACCATCCTCGTCTCGGCCGTCCCCGAGGACTCGGCGGCCGTCTGCGACCGCATCGGGCGCTACCTGGCCGATGACGACGAGGTCGCCCTGGCCGTCGACACCGACCTCAACCGCCGCGAGGCCAAGGCGGAACGCCGGCGGCTGCGCGAAGAGCGCGCCCGCCAGGCCCAGCGCGACCGGGAACGGGCAGTCGGACGATGGGGGGTCAGCGTCGGCGGGGTCGACCTGTCCCAGGTGCCGATCGAGCAGGTCCGCCAGCACATCGTCGTCTCCGACGCGCAGGCCGGCGTCTTCGCCGGCACCCTGCAGAACGTGGTCGACCCGCACGGGCAGGCCACCCGTGAACAGGCCGAGCAGGCGCTGCTGGTCGCCAACGCCGAAGACGTCTACGAAGCCGTCCCCGGTGGCTGGGCCGGCCGCGTCGACGAACGCGGACGAGGCCTGTCCGGTGGGCAGCGGCAACGCCTCGTGCTGGCGCGCGGCCTGCTGCTGGACCCCGACGTGCTGGTGCTGGTGGAACCCACCTCGGCCGTGGACGCCCACACCGAGGCCCGCATTGCGCAGCGCGTCCCGGCGCACCGGCGTGGGCGCACCACCATCGTGACCACCGTGTCACCGCTGTGGCTGCACCAGGCCGACCGGGTCGTGCTGATGAAGGACGGCGTGTGCGTGGCCACCGGGCGCCATGACCAGCTCATGCGCAACCCCGACTACCGCGGCATCGTCGCGCGGGGGGTCGATCTGGACGAGGAGGTGCTGGCATGAGCGTGCTCGAGGGGTCCCGCGAGACCTGGACCGACCAGCCGATGCGTCGCAGCGACCTGCCCGACGAATTGTTCCCCACCCACCGCGGTGGGCCGCTGCGCCGGTTGGCCGACCTGCGCACCCGCTACGTGCTGCGCCAGCAGCGGGCCACGGAGTTCTTCCGGAACTCCCGCGCTCCTGAACGTGGCCTGCCCGTGGCCGACAACTCGGCCGTGTTCGGCTTCGTGAAAACCCTGTTCGCCCGGCGCCCGGGAATGCTGGCCGCGCTGCTCGGTTCGAACGTGGGTGCCGCCATCTGCGGGGTGCTGCTGCCGGCCCTGCTCGGGGTGGTCATCGACCGGGCCCGCGCCGGTGACCTCAGCCTGGGTGGTGACCTGACCCGACTGGTCGTCCTCGGTGTCCTCATCGTGCTGGGGCAGACCCTGCTCGGGTTCACCGCCCGCTACGTCACCGCTGTCTACGGCAACGACCTGCTCGCCAGCGCGCGCGAAAGTGTCGTCCGCTCGGTGTTGCGCCTGCCGCTGTCACGGGTGGAATCGGCGAGCACCGGCGACCTGGTCACCCGGGTCACCCGCGACGTCTCGGTGATGGCCGAGTCGGTGCAGTTCGCGCTGCCGCACTTCCTGATCAGTACCTCGACCGTGACGATCACCCTGACCGCCCTGGTCATCACCGCACCGCTGCTGGCGCTGCCGAACCTGGTCGCGCTGGTGCTGTTCGGCCTGGTCGCGTCCTGGTACCTGAAGCGTTCACTGGCCGGCTACATCACCGAGGGCGGCTCCTACTCGGCGATGAACACCCCGCTGACCGAGTCGGTCGAGTCGGCCCGCACCGTCGAGTCGCTGAACCTGCAGCGCCGCCGGGTGCGGGTGACCGACGGGGATGCCGAGGTCTCCGGGCAGGCCGAGCGGTACACGATGACGTTGCGCAACCTGCTCTACACCGGCACCGACACCGCGCTGAAGGCGCCGCTGGTGCTGGTGGTGGTGCTCGGGGCGGTCGGTTACAGCAACGGCTGGGTGAGCCTCGGCCAGGTCGCCACCGCCGCGCTGTACTGCCAGCAGCTGGTCGGGCCCATGGACGTGCTGCTGCAGTGCGTCGACCGGCTGCAGTCGGGCATTGCCTCGACTGCGCGACTGCTGGGCATCAACAGTGTGGAACCCGACCGGGTCGCCGTGGACGAGCGCCCCGCCGATGCGCACCTGGTCGGCCACGACCTGCGCTTCGCCTACCGCGAGGGCCACGACGTGCTGCACGGAGTCGACCTCGACCTGGCGGTGGGGGAGCGGCTGGCGATCGTGGGCCCGTCCGGTTCGGGCAAGTCGACCCTGGGTCGGCTGCTGGCCGGCATCAACCGTCCCCGCACCGGTGAGGTGCTGGTCGGTGGGGTGAACGTGATGGGGTTGCCGATGGACGAACTGCGCACCCAGGTGGCGCTGGTCACCCAGGAGCACCACGTGTTCGTCGGCAGCATCCGCGACAACATCATCCTGGCGCGGGAGGACACCGCCACCGACGAGCAGGTGCGCAGGGCACTGAAGGCCGTCGATGCCCATGACTGGGTCGATCGGCTGCCGCAGGGCATCCACACGCTGGTCGGGTCGGGCAATGTGAAGCTCTCCCCGGCCCAGGCCCAGCAGGTGGCGCTGGCCCGGCTGGTGCTCGCCGACCCGCACACCCTGGTGCTTGACGAGGCCACCAGCCTGATCGACCCGCGCACCGCCCGGCACCTCGAGGGTTCGATGTCGGCGCTGCTGACCGGACGAACCGTGGTCGCGATCGCCCACAGACTGCACACCGCCCATGATGCCGACCGGATCGCGGTCGTCATCGATGGGCGGGTGGCAGAGCTGGGCAGTCACGACGAGTTGATGGCTGCTGACGGCGAGTACGCCGCGTTGTGGCGGGCCTGGACCAGCTGACCTACTCGGCGGCGATCGCCGCGAGCACGTCGGTGCGGGCGGCCCGCTGGGCCGGCCAGACCGCGGCCAGCACCCCGACCACGACGGCGGCGACCACGAACAGCGCCAGCTGGTCCCACGGGATGCTGAGCAGGTGGACGTCCTGTTCGGCGCCGATGATGCGTTGCAGCACGACCCCGAAGGCGGTGCCCAGGCCGACCCCGACGACCGCCCCGAGCAGGGCGATCACCACCGACTCGAGGGTGATCATCCGACGCACCTGCGAGCGGGTGAGGGCGATGGCCCGCAGCAGCCCGATCTCACGGGTGCGTTCGATGATGCTCAGGCCCAGCGTGTTGACGATGCCCAGCACGGCGATCACGATGCTGAGCGCCAGCAGGCCGTAGAGCAGGCCCATCACCTGGGCCAGGTTGCCCAGCAGCTGCTCGGTGTACTCATGGGTGTCCATCACGCTGACCAGCGGCATGTCCGCCACGGCGGCGTCCAGGTGGGTGCGGGCGGCGGTGGGGTCGACCCCCGGCTTGAGGTCGATGGTCAGGAACACGTCGCTGGCGCCCAGCCCCATCGACTGCAGGCCCTCGGTGGTGACCCACTTGTCGAAGATGTTGGTGCCCTCCCCGTTGGAGTAGATGCCGACCACGGTGTAGGTGACCGTGCGTTGCGCCTCGGGGGAGAACCAGGTCTTCGTGGTGCCGATGTCCCAGCCCTCGTCGGTGACGACCGATTCCTCGATGAGCATCTCGTGGGGGCCGGCGATGTTGCGACCCTTGACCATGCTCATGGTCATCAGCTTGTCGAAGGATTCCGGGTCCATGCCGCCGACGCCGAGGTACTCCTCGCCGTCCATGAACAGCCCCATCTTCATCCGGTGGACGGCCTCGACGTCGTCGACGGCGGCCACCTTGTCACCGACCACGGCGGGGAACTCGGTGAACCCCTGCTGGCCGACCAGGTAGTCACCGCGCACGGTGTTCTCGACTTGGTCGGTCACCGAGACGGTGGCCGACTGGCCGAAGATGGCGATCGTCGAGACCAGGGTCAGGCCCACCATCAGGGCTGAGGCGGTGGCGGCGGTGCGGCGCGGCTGGCGGATCGAGTTGAGCTCGGCCAGCTTGCCGACCTCACCGAACAGGGCGCGGTAGAGCCGCCCGACCAGCCAGACGACCGGTCGTCCGAGCAGCGGGGAGGCGATCGCGACACCGATCATCGCGGCCGCCATCCCGGCGCCGGCCCAGGCCATCGGCACCGGGATGTCGGTGAACAGGCCGAGCAGGATGCCGACCGCCCCGAGGACGGCCAGGACGACCCCGACCACGGCGCGTGCGCCCAGGCCCTTCTCCTGCTCGGTCTGGGCACTGGTCATGGCTTCGATCGGAGCGATCCGGGTGGCCCGGCGGGCAGGGCCCAGGCTGGCGACCAGGGTGACCACCAGGCCGGTGCCCAAGGAGGCGATGATGGCGGTCGGGCCAAGCGTCACTGAGACTCGTCCGATGTCCCAGACCGAGCTCATGCCGGCCTTCAGCAGGTAGGCGAGCCCCACCCCGGTGAACAGGCCGATGACCGACCCGACCACACCCAGGACGAGTGCCTCGACCAGCACCGTGGACATGATCTGGCCGCGGCTGGCGCCCATCGAGCGGAACAGGGCGAGTTCCTTGGAGCGCTGGGCGACCAGGATGGTGAAGGTGTTGACGATCAGGAAGGTCGCCACCAGCAGCGCGATGCCGGCGAAGACCAGCAGGAAGGTGTCGAGGAAGCCCATGGACGAGGCCACGATGCCCTGCTGTTCGTCGGCCAGCACCTGCCCGTCCTGGGCGAGGTAGCCCTCGGGCAGGAGTTGCTGGATGCGTTCGGCCACGGCTGCGCGGTCGGCGTCGGCGTGGGTGGTGACCCAGATGCTGGTGAAGCTGTCGGCGCCGTCGAGGAACAGGGCCTGGGCCCGGGCGGTGGTGAAGAACAGGTAGGTCGCCCCGGCGGTGGAACCGTCGCCGAAGGAACCGGTGCCCACGACGGTGACCTCGATCGTCCCGTCGGTGGGGGTGATCACCTTGACGCGGTCGCCGATGCTGTAGCCGGACTTGCGCAGGGTGTCGGGGTCCATCACGATCTGGTCGTCGGCCTCGGGGGCATGGCCCTCGATCAGGCGGGGGCCGGTGGCCCCGGCCAGGGCCGGCTGGGTGTGCCAGTTGAACCCGAGTTGCGGGGGGCCGACGCTGACGATGGCCTTGCCGTGCTGGTCGATGACGACCACCCCGGCGGCAGTGATCACGCCGGCGGCGTCACTGACCCCGTCGACCCCGCGCACCTGGTCGACCAGGGCCTGGTTGATCTTGCTGGTGCCGGCGGTGCCGTCCTCGGTCGAGGCCGTCGAGTCCTTGCTGACGTCGACATCGGGGACGGTGGAGTTGATGATGCCGCTGAACGAGCCGCGGATCATATCGGAGAAGACGAACGAGCCGGACACGAAGGCCACCCCGAGGATGATGGCCACCACCGACATGCTCAGCCGCAGCTTGCGGCTCCACAGCGAGGTGAAGGTTGCCTTCCACATGGCTCAGGCACCCACCAGGACTTCGAGCCCGGCGCGGCCACGGGTGCTGCGGGAACGGCGCGGGTCGAGCCGGGCCATGGTCTCCAGCACCACCTCGTGGGTGGGTTCGGTGACGTCGTCGACGATCTGGCCGTCAGCCAGGAACAGGGCGCGGTCGGCGTAGGAGGCCGAGTAGGGGTCGTGGGTGACCATGACCACGGTGCGACCCAGATCGTCCACCGAACGACGCAGGAACTCGAGGATCTCGGTGGCGCTGACCGAGTCGAGGTTGCCGGTCGGTTCGTCGGCGAAGATCACGTCGGGACGACCGGCCAGGGCGCGGGCGCAGGCCACGCGCTGCTGCTGGCCACCGGACAACTCGGAAGGCTTGTGGGTCAGCCGGTCGGCCAGGGCGACCGCCTCGATCACCTCGGCGTACCAGTCGGGGTCAGGCTTGCGCCCGGCAATCGACAGCGGCAGCAGGATGTTCTCCTCGGCGCTCAGCGTGGGCACCAGGTTGAACTGCTGGAAGATGAACCCGATCCGCTCGCGGCGCAGCTTGGTGAGCTGGCGGTCCTTCAGGGTGGCGACGTCGGTGGAGCCGAGCAGCGCCCGGCCCGAGGTCGGCCGGTCGAGGCCGGCCATGCAGTGCATCAGGGTGGACTTGCCGGAGCCCGAGGGGCCCATGACGGCGGTCAACTGCCCGGTCAGGATCTCGACCGAGACCCCGTCCAGGGCGACGACCCGGGCATCGCCCGACCCGTAGGTCTTGGTGAGGTTTTCAACGGCGGCGGCGGGGGACAAGGAGTGGGGAGTGCTCGCGGTGGTGTTCACACCACTGATCCTTGTCCCCGCCCCCGCCGGTGTCTGTCGGGTGCGACCCCGAGTGACCCCCGAGCGACCCCTCAGTCGGTGCCGAACTCCATGGCCGCGCGGTCCAAGGCGTCCTCGTCCTCGGGGCCCATGCCGATGCTGGGGATCGCCGCGGCCCGGCCCTGGTCGAGCTCGCCGACCAGGGTGGCGTGGGTGCCGCCGAGCTGGCCCTGGGTGGCGTAGATCTCGAGCTTCTCGCGGGTGTCGGCGATGTCGAGGTTGCGCATGGTGAGCTGGCCGATGCGGTCGGTCGGGCCGAAGGCGGCGTCGTTGACCCGCTCCATCGACAACCGGTCGGGGTGGTAGCTCAGGTAGGGGCCCTCGGTGTTGAGGATGGTGTAGTCGTCGCCGCGCCGCAGCCGCAGCGTCACCGTGCCGGTGACCGCGCTGGCCACCCAGCGGGTGATCGACTCACGCAGCATCAGCGACTGCGGGTCGAGCCAACGGCCCTCGTACAGCAGCCGGCCCAGCCGCAGGCCCTGGGAGTGGTAGTTGGCCAGCGTGTCCTCATTGTGGATGGCGTTCAGCAGCCGCTCGTAGGCGATGAACAGCAACGCCATGCCGGGGGCCTCGTAGATGCCGCGGCTCTTGGCCTCGATGATGCGGTTCTCGATCTGGTCGGTCATGCCCAGCCCGTGGCGCCCACCGATCTCGTTGGCGGTCATCACCAGGTCGACCGGCGACAGCTCGCGTCCGTTGATGGCGGTCGGGCGGCCCTGGGTGAAGGTGATGGTGACGTCCTCGGTGTCGATGACCACGCTCGGGTCCCAGAACTTGACGCCCATGATCGGCTCGACGGTCTCGAGCGAGACGTCGAGGTGCTCCAGGGTCTTGGCCTCGTGGGTCGCCCCCCAGATGTTCGCGTCGGTCGAGTAGGCCTTCTCCTGCGAGTCGCGGTAGGGCAGGTCACGTTCGGTGAGCCACTGGCTCATCTCGTGGCGACCACCCAGCTCGCTGACGAAGGCTTCGTCCAGCCACGGCTTGTAGATGCGCAGGCTGGGGTTGGCGAGCAGGCCGTAGCGGTAGAACCGCTCGATGTCATTGCCCTTGTAGGTCGAACCGTCGCCCCACACGTTCACGTCGTCCTCGGCCATCGCGCGCACCAGCATGGTGCCGGTGACCGCACGCCCCAGCGGGGTGGTGTTGAAGTACGGACGACCACCCGAGCGGATGTGGAAGGCCCCACAGGCCAGCGCCGAGAAGCCCTCCTCGACCAGCGATTCACGGCAGTCGACCAGGCGGGACAGTTCAGCGCCGTACTGCATGGCGCGCCCGGGCACTGAGTCGATGTCGGGCTCGTCGTACTGGCCGAGCTGACCGGTGTAGGTGCAGGGGATCGCACCCTTCTCACGCATCCAGGCGACCGCCACCGAGGTGTCGAGGCCACCGGAGAAAGCGATGCCGACGCGTTCGCCGGCCGGAATTGAAGTCAGGACTTTGGACACTCCGTGAGCGTACCGCAGCAGGTGAGAGGTCTCTCACGAAGTCCTCACCTGCGGCCCATCACCCCCACCTAGGTTCGACGGTGGGAAGGGGGACCGACATGACACGGCAGGACCTCTCACGCATCGGGGCGGCCGCGCTGGCCCTGGTGCTGTTGGTCGTTGGGCTCGGGCTCGTGCTGCGGGCCGACCTGAACGCCTCGGCACGACGGGCACTGGACGAGCAGGCGACAGCGCTGAACGCGTTGGCCTCCGACGCCGTCGACCCACGGACCGGGGCACCGTTCGCGGATGCGGCCGGTTTCATCGAGGTGTTCATCGCTTCCCACACCAGTGGCCGTGGGCAACTGGTGGTCGGTGGGGCCGCCGGTGAGCTCGGGCAGGCGCTGGGCTCCGGGGCGCTCGCCTGGCAGGAACTGCCCCCGGCGGCTCGCGAACAGGTCACCGCTCCCGGGTCGTCGGGCAGGGAGCGCTTCGCCGGGGTCGGCACGCTGAGCTGGGCCACCCACCCCGTGCAGGTGGGGGCGAGCACCGACCAGGTCACCCTGGTGCACTTCCACCGCACCGACCAGGACGACCTGCGCCGCCACCTGCTGCTGGTCACCGCGCTGGCCGTCGTGGCACTGGCGGTGACCGCGCTGCTGAGCCGAGCCCTCGCCGCCCGCTCCAGCCCACGACCGGGTGCCGCCGAGCAGGAGGCCCTGGCCGCGCTGGCCGCCGAACAGGAGTACTCGGCCGACATCATCCACATCGTGCGCACCGGGTTGGCGCTGGGTGAGGTGGAGCGGCTGGAACGGGCCGTCTCGGCGATGGTGGTGCTCAACCGGGCCCGCCAGCCCGACTTCGTCAGGCCGCGACCGGTAGCGGCTGACGACCTGGTGCGCGACGCCGTCGTCCGCTGGACCGAGGCACTCGGCCCGCACAGCCCCCAGCGGGTGGTGCTGCACGACGTGGCCGCGGCCACCATCCCCGTGGACGTCGCCCGCATCGACCGGGCACTGGACGAGGTCGTCTGCAATGCGGTCGAGGCCTGCCGTGACGGTGGACTGGTCGAGGTGGCGAGCGTGGTCGCCGGGCCGGACCTGGTCATCGAGGTCACCGACAACGGGGTCGGCATTCCCGACGGTGAGCACCACCAGGTCTTCGACAGGTTCGTCCGGGCCGGCAATGCCCGGCCCGACACCCTCGACCCGGCCGCTGGCAGCGGGCTGGGGCTGTGCGTGGCCCGCACGATCATCGAGGCCCACGGGGGCAGCATCGAACTGGCCCCGCGACGCTTCGGGGGCACCCAGGTGCTCGTCCGGCTGCCCCTGGGCTGAACCCTCAGAAGGTCAGGACGAGCTTGCCGCTCACCTCACCCGAACCCAGGCGCGCGTGCGCGCCGGCAGCATCCTCGAAGGCGAACTGCTCGACCGGGGCGGCCACGATGGTGCCGCGCTCGACCAGCGGCCACACGGTCTCGGCGACCCGGGCGGCGATCTCGGACTTCTGCTCGACGCTGCGGAACCGCAGGCTGGTGGCGGTGACGGTGCCGCGCTTGGACAACAGCTGGGCGATGTCCAGCTCACCCTTGGTGCCACCCTGCATGCCGATGATGACCAGCCGCCCGTCGGCGGCCAGCGCCGACACGTTGAGGCCGAGGTACTTCGCGCCCATGATGTCGAGGATCACGTCGGCGCCGTGGCCGTCGGTGGCCTCGCGCAGGTCGGCCAGCCAGTCCTCGTGGTAGTCCAGGGCGATGTCGGCACCCAGCTCGCGGCAGTAGTCGCGCTTGGCCTGCGTACCCGCAGTCACCGCGACCCGGCAGTCGAGCGCCTTCGCGTACTGGATCGCGAAGCTGCCGATGCCGCCGGCACCACCATGGACGAGGAAGGTCTCCCCCTCGGTGAGGTGCACATGGTCCATGTTGGACACGACCGTGGCGGCGACCTCGAGCAGGGTGGCGGCGGTGACCAGGTCGGTGCCCTTCGGCGGGGCGACCAACTGACCGGCGGGGGCCACGAAGTACTCGGCGTAGCCGCCGCCCGACAGCAGCGCGACGACCTCATCGCCGACCTGCCAGGAATCGACACCCTCACCGAGGGTCTCGACGATGCCGGCCGCCTCGAGGCCGATGATGTCGGTGATGCCCTTCGGTGGCGGGTAGAGGCCCTGGCGTTGCAGCAGGTCGGCCCGGTTGACCCCGGCGGCGACGGTGCGGACCAGGACTTCCCCGGGGCCGGGGGTGGGCTGTTCGACCTCGTCGACGAACAGGGTCTCGGGGCCGGGGCGCAGGGGGCGGCCCTTGGAGTCGGTCTGTCCCGGTGCTGGCTGGCGAACGTTGATGGCGCGCATGGGCCCAGCCTGCCACGTTCGTGACGGTGGTATCGAGTAGCATGGTCCGGCCGGGGCTACCCCCGGATGGCGAGGTCGCATAGTGGACTAGTGCAGCCGCCTTGAAAGCGGCCGAGGGCAACCTCCGTGGGTTCGAATCCCACCCTCGCCGCGTGAAGACCTACACCCTGAGGCCCAGGCTGCCGCTGCGAGCATTCGTGCTCGCGGCCGTGGTCTCGGTGGTGGGTGCGCTGGTGGCGGTGCTCGCCGGGGCCAATGGCTGGCCCGCGGCGGTGTTCGTGGGCGGCATGGTGCTGCTGGTGGCGGCGGTGCTGCTGGTGGGGGCCGCGGTCATCTCGATGCGCAGCATGCGCACCTTCGTCGACCTGGACGACGAGGGCTTCCACATCCACGGGCCCGGCGTCGACAAGCGCGGCGAGTGGGCCGAGGTCACCCGGGTGGCGCTGGCCGATGACGGGGCCCGGCTGGTCTTCAGCCACGGCGAGGTCGAACGGACCCACCTGTGGTGCCCCGGCGGGGCCACCGACCCCGAGTTCCAGGCACTGACCCGTGACCTGGTCACCCGCCTCGACAGGAGCCGCGGCTACCGCAACGTCTTGTGAGCGCGCGCCTGCGGGTGGTGCAGGTACGCTCAAAGGTGCCGTGGACAGGAGACCAACAGTGAGCGACGAGCAGGACCACCCGCTGGGTGAGGGCTACGACGCCTATTTCCGTCCCGGTTCGGAGCCGCGGAGGGCCTCCTACGAGGACGAACCCACCCACGTCTCCCAGGCTGTCGCCGACGAGCCGGTCCCGGAGCCTCGTCCGGTGCACCCGTTCACCAGGTCGCTGGGCTGGACGACCCTGGGCGCTTTCCTGCCCGGGCTCGGGCTGCTGCCCACCCGCCTGCGCAAGTGGGGGATCGGGCTGTTCGTGCTGATCATGGTCAGCCTGGTGGCGGTCGTCATCTATGTCGCTCGCGATCCCTTCGAAGCGGCCAAGCTGGCCACCCGCACCAGCGACCTGCTGGCCCTGTGCGTCGCGCTGGTCGTGCTGGCCCTGCTGTGGGTCACCCTCATCGTGGGCACCCACCTGATCACCCGGCCCCGCCGGCTGACCACCGCCCAGCGCGTGGTCGGCGCGATCGCGGTGGGGCTGCTGGCGTTCGTGGTGTCGACCCCGCTGGCCGTCGGCGCCCGCTACTCCTGGGACCAGGCCAACCTGATCAAGCGCGTCTTCGGCGACAACGACGACAAGGACTCGGGCACTCGTCCGACGATCGACACCGACCGGCCCTCGGACGAGGTCTGGAAGCAGCACCCCCGGCTGAACATCCTGCTGGTCGGCCTGGACCAGTCCGCCGAGCGGGAGTACTCCCCGACCGACGTGTCCACCGACACCATGATGGTCGCCTCGATCGACACCCAGACCGGCGACATGGTGCTGATCCAGGTGCCGCGCAACATGGCCAAGACCCCGTTCCCGCCGGGCTCGGAACTGGCCGCGATCTACCCCGACGGCTACACCGACGGTTCGGGTGACAATGCGGCCTTCTTCGCCAACGCGATCTGGGCGCACGTGCCGGCCGAGCACCCCGACCTGTTCACCAATACCGACTACCCCGGTGCCGATGCCCTCAAGCTCGGCATGCAGGGGGCGCTCGGGCTCAAGATCGACTACTTCGTCGCCCTCAACATCGACGGCCTGGTCGGGCTGATCGACGCCATGGGTGGGGTGACCCTGAACGTCAACGAGCGCATCCCGGTGGCCAGCCGGTCGGGCCAGGTGGCCCGGGAATACATCGAGCCCGGCCCCAACAAGAAGATGTCGGGCTATTACGCCATGTGGTACGCCCGCAGCCGTGCCGAGTCGACCGACTTCGACCGGATGAGCCGGCAGTCGTGCGTGATCAAGGCGGTGATCAACCAGGCCGACCCGCAGACGATGCTGACCCGCTACGAGGCGATCGCGAGGGCTGGCACCAATGCGGTCAGCACCGACATTCCCTCGAACATGCTGCCCCACCTGGTCGACCTGGCCGAGCGGGTCAAGGACGGCTCGATGAGCCGGGTGCTGTTCGTCCATGGCCAGAACGGCTACGTGACCTACGAACCCGACTTCGAGATGATGCAGCGCCGGATCGCCGATGCGATCACCGGCCTGGGTGGCACCCCGCCGGACATGCCGCTGGTCACCCCCACCCCGACCCCGACCATGGTGCCCTCCAGCCAGACGCCGACCCCCACGGTGACGGTGAGCAAGCCGGGTGACACCCCGTCGACGACTGAAACCCCCACCCCGAAACCGATCGAAGACCTGGACGACGCCTGCGCCTACAACCCCAAGTAGGGGGCTTTTGCAGTTGCTCGCCACCGCCCGGTAGGGTGGTGGGCTGTTGGAGGCGTCGCCTAGTCCGGTCCATGGCGCCCGCCTGCTAAGCGGGAGAGGCCCACAAGCCTCACGCGGGTTCAAATCCCGCCGCCTCCGCGCAACAAAACGCCCGAGCCTTTCGGCTCGGGCGTTCTGCGTTGCTGTGGGTCAGAGGGCTTCGGTCAGGCGGTTGAGCTGCTCGTACATCTCGGCCGGCACCTTGTCGCCCAGGCTGTCGAGCCACTCCTTGATCCGCGGCGCCTCGGCGTTCCACTCCTCGGGGGAGTAGCTGCCCACGGCCTTGAGGGTCTCCAGGTCGATGTCGAGGCCCTCGACGTCGAAGTCCTCGGCGCGGGGCAGCAGCCCGACCGGGGTCTCCTCGGCACCGGCCCGGCCCTCGAGGCGGTCGATGATCCACTTGACCACGCGGCTGTTCTCACCGAAGCCGGGCCACATGAAGTTGCCCTGCTCGTCCTTGCGGAACCAGTTGACGTAGAAGATCGCCGGCATCTTGTCGCCGCCGCGCTCGCCCATGTCGAGCCAGTGCTGCAGGTAGTCACCGATGTGGTAGCCGAGGAAGGGCAGCATGGCCATCGGGTCGCGACGCAGCACGCCCACCTTGCCGGTGGCCGCAGCGGTGGTCTCGGACGAGCAGGTCGCGCCCATGAAGACACCGTTGGCCCAGTCGCGTGACTGCATCACCAGCGGGACGGTGTTGGCGCGTCGTCCGCCGAAGATGATGGCGTCCAGCGGCACACCCTGGGGGTTGTCGAAGTCGGGCGAGACGCTCGGGCCCTGGCCGATCGGGGTGCAGAAGCGGCTGTTGGGGTGGGCGGCCTTCTCGGGGCTGTCGGGGGTCCAGTCCCCGCCCTTCCAGTCGGTCAGGTGGGTCGGCTTCTGGCGGGTCATGCCCTCCCACCAGACCGAACCGTCGTCGGTGAGTGCCACGTTGGTGAAGATGTTGTTGCCCTTGGCGATGGTGGCCATCGCGTTGGGGTTGGTCTCCTCACCGGTGCCAGGGGCCACACCGAACAGGCCGAACTCGGGGTTGGTGGCGTAGAGGCGGCCGTCCTCACCGAAGCGCAGCCAGGCGATGTCGTCGCCGATGGTCTCGACCTTCCAGCCGGGGATGGTGGGCTCGAGCATGGCCAGGTTGGTCTTGCCGCAAGCGCTCGGGAAGGCAGCGCTGAGGTGGTACTGCTTGCCCTCGGGGCTGGTCACCTTGATGATCAGCATGTGCTCGGCCAGCCAGCCCTCGTCGCGACCCATGGCCGAGGCGATGCGCAGCGAGTAGCACTTCTTGCCCAGCAGCGAGTTGCCGCCGTAGCCGGAGCCGTAGCTCCAGATGGTGCGCTCCTCGGGGAAGTGGGTGATGTACTTGGTGTCGCTGCACGGCCAGGGCACGTCCTCGGTGCCCTCGGGCAGCGGGTAGCCGACCGAGTGCAGCGCCGGCACGAACTCGGCATCGCGGCGGATCATCTCGGCCAGAGCGGCATCACCCATGCGGGTCATCACGTTCATCGACAGCACGACGTAGGCCGAGTCGGAGATCTCGACCCCGAACTTGGCGTCGGGCGCGGTGAGCGGGCCCATGCAGAAGGGCATCACGTACATCGTGCGCCCCTCCATGCAGCCGTCGTACAGCTCGGTCATGATCTTCTTCATCTCGGCCGGGGCCATCCAGTTGTTGGTGGGGCCGGCGTCGGCCTCGTCGACCGAGCAGATGTAGGTACGGTCCTCGACGCGGGCGACGTCGTTGGGGTCGGTGACCGAGTAGATGGAGTTCGGCATCAGCTCGTCGTTGAGCCGGATGACGGTACCGGCGGCGACGAGTTCGTCGACGAGTTCGGCGTACTCCTCGGGGGAGCCGTCGCAGTAGCGGATGGCGGCAGGCTTGGTGAGGTCGGCAACCTCATTGACCCAGGCGACAAGGCGCGGGAAGTCGGGGACGTTGCCGATGACGGGGGCGGTGGACGGGCTGGGGGCGACGGTGGTCATTGCTTCTCCTGACACGGCGGTGTGTGGAATTTCTCTTCACCTCGAGAGGCCTTGTGATCCTCACCATAAGCTCGGAAAGCCAGTTTTCCGATTCCGTGTGTTGCGGCTGCCTGGGACCTGATTTGGTTGAGGGGAGGGACCCGTAGTATGGTCTTCTCTTGGCAACACGCCACCTGCGCTCGTGGCTCAACGGATAGAGCATCTGACTACGGATCAGAAGGTTGGGGGTTCGAATCCCTCCGAGCGCGCTCACCAGCCGCCCCCGGTCACCGTCTCCACGGTCCGGGGGCGTTCTCATTGCCGCGTCGGGACGAGGGGCTCGTCCGCGGCGCCGGGTTGCGCGCAGGGTCAAGGACTGATAACGCTGCTATGGGAAATCTCACACCCGGACGACGGTCGCACGTGGTTGACTCGGCCCATGACCCTGCGCGTGGTGGCCGCCCCTGACAGCTTCAAGGAATCGATGAGCGCGGCCGAGGCCGCCGCCGCGATCCGCGCGGGGGTGCTTGAGACCCGACCGGACGCCGAGGTCGTCCTGGCGCCGGTCTCGGACGGCGGCGAAGGACTGCTGGACGTGCTGGCCGACGACCAGGTGGTGCGCCACCGCACCCCGGTGAGCAACGCGCTCGGCGAGGACGTTGAGGCCGAGTGGCTGCAGAGCGGGGCCCGGGCCATCATCGAGGTGGCCAAGGTCGTCGGCCTGGCCGACATCGCCCCCGACGAGCGGCGCATCATGGACAGCGACACTCGCGGGGTGGGCCAGCTGGTGCTGGCGGCGATCGAACAGGGCTGCCTGCAGATCGTGCTGGGGCTGGGCGGCACCGCGACCAATGACGGTGGAGCCGGGATGCTGGCCAGCTTGGGCGCCCGGTTCCTGGATGCGGCCGGGCTGGTGCTGGAACCCACGCCAGCGAAGCTGCGGGGGCTGCACCAGGTCGACCTCGACACCCTGGACGAGCGGCTCGGGCAGGTGCAACTGGTGATGGCTTCAGACGTGACCTCACCGCTGGTGGGGCCTGCGGGGGCCTCGGCCACGTTCGGGCCGCAGAAGGGGGCCACCCCAGAGCAGGTCGAGGAACTGGACCAACTGCTCGCCAACCTGGCCTTCCTCGTCGAGGCCCAGCAGGACCAGTCACTGTCCGCGGTCCCGGGCGCCGGTGCCGCCGGCGGGCTGGGGTGGGCGCTGCTGGTGGTCGGCGCGAACCCGCGCCCGGGTCTCGAGCTGGTCGCCGAACTGCTCGACCTCGAGCAGGCGGTGGCGGTGGCCGACCTCGTGATCACCGGTGAAGGGTCCTTCGACGAACAGTCCCTGCAGGGCAAGGTCGTCCAGGGCATCGCCCGGATGGCCGCCCGGCACCAGACCGCCTGCCACGTGCTGGCCGGGCGGGTGGGGGCGATGGACGAGCAGGTGCTGCGCGAGCACGGCATCGCCGGGGCCAGCGCGATCACCCCGCCCGGCACCCCGCTCCCGGAAGCGCTGGCCGGGGCGGAGCAGAACCTGCGCCGGGCGGCGGCCGCGCTCGTCCGCGACTACTAGGCCGGTGCGCGGGGCGGGGCCGGCAGGGCCAGCTTGCCCTTGGCCGCGACCTTGGCGGCGTGCTTCACGTCAGAGGGTTTGGGGTGGCGCACCTGCACGGTGCCGTTGGTGCGCCCCCGCACGATCACCCGGGGAAAGCCCTTGTCAGGACGGGTGCGCACACCCGCGCTGGTGAAGTTGTTGACGTCGGTCTGGTAGGCGGCGGAGTCGACGCCCCAGCCCTCGGGGACGATGATGGTGGTGCTGCCGTAGGAGGAAGCCATCACCACCAGGTCGATGATCCGACTCGTGGCGCGGGCTTCGCTGAAGTCGATCCGCAGCCCGCCGATGCTGCAGTGCACCTCGAGGAAGGGTGGCACGACCCAAGGGCCGGCGATGGTCATCAGGCTCCACCCCTTGCTCTCGAAGACCAGGGGTTCATCCCAGGTGTAGCCGGGGCCCTCGCCGATCGTGACAGCGGTGCCGAGCACCTCGTCGATCTCGGCCGAGGCCACCAGGTCGTTGAGCACCTCGACCAGGTCGGCGCGGGTGACCGCGCCCAGGGCACGCGGCACCCGCGCTTCGAGTTCGTCGAAGGTGAGTTTGTCCTCGGCGGCGGCGTTGCGCAGGATCTCGAGGGCGAGCTCCCGCTGGGAGGTGCCCACCCGCAGGTGCCGGTCGTGCCCGTCGGTGCTCACGGCTCAGCTGCGGGTGTAGACGAGCACCCCGTAGGGGGCCAGGTCGACCGAGGCGCTGGCCGACAGGCCGTCCTGCGGGTCACCGTCGGAGACCATGTCGAAGGCCGGGGTGTCGTTGAACTTGTCGGAGTAGATCCGCGAGTCGGAGTTGAGCCGCAGCGTCCACTCGTGGCGCCCGGGCATGCCGAACCGGTAGCCGGTCCACAGCTTGTTCTGCAGGTTGACCACCACGACGGTGTCGTCGCCGGGGCCGCCGTCCATCCAGCGGTGGAAGGCGAAGACCTTGTTGTCGGGGTGGGCATGCAGCACCTGGGTGTGCTGGCCCATCAGGCCCTTGCTCACCCCGTCGGTGTTCAGGCGCAGGCGGATGAGGTCGCGGTAGAGGCGGGCGATGCCGTGGTAGTCCTCGAGCAGGTCCCAGTCGAGGGGCACGTCGTCGCGGAACCAGTCACCCTCGAGGAACTCCTGGCCCTGGAAGAGCATTGGCATGCCCGGTGAGGTGAGCACCAGCGCGGCACCGAGGGTGGAGCGCTTCTTGGCGAACCAGTCACCGTTGTCGTCCGGGTTGATCTCTTCGACGACGCGCGCCTTGCCGTTGGCGACCTCGTCGTGGGACTCGGTGTAGACCACGCGCGCGAAGGCGTCGCCGTAGCTGTAGGTGATGGCGTTGCGGACCGACTCGATGTCGCGGTCGTGGTCGTTGATCTGGGTGATCGCGGCGCGGATCGGGTGGACGAAGTGGGTGTCCCACTGCGCGCTGAAGGCGGCGCCGTCCTCGCCGGTGGAGGTCACCGCGGCGACCCCGTGCAGGTCCTCGGCGATCAGGATGGCGTTGGGGTACTCCTTGCGGACCTCGTCGTTGACCCAGCGCGAGAGGGACCAGCCGTCGGGGATCTCCCAGCCGGAACCGTTGACCGAGCGCATGTAGGGCGTCATGTCGTAGCGCAGGCCCTGCACGTGGTACTCGCGCATCCACATCAGCGCGTTGTCGCGGATGAACTGGCGCACCTCACCTCGTCCGTAGTCAGGACGGGTGTCGCCCCACGGGGTCGAGGAGCGCCAGTCGTTGTAGAAGTAGATGCCGCCCTTGTCGTTCTCGGACCAGCCGTCGAACTGCCACAGGTCCAGGTCGCTGGGGCCGAAGTGGTTGTAGACGACGTCGATGATCACCGAGATGCCCCGCTTGTGGGCCTCGCGGACCAGCAGCTTGAGGGCGTCGGGGCCGCCGTAGGCCGACTCGACCGCGAAGATGTGGGCCGGGTTGTAGCCCCAGGAGTAGTCGCCGGCGAACTCCATGACCGGCATCAGTTCGATGCAGTTGATGCCCAGCCGGTCGAGGTGGTCGAGGCCACTGAGGACGTCTTCGAGGGTGCCCACGCCGCCGTCGGGGGAGACGAAGGTGCCGGCGTGCATCTCGTAGATGACCAGGTTGTTGTGGTGGGGGGTCTCGAAGGTGTCACCTTGCCAGTCGAAGGTGGAATGGTCGACGATGATGCCGTTGCCGACCGAGCTGGTCACCTGCTGGGCGTAGGGGTCGATCTTCGACAACTGCTGCTCGCCGTTGGTGAGGTTGAAGCGGTACTCGTGGCCGGCCTCGGCGCCGGCGACGTAGCCGTACCAGTAGCCGTTGTCACCTTCCAGCTCGAGCGGGTTGGCGGTGTCGTCCCAGTTGTTGAAATCGCCGACCACTTGGACGGTGTCGGCGTTGGGGGCCCAGACGCGGAAACCCGCCCCGGACTCGTCGAGGATCGCGCCCATTCCGGCCAGAGTGCCCATGATGCTCCTGTGATTGGTGTGCCTTCGTGGCCCAGTCTGCCCGATCGCTAGGCTCGGCTGCATGAGTGCTGAGTCCAATCCGTTCAATCCGGAACTGTGGGACGTGGTGCCGGGGTTCGAGTTCACCGACATCACCTACCACCGCGCCAAGCAGGTGCCCGCGGTGCGGATTGCCTTCGACCGGCCCGAGGTGCGCAATGCGTTCCGGCCGCACACCGTGGACGAGCTGAGCCAGGCGCTGGAGCATGCGCGGCGGTCGTCCGATGTCGGTTGTGTGCTGCTGACCGGCAATGGGCCCTCGGCCAAGGACGGCGGGTGGGCTTTCTGTTCGGGGGGTGACCAGCGGATTCGTGGTCGCTCGGGCTACCAGTACGCCGATGGTGAGACTGCCGACACCGTGGATGCACGCCGGGCTGCGGCCGAGGGTGGCCGGTTGCACATCCTGGAGGTGCAGCGCCAGATCAGGTTCATGCCCAAGGTGGTGATCGCCCTGGTCAACGGCTGGGCGGCCGGCGGTGGGCACTCGCTGCACGTGGTCAGCGACCTGACCCTGGCCAGCGCGGAGCACGCCCTGTTCAAGCAGACCGACGCCGATGTCGGGTCGTTTGATGCCGGTTACGGTTCGGCGTACCTGGCGCGGCAGGTCGGCCAGAAGTTCGCGCGCGAGATCTTCTTCCTGGGGGATGTGCACACCGCCGAGGACGCCCACCGGATGGGCATGGTCAACCGGGTGGTGCCGCATGCCGAACTGGAAACCGTCGGCCTGGAGTGGGCCTCGAAGATCTGCGGCAAGTCACCCACGGCCCAGCGGATGCTGAAGTTCGCCTTCAACGCCGTGGACGACGGCCTGGTCGGCCAGCAGGTCTTCGCCGGGGAGACGACGCGGCTGGCCTACATGACCGATGAAGCGGTGGAGGGCCGCGACTCCTTCCTGGAGAAGCGCGCCCCCGACTGGTCTGCGTTCCCGTACTACTACTGAGTGGCCGGGCCGCCCTGGGTTGGGCGCTCTGCAAGTTTTGTCGGACCCCCGGGGGAGAATGGATCATCAGTTCGAATCAATGGTGATCGGGGACGATGATGGCGCAGGTTGCGCAGTTTGATGCGGCGAGGGCGCGGGGGAAACTCGCGGAGTTGGCGGTGGCGAATCAGGCGGTGTGGCGGGCTGAGGCGACCCGGTTCCGGGTGTGGGCGGAGTTCGCCGATGAGTACACCACGCCACCCCATGATGGTGGGCCGGTGTTGGCCGGCACGGAACGGATGCTGCAGTGGGGTGGGGACGGAACCCCGTTGGTGGCCGAGTTCTGCGTCCTCGAGGTTGCTGCGGCGTTGAGGTTGGACGAGCACCAGGTCCGTTGCCAGATCGGGGACGCGTTGGCGGTGCGGCACCGGCTGCCCGGTGTGTGGCAGGCGGTGATGGCCGGCCGGTTCCGGGTCTGGGCCGCGGTCGACCTGGCTGACGCCATCCGTTCCCTGCCCTATGGGGAGGCCCTCCAACTGGATGGGGAGATCACCCCGTTGCTCATGGTGTGGTCGCGACGCCGGTTGTTGAAGTACGTGAAGGGCCGGGTCACCGACCTCCACCCCCAGCAGGCGGAAACCCGGCATGAGGAGTTGAAGAAGCAGTGCGGGGTGGTGTTCGAGGAACCCGTGGCCGGGTTCACCCGGGTCTTCGCGACCCTCCCCGCCGGGGAGGCGGTCGCGTTGAAGGCCCGCATCCAGCAGTTGGCGGTGATCCTGGGCAAGTGCCCCCGTGACCCCGACGCACCGTTGGAGTCGCTGGAGTTCCGGCAGGCGCAAGCCCTGGGGTTGTTGGCCAGCCCCGCCTACACCCTGCAACTCCTGCAGGCCGAGGTGGCTGATCGGCTGCCCACCCTGGACCCGTCGTGCCCGATGGCCGGGTGGGCCGGGCATGAGTGCGGCACCATCACCACCGACCCGGCGAAACTGCTGCCCACCGTCGAGGTGGTGGTGCACCTGACCGACCAGGTCCTCCGCGACGGTGCCGGGGTGGCCCGCAGTGAACAGGTCGGCCCCCTGCTCGCCGGCTGGGTGAAGACCCTGGTCGGCCACAGTCGCGTGAAGGTGCGCCCGGTCCTCGACGCGGGCAACCAGGTGCCGGTGGATTCCTACGAATGCCCACCGAACATGCGCCGGGCCGTGGAACTGCGCAACCCCTACGAGGTGTTCCCGTTCTCCAGCCGCCTGTCCCCGGGCCTCGACCTGGACCACACCACCCCCTGGACCCCCACCCGCGGACTCACCAGGGCGGACAACCTCGGGCCGTTGTCCCGGCGGGTCCACCGCGCGAAAACCCACGGTGGCTGGCACCTCGAACAACTCCACCCCGGAGTGTTCATCTGGACCTCACCCCTCGGGTTCAGCTACCTCGTCACCCCCACCGGATCCTGGATGATCAACGACCCCACCACCCACATCACTGCCCTCGCCGGCTGAGGTTGAGGGCGGGGTGCCGCCGGTCATTCGATTGAGCAGTGTTCCACCTGGATGCCGAGCTGCTTCCTGAGTGCCCTGGTCTGCTCGATCGAGCCCCGGGCGGTCCAGTTGTCTGCGCGCACTTCGCAGAGCGGGGGGCCGAATGAGAACGGGGCGCGACGGCTCATCTCGACGCGGATGGCGTCCGAGGCCCAGACGGTCAACCGACCGTCGGTGCCGCAGGTGATGGTGGCGTAGCCCTCGGTGTCAACGCTGGCCTTGGTGGCGGCGTCGTCCGGGGCTGCGTCGACGTCACAGCCCCAGTCGAACTTGTTCGCCTCGACGGCGAGGTCCCGCAGCGACATGAAGTCGTCCTCGGCGGGGGTCGCCGTGCAGCCCAGCAGCACGGCCACCGCGGCGCACACCACCATCAGGTGGCGTCCCATGGTTCGAGCTTCCATGGTCCATTGTGCGCCGCGGCAACGTGCTTTGCCAGACCTTCAGACCCCCAGAGTCAGACCTCCGCGCCCAGGGCCCGGGCGCGAGCCAGCACCGCAGCGGCCTCGTCCTTGCGGGACTGGCGCTGCAGCGCGCGCCCGAGCAGCAGGGCGGCGTAGGCCTCAGTCGGGTGGTCGTCGAGGATCGCGCGGCAGGTCTCCTCGGCCCGGGTCAGGTGTGCGGCGTGGTACTGCGCCCTGGCCAGCAGCAACCGGGCATCGAGCAGGCCATGACGCACCTCGAGGTCGTCGGACACCTCGGCCAGCAGGGCCTGCAACTCCCGAGCCGCCTCGCGGTACTGCTTGCGCTCGAACAGGGTCTCCGCCCAGCGGAAGCGACCGTAGGGGTCGCCACTCCAGTTGGGGGTGAACTCACTGATGACATCTGCGTTGAACATGTGTCCTCCTCGGACGGCTCAACGCGGTACCCCCATGGGGTATTCCCGTCAGGCGACCTCGGCAGTGTTGCCGGTGCTGCCGTCCAGGCCCAGGAAGCGCAGCAGCGGCTCCAGCCCCTCCACCTCCAGCGGGTACGGCGGCCGCACCAGGTCGTCGGGCACCAGCCGGTACATCGCCTCGCCGACCTCCGCACCGGCGCGCTGGGCGGGCCGGGACCCCGTCCGCCGGTAGCCGACCTTCTCGCTCACCCGGGTACTGGCCGGGTTGTCCACGAAAGCCTCCGACAACATCTCCTGCGCACCGAGGTGGTCGATGGCGAAGGTGCAGTACGCCTGCCGCATCAGTGTGCCGATGCCCCGGCCGTGGGCCGCGCGACCCAGCCATGACCCGGTCGAGATCGAGCGGTTGGCGCGGAACTTCTCGCCCTTGCCCTCCTGCACCCCGACCAGTTCCCCGTCGTACTCGACGGCCAGCGCCAGGATCCACGAGTCGGCGCTGAACATCAGCCGGTTGTTCCAGGCCCACTTGGCGTAGTTGATCGCCAGCATTGGCGCCGGCACCGTGGTCCAGTCATTGGCCAGCGGGGTCAGCTCCGGTGGCTGGTTGTGCACCCCGCGCCGGGCCACCTCGACCAGCGGCATGATCAACTCATCGGTGATGCCGCGCAGCACCAGCGGGCCACAGGTGATCCGCAGACCCAGCGGGGGGAAGACCTCGGCCAGCCCCTGGCTCATTCGGCCAGGCCGTAGATCCGGTCGCCCGCGTCGCCCAGGCCGGGGACGATGTAGCCGCGCTCGTCCAGATTGCTGTCGACGGCGGCCACCACCAGCCGGACCGGCACGTTCAGGTCTGCCGCCAGCCGGGTGAAGTTCTCGATGCCCTCGGGGGCGGCGAGCAGGCAGATGCAGGTGATGTCGTCGGCCCCGCGCTCGACCAGGAACTTCACCGTGCCGCCCAGCGAACCACCGGTGGCCAGCATCGGGTCGAGCACGTAGCACTGCCGACCGGACAGGTCCTTGGGCAGCCGCTCGGCATAGGTCACCGGCTGCAGCGTCTCTTCGTTGCGCGCCATGCCCACGAACCCGACCTCGGCGGTCGGCACCAGGCGCATCATGCCCTCGAGCATGCCCAGGCCCGCCCGCAGGATGGGGACCACCAGCGGCGTCGGCTTGGCCAGCCGGGTGCCCACCGTGCTGGTCAGCGGGGTCTCGAGTTCCCACGGCTCGGTGCGCACCTCACGGGTGCCCTCATAGGCGAGCAGGGTCATCAGCTCGTCCACCAACTGCCGAAACGTCGTGCTCGGGGTGTCCTTGCAACGCAGCAGCGACAGCTTGTGGGCGACCAGCGGGTGATCAATGACGTGCAGTTCCACGTGATCACTCTGCCACATGGACCTCACCCCCTGACCCAAACCGCGGATGGCATGGCAAGATGTCCCATGTGGCTGGAGGCCCCCGCCCGTGAAGGAGGACGTGATGGCCGGCGAAGACATCGAGAGCATCGACGCCCGGGACGCGCGGGACAACGACTCCCTGCTGGCTGACGACGACATCATCGGCTTCGACGAGGACGAGGACGATGTCGACGAGGACGACCTCGACGACGATTCCGACGAGGATGACGACGACGAGGACGATGACTTCATCGAGGACGCCTCCGACGAGGACATCGACCTGGTCATGGCCGCCTACCGCGAAGACGGGGAGGCCGTCGTCCAGAGCCTGTCGAACGAGTTGGCCAACGACCTCGACGAACTGATCAACCAGCTGCGCCGCCTGCCCGGCGACAGCGGAGCGATCGGCGCGGTCTCGATCGCGGGTGAGTTCTTCGTCCTCGTGCGGGTGCGCGGGCGCAACGTCGAGGTGCTGCTCAGCGACTCCTTCTCGGCCAACGACTGGCCCATCGCCCGCGACGTGGCCGACTTCCTGGGGGTCGATGCCCCCGAGGACGAGGACGACTCCGAAGCACTGGGTGACCTGGAGATCTTCGCCGACCTCGGCCTGTCGGAGATGGACCTCGAGTCCCTTGCCGACGACACCGACGAGGCCGACGCCGACGAGATCGTCGCCGAGATCTTCGACCGGCTGAAGTTCGGGGCGCAGTTCAAGCGTGCCCTGGCGGGGCGCGACCACTGAGTCGCTGGGACGCGGCCATGCTGGCCGCCGTCGAGGTGGCGCGCTGGGCCCCCGCGCACGGTGACGTCCCGATCGGGGCCGTGGTGCTCGACCCCGAGGGCCAGGTCATCGCCAGCGCCTGCAACGAGCGCGAACTCACCGGTGACCCGACCGCCCACGCCGAAGTGCTGGCGCTGCGTCGTGCCGCCGACGTCCTCGGCACCTGGCGGCTCGAGGGCTGCACCCTGGTCGTCACCCTGGAGCCGTGCACCATGTGCGCCGGTGCGCTGGTGCTCAGCCGCGTCGAACGACTGGTCTTCGCCGCCTTCGACGAGAAGGCCGGGGCGGTGGCCTCGCTGTTCGACGTGGTCCGTGACCCACGGCTGAACCATCGTCCGCAGGTCGTCTCGGGCGTGGGCGGGGACGAACCGGCCGCCCTGCTGCGCGAGTTCTTCGCCGGGCACCGGTAAAGCAGAAGGCCCCGGTCTCCCGGGGCCTTCCTCTGGCGGTGACGGAGGGATTTGAACCCTCGGTGGCTTGCACCACACTCGCTTTCGAGGCGAGCTCTTTCGGCCGCTCAGACACGTCACCGCCGATCAGGCTATCGAATCGAGGCCCCTGAGCGCCAATCGGCGCCTGCGAAAGTCAGGACGACGGGGTCGCGGCGGGAGTGAGGCTGGGGGTCGGGGTCTGTGTCACCGGGGGCAGGCAGGGGTCATTGCTGACCTCGATCTGCCACGGCGAGGGGGTCTTGGTGTAGCCGGCGAACTGCGAGCCCACCAGGATGTCGACGATCCCGTCGGTGATGCCGTCCTCACGGATCTCGGCGCCAACGAGCTGGGCTGCGACCAGCTGCACCGCAGGGTCGTCCTTGCTCGACCCGACGATGATGGTCGTCTCGATCTTCTCCTCGGTGTTGTCGACCGCCTCCACGATGAACCCTCGGGCCTTCATGGTGCGTGACACGTTCGAGGCCAGCCCCTGGGTGCTGGAGCCGTTGAAGATGTTGACCTGGACCTTCTCACTCGACAGCACCGAACCGACGGCCTGCGGGGTGCACGAGGGGATCGGGATCGGCGGCGGCGGGGCGGTCACATTGCGGTATCCCCAACGGGCCCCGAAGTACAGCAGCGCCAACAGCAGGAGAAGCGTGATCGGGGTCCCCAACGTCCGCAGGGCCCGTCGCCACTCAACACCTTCCACCGGCATGCTCCTGTTCGCTCAGCGCAGTTCGAGCACGCGGGCGTGCATGGTCTGGCGCTGCTGCAGGGCCGCGCGCAGGGCGCGGTGAAGTCCGTCCTCGAGGTACAGGTCGCCGCGGTAGGACACCACGTGGGCGAACAGGTCACCGTAGAAGGTCGAATCGTCCTCGAGCAGGGCCTCCAGGTCGAGGGTGCGCTTGGTGGTCACCAACTCGTCCAACCGCACCTGGTGGGGGGCGATCGCAGCCCACTGCTTCTGCACGTACCCATGGTCAGGGTACGGACGCGTATCGCCGACTCGCTTGAAGATCACCCTTGGAGCTTACCCAACCAAACCGCGACCGGTCATGTGAAACGGCTGTCGTTGCCGGGTTGTGACACGCTGGTGGCCATGAGCGAGCAGATCACCCGGGGCTACACCTTCGACGGCCCCTCCATCGACCTCGGCGTCCTGCTGCATGACGAGCAGCCCGTGCCCCGCACCCCGGTGCCCGGCACGCGGATCGGCCTGCCGGTCGCGATGCTGAACCGGCACGGCCTGGTCTGTGGGGCGACCGGCACCGGCAAGACCAAGACGCTGCAGGTGATGGCCGAGCAGATCTCGGCGGCCGGTGTGCCGGTGTTCGCGGCCGACATCAAGGGTGACCTGTCCGGGCTCGCCTCGCCGGGTGCCCCGAACGAGAAGCTGCTGCAGCGCACCGCCTCCATCGGGCAGGACTGGCAGCCCCGCGCCACCCCGGTCGAGTTCTTCGCCCTCGGCGGTGAGGGCCTCGGCGTGCCGCTGCGGGCCACCATCAGCGCCTTCGGCCCGCTGCTGCTGTCGAAGGTGATGGACCTCAACGACACCCAGGAGTCCACCCTCAGCCTGGTCTTCCACTTCTCCGACAATGCCGGCCTGCCGCTGCTCGACCTGGCCGACCTGCGCTCGGTCCTGCAGTACCTGACCAGCGACGAGGGCAAGGACCAGCTGAAGAACCTCGGCGGGGTCTCCAAGGCCACCGTCGGGGTGATTCTGCGCAAGCTGGTCGAACTCGAACAGCAGGGCGCCGACAAGTTCTTCGGCGAGCCCGAGTTCGACACCGCCGACCTGATGCGGGTGATGCCCGACGGCCGCGGCGTCATCTCGCTGCTGGAACTGCCGAACCTGCACGACCGCCCGGCGCTGTTTTCGACCTTCCTGATGTGGCTGCTGGCCGACCTGTTCTCGGAGCTGCCCGAGGTCGGCGACGTCGACAAGCCAAAGCTGGTCTTCTTCTTCGACGAGGCGCACCTGCTGTTCAAGGACGCCTCCAAGGCCTTCCTCGAGTCGATTGCCCAGACCGTCCGGCTGATCCGTTCCAAGGGGGTCGGCGTCTTCTTCGTCACCCAGACCCCCACCGACGTCCCGGACGAGGTGCTGGCCCAGCTGGGCTCGCGCGTGCAGCACCAGCTGCGCGCCCACACCCCCAAGGACGCCAAGGCCCTCAAGGCCACCGTGGCGACCTTCCCGATCACCAGCTACAACCTGGCCGAAATGCTGCAGGGACTCGGCACCGGTGAGGCCGTCATCACCGTGATGGACCCCGACGGCGCCCCCACCCCGGTGGCCCCGACACGCATCCTGGCCCCCGAGACCCTGATGGCCCCGACCCCGGCCGACGTGCTGGAGCCGGGCATCCGCGGCTCAGCGCTGATGGCCCGCTATGGGCAGTCGATCGACCGTGATTCGGCCCACGAGATGCTCACCCGCAAGCTGGAGGAGGGGGCTCGCCGCGCTGAGGCCGAAGCCGCCGAGAAGGCCGCCCAGAAGACCGCCCCGAAGCCGACGCCCAGGACTCGCGCCCCGAAACCTGAACCCACGGTGATCGAGCAGGTCACCAACTCGACTGTGTTCAAGCAAATGGCCCGCACCGCGAGCCGTGAGTTCGTCCGGTCAATCTTCGGTACCGGACGACGGCGCTAGGTGCGGGCCACGAGCAGGTGACGGCCTACTTCATCGTCCCCTGGCTGACCGAGCCCTGCAGCTGGCGCTGGAAGAGCACGTAGACCACCAGCACCGGCAGCACGGTGATCACCACGGCGGCGAACAGGGCGCCGAAGTTCACGTCATAGCCGGCGCTGGAGGCGAACCGGGCCAGGCCCTGGGACAGCACGTAGTTCGCCTCACTGGTGTTCAACGCCACCGGCAGCAGGAACTGGTTCCACAGGCCGAGGAAGTTGAAGATGGCCACCGAGGCCAGGCCGGGCTTGGCCATCGGCAGCATGATGCTGAAGAAGGTGCGCCAGTCACTGGCCCCGTCGATGGAGGCGGCCTCACTGATCTCGTAGGGCAGAGTCCGGAAGAAGGCGTAGAGGAAGAACACCGTGAATGGCAGCGCGAAGGCCACGTAGACCAGGGTCAACCCGGGCAGGGTGTTCAGCAGGCCGAAGCCCTGCAGGATGAAGAACAGCGGCACGATGGCCAGGAAGACCGGCACCATCAGGCCCGCGAGCAGCGCGAAGTAGATCAGTCGCGAGCCCGGGAAGGTGAACCGGGCCAGCACGTAGGCGCACATCGCGCCCAGCAGCATCACCAGGAAAAGGGCGGCGCCGACGACCAGCACCGTGTTGAAGAAGTACTTGCCGATGCCGGCCGTCTCCCACGCGCTGACGTAGTTGTCGAAGTTCAGCGAACTCGGCAGTGCGAAGGGGGAGGCGAAGATATCGCTGGTGGTCTTGAACGAGGTCATCAGCGTCCACAGCATGGGGGCGACGACGATGATCGACCACAGGATCAGCACGAAGTGGGCCACGGTGGCGAAGGCCTTGTCGCCGGCCGAGGTCTTGGGGGTGCGCACGGCAGGGGCATCGCTGCTCAGGGTGCCGACGGAACGGCCAGTGGTTGCAGTGCTCATGCCATCGTCACCTGGTCCTTGCCGCCGGTGAGTCGGTTCACCGTGAACACAATGGTCGCGAAGACGCCGGTCAGCAGGCCCATCACCACGCCCATGGCGCAGGCGACACCGAACTGGCTGCGTTCGAAGGCCGTGGTCATCAGGTACTGCGGCATGACCAGGGTCGAGTTGTCGGGGCCACCGAACGGGTTGAGGGCCATCATGTACACGTAGGCGTCCAGCGCCATGATGCCGAGGTAGATGTAGGCGGTCTGCACGTTCTCGCGGATGAGTGGCAACGTGATCGACCAGGCGGTGCGGAAGCGTCCGGCACCGTCGAGGCGGGCGGCTTCGTAGATCTCGCCGGGGATGCCCTTGATGGCGGCGATGAACAAGATCATGTAGAAGCCGATGAAGCCCCAGACCATGATGAACATGGTGACCGGCATGGCCGTGTCACGGTCGCCCAGCCAGGGGAAGCTCTGGAACTGCTCGAAGCCCAGCCCGGTGAGGATGCCGTTGACCAGGCCACCGCTGGGGTCGAAGATCTGGCCCCACATGATGCCGACCACGATGGCCGGGATGGCGTAGGGGAAGAACGAGATCACGCGGTAGAAGCCGGCGCCCTTGAGGCCCTTGACCTCGCCGACGCTGCGGCCGGCAACGGTGATCATGGTGGCCAGCGCCAGGGACAGCACCACGATGACCAGCGGCAGCACGATGGCCAGCAGCACGTTGTTGCGGAAGGCCTTGTGGAACAGCTCGTCGTTGAGCAGTCGCTGGTAGTTGTCAAGGCCCACGAAGTCCATGTTCGGCGAGAAGCCGCTCCAGTTCGTGAACGAGTAGCCCACGGCCTGGACGAACGGGGAGACCACGAAGATGGCGTAGAGGGCTAGCGGCAGGCCGAGGAAGACCACGAACAGGCTGACGCGGTCGAAGGTGAAGTTCTTGAAGGTCTTGCGCTTGGGCGGGGGTGTCGCCGCCTCGTGCTCCAGGACAACGGGGTTCAGCGTGGTCATCGATACCCTTCGCTGTTGAGGCGGCCGGGGTGCCGCCGCGGACGGGGAGCAGTGCCGCATACCGAACGTCCGTCGACACTTGTCGACGGACGTTCGGGCGGCACTACCGGGCAATCACTCGACGGTGATCTTCTTGATCGACGAGTCGTTCTTGACGCGGTCGCTGATCTTCTGCAGCTCGCTGGTGAGCGCCTTCGCGTCGGCGTCACCGGCCAGGAAGCTGTTCCACACGACCAGCTGTTCCTTGTTCAGGCCGTAGTAGGTGACGAAACGGATGCCGAAGGTGTTCGACCCGGCATCGCTGAGCATCTTGCTCTGCGACTGCAGGGCGCTGGAGCCGAAGCCGTCCTCGGGGATGGTGTCCTTGACGATGGTCGGCGCCAGACGGGTCTTGGCGAAGTTGGTCGCGGCCTCCTTCGACAGCATGGCGCGCAGCACCTCCTTGCCGCCGGCACGGTTCTTCGCCTGCGACGGGACGATGAAGCCCTCGCCGGCCTCGGCGCGCAGCGACTCGTAACCGAGTGCGGGGGAGTCGCTGAGGACCAGCTCGGGCATGCCGGTCATCTGGAAGCCCTCCTTGGTCTGGGACTTCATCTCGTTCTCGATCCAGGCGCCCGACGGGTAGATCAGGGCTTCCTGGGCGTTCGACCACTGGGCCTGGGCGGCGGTGAACTGCGTGCCGTTGCCGCCGGGCTTCATGTAGCCGTTCTTGACGATGGTCTCCAGGGCGGTGAACACGCCCTGCACGGCCGGGTGCGACCAGGCGTTGTCCTCGAGGTTCTCCAGGGCCAGACGAACCTCGTCGCCGCCCTCCTTGATCGCCGAGATCATGGCCGAGGTCTGGTAGTAGGTGGCAGCTTCCTTGCCCCAGAGCATGAGGAACTTGCCCTTTTCCTTGGCCTTGGCGCCGAGGTCGATGGCCTCTTCGTAGGTCTTGGGGGCGGTCCAGCCGTTTTCCTCGAACAGTGAGGCCGAGTACCACATGCCGTAGACCGACAGCACGTAGTTCAGCACGGCGAACTTGCCGTCGTAGGTGCCGGGAACCTTGACGCCCTCGAAGATGGTGTCCTTGATCGGGACACCCTCGTAGCTGTTGGAGTCGAGCAGGTCGTCGAGGGTCTCGAGCTGGTCGATGATCGAGCCGAAGCCGATGAAGCCGGCGCCGGAGTTGTCGATCAGGTCCGGCGGGTTGCCGCCGACGAAGCGGGGCTGCAGTTCCTGGGCGATCTGGGTGGAGGGCTTGACCTCGACTTTCACGTCGGGGAACTTCTTTTTCATCTCGGCGGCGGCGAAGTCGACGTAGTCGGTGCTGTAGCCACCGTCGAAGATGACGGCCTCGACCGAGGTGCCCCCGGCCAGGCCGAAGGGGTTGTCCTCGGAGGTGTCAGTGGTGCTGGCCTGGTCCGTCGGGGTGTTGCTGGACCCCCCAGCGCAAGCGGCCAGAGGTGCGATGGCGGCGGCTGCGACCGCGCCGCCCAGGACGCCGCGGCGACCGATCTTGGAATGCTGCATCAGTGCTCCTGTATGCGTTTGGGTGGGGGCACCGACCGTCAACCTCGAAGGCCGTTCCCACACGTGCTGTGTCAGGCACAGTAGTCCCGATCTGTGAGAAAACGCATACCCCAGCGCCCGAACAGCGGTGTTTCGTCACCAACCCGTGACTATGGTGCACAACCAGTGAGCGTTCGCTCACCGTGAGCGCAAATTCGAGGGCCTGCAGGCGGCTGGGTGAGCGAGCTCAGCGTTCCGCGAGCAGTTCCAGCACCCGCGGTTTCACCTGTTCGCCCAGCAGCTCGATTGAGCGCAGCGCCGCCTCGTGGGGCAGGGTGCCGTTGGAGTACTTGACGTCGATGCGCGACAGGCCCAGCCCGCGGACGACTGCAGCCATCTTCTGGGCCACCGTCTCCGGCCCTCCCACCAGCAGGTTGCCGCCCGGCTGCAGCGCGGCGTCGAAGGCCTCGCGGCTGTAGGCGCCCCAGCCGCGCTCGGCGCCCATCTTCAGCATCTGGTCGCGGTAGTGCGGGAACAGCAGGTCGGCGGCCTCGTCATCGGTCTCGGCGACGAAACCGTGCAGGTGGGCGGCCACCGGCAGCTCGGGTTGTTCGAGCTGGGCCAGCGCACGCCGGTAGAGGTCGGCCAGCGGCTTGAACCGCATCGGCTCGCCCCCGATGATCGCCAGCATCAGGCCCAACCCGTGCTGGGCGGCGCGCACCACCGACTGCGGGGTGCCGCCCACCCCCACCCAGGTGGTGATCGGCGTCTCGGCCCGTGGGAAGACCTCCTGGTCCTCCAACCCGGCCCGGGTCTGCCCCGACCAGGTCACCGGTTGGCCGTCCAGCAGTTCAGCCAGCAGGTCGAGCCGCTCACTGAACAGCACCTCGTAGTCGCGCAGATCATGGCCGAACAGCGGGAAGGACTCGATGAACGAGCCGCGCCCCGCGATGATCTCGGCGCGGCCGTTCGACAGGGCCTGCACCGTCGAGAACCGCTGGTACACGCGGACGGGGTCGTCCGAACTGAGCACCGTCACCGCCGAGCCCAGCTTGATGCGCTCGGTGGTGGTGGCCAGGCCGGCCAGCACCACCTCGGGGGAGGAGATGGCGTAGTCCTCGCGGTGGTGTTCACCGACCCCGAAGAAGTCGAGGCCAACGCGGTCGGCGGCCTGCCCCTCGGCAAGCACGTTGCGGATCACCTGGGCGTGGGTGAGCAGCTCACCGTCGGGGGTAACCGTGACGTCCCCGAAGGTCTCGACACCGATCTCGACGCTCATGCAGGTGCTCCTGCTCAGCCGTCTGCCCGCAAGCGGCCCTCATACTGCTGCTTGAGTGCAGTGTTGTGGACATCGCCGCCGGGGACATTGGCCGAGATGTAGACCGGCGGGGTGATGCCGCGGGCCAGCAGCCGCTCGGAGATGCCCAGGGTCAGCAGCTGCGCAATGTAGGCGCCGGTGATCGAGCTGATCGCACCCATGGTCATGCCGTCGGTGACCTCCAGGGTGGAGTCACCGAAGGGGCCCAGGTTGTCGATGACGACATCGGCGAAGTCCTTGAGCCGCTTGCCGCTGGGGTGCTTGGGTTCGACCGCCTCGGTGTGCTCCAGGCTGGTCACCGCGACCAGCGGGTGGCCGTGCTGCTTGACCAGTTCGGCCACCCCGACGATCGAGCCGTTCACCCCCGAGTTCGAGATGATGATGAACGCGTCGCGGGGGTCGCGGGGGTGCTCGGCGAACAGGTCGGCGGCGACGTCGGGGTCGCGTTCCAGCCCGGCCCCGGTCAGCACGGACGCGTCACGGTCACCGAAGAGGACCAGGTTGCGCAGCGCCATTCGGGAGGTGGGGATCAGGCCACCGGCGCGCCCGGCGATCTCCATGGCGAAGGCTTCGGAGTGCCCGGTGCCGAAGGCGGTGATGACGCCACCGTTGGCGACGGCATCGGCCAACAGGTCGGCGGCCTCGGCGATCGGCCCGTCATGGGCGCTGCGGGTCAACAGGGGCAGGCGCCGGGTGACCTGTTCCTGGAAGAGATCAGCGGAAGTGGGCACGGGTTGGTTCCTTTCGTGGTGACCCGCCAGACTCTAATGGTCCACGCCATGGTGGTGGCGACCTAGGAGGAGTAATGGCAACCCCGCTGCGCACTGTGATCGGCGTCGACGCCGGCGGCACGGGCACCCGTGCGGTGCTGCTGGACCACACCGGACGCGCGCTCTCGCTGGCCCGCACCGGGCCCGGCAACCCCACCTCGGCGGGCCTCGACCTGGCCGTGACCAATATCGTCGCCGCCTGCACCGGCGCCTTCACCGCCGCCCCCGAACCCGTCGCGCAGCCGGACGTGATTGCGCTGTGCATGGCCGGGGTGATCGCCGCCGGCGGCCGGGTGCCCGAGGTCGAGGCCGCGCTGGTCGAGGCCGGCTTCGGGGCCACCGTGGCCTTCAAGGGTGACGTGCTCGCGGCCTACTTCTCGGCCACCGCCGACCCGGACGGTGCCGTGGTGATCGTCGGCACCGGTGCCACCGGCGCGCGCATCCGCGACGGTGAGTTCGAGGCGATGAGCGATGGGCTGGGCTGGTTGATCGGGGACGAGGGGTCCGGCTTCTGGATCGGCCAGCAGGTCGTGAGGGCAGTGTGCGCGGCCCTCGACGGGCGCGGGCCGGACACGGCCCTGGTCGATGCGTTGATGGGACTGATCGACATCGAACCCCAACTGTCCCAGCCGTGGCGGGACGAACGGCTGATGCGGATCCTGACCTGGGCCTACGCCCGGCGTCCGGTGGAACTGTCGGTGGCCGCGCGGCTGGTCACCGAGGTGGGTGACGACCCGGTCGCCGCCGGCATCGTCGCCGAGGCCGCCGCCAGGGTGGTCACCAACGTCGGTTCGGTGACCGGCGCCGACACCGACGGGCCGATCGTGCTGGGCGGCAGCGTGGTCGCTCCCGGCTCACCGGTCGGCCGGCTCGTGGCCGCCGAGCTCGGCGAGCGGGTGCGCCACGCCCGCGACGGCATCGCCGGGGCAGCGCTGGTGGCCCTGCGCGAACTGGGGGTGCGGGCCGATGCCGAGGTGCTGGCCCGCATCAGCACGGGGCTCGCCGCCCTGCCCTGAGCGCTGTTGTCACTGGATGAGAACTGGCTCTTCCCTGCTGCAGTGCCACGTCATAGCGTCGAAGCAACGCAACGCCAACGACGGCGCAACGCGGCGCCGTCGGGCACTGTCTAGGAGGACACATGCGCGCGGTACAGGTTGTTGGCTACCACCAGAACCTCGAAATGAAGGACATTCCCGAACCGGAACTCCAGGGCCCACTCGACGTCATCATCAAGATCGGTGCAGCGGGGGTCTGCCGCACCGACCTGCACATCCTCGAAGAACAATGGGCACCCAAGACCAACGTGCCCCTGCCGTACACGATCGGGCACGAGAACGCCGGTTGGGTGCACAAGGTCGGCGAGGCCGTCACCAACGTGAAGGTCGGCGACAAGGTGATCCTGCACCCGCTGCTGACCTGCGGTCAGTGCCGGGCGTGCCGCATCGGCGACGACGTGCACTGCGAGAACAACCAGTTCCCGGGCATCGACACCGACGGCGGCTACGCCGAATACCTGCGGACCTCGTCGCGCTGCTGCGTCAAGCTCGACGACTCGCTCGAGCCGGCCGACGTCGCGGCGCTGGCTGATGCCGGGCTGACGGCCCAGCATGCGGCCGCCAAGGCGTCCAAGCTGTTGCGCCCCGGTGACGTGTGCCTGGTCGTCGGCGCCGGTGGCCTGGGCCACATCGGCATCCAGGTGATGAAGGCCATGAGCAGCGCCACGCTGGTGGTGCTCGACCGCAACCCCGAGGCGCTCGAGCTGGCCAAGCAACTGGGCGCCGACCACGCGTTCCTGGCCGACGGCAGCCACATCGACAAGGTGCTCGAGCTCACGGGCGGTCACGGCGCGCAGGCCGTGCTCGACTTCGTGGGCGAGGGTGGCGCCACGGCCGAGAACGTGCGCATGCTGCGGCGCGCCGGGTTCTACTACGTGATCGGCTACGGCGAGAACATCAATGTGCCGACCATCGACATCATCTCGACCGAGATCAGCTTCATCGGCAACCTGGTGGGCTCCTACTCCGACCTGCAGGACCTGATGGCGCTGGCCGCGCAGGGCAAGGTGACGCTGCACACCCAGAAGTACGCCCTTGACGACTTCCAGCAGGCCATCGACGACCTCGACAACGGACGAGTGCGTGGGCGCGCCATCCTGATCCCCTGACCGTCGCGGTTTGCTCCCGGGAGTTGCGCTCAGGGAGGGAACCGACCCCGGATTCCTCCCTGAGCCTGCCCTGAACCTGCCTTGCGCCGGCACCGCTGGCTGGCAGGCTTGACCGGTACCCAACCCCCAGGAGTCACACCCATGGCAAAGCAGGAACCTTCCGAGGACGCGGTCACCAAGCTCGTCGCCCAGCTGCTCTCGGTCGGCATCGACGGACTGGGCCCGCTGCCCTCGGCCAGGAAGGTCGCCGACAAGGCACTGAAGAAGGCCAACGGCAATACCGACGCGGCGGTCAAGGCGATCATCGCTGAGCACACCCGGGCGGCCACCGTCGGTGGGTTTGTGACCGGCCTGGGCGGCTTCCTCGCCCTGCCGGTGGCGCTGCCGGTCAACGTGGTCGAGTTCTACCTCGTCGCCACCCACATGGTCGCCGCCGTCGCCCACCTGCGCGGCTATGACGTGAGCAAGCCCGAGGTGCGCGCCGCGGTGCTGCTGGTGCTGACCGGCGCCAAGGCCGACGAGGTGCTCAAGAAGGTCGGCCTCGGCGGTGCGCTGGGTGGTTCGATCACCCAGGTCGCGCTCAGCAAGCTGCCGGCCGCCGCGCTGATGGTGATCAACAAGGGCGTCGGTTTCCAGATCGTGAAGTCGTCCACCACCAAGCTGCTGCCCAAGCTCGGCAAGGGCATCCCCGTGGCCGGTGGTGTCATCGGCGGCGGGCTCGACGCCTGGATGATCGGCCGCATCGCCTCCCACGCCCGCAAGGAGTTCCCGAAGCGATGAGTGTCCTGTTCGTGGACCTGGACGGCACCCTGGCCGACCGGGACGATGCCGTGGCCCGCTGGGCGCGTGAGATCGTGGCCGAACGTGGCCTGGACCCCTCAGTGGTCGACCAGGTGCTCGCCGCCGACGGCCGGGGGCTTCGGCCCAAGCCCGAGGTGGCCGCCGACCTGGTCGGGGTGCTCGGCCTGTCCGAGCAGGAGTCGGCCACGATCATCGAGGTGCTGCGCGCCGGGGTGGTGCGCCATGTGCAGCTGGCCCCCGGGGTCGAGGACGCCCTGGCCCGTGCCCGGCAGGCCGGGTGGACCATCATCATCGTCACCAACGGTGCTACCCACCAACAGCAGGCCAAGCTCGACAAGCTCGGGGTGGTGCCCATGGTCGACGGGTACGTGATCTCGGAAGAGTGCGGGGTCGAGAAGCCCGACCCCGCCATCTTCGACCTGGCCCTGGCCACCGTGCCCGGCGCCGACCGACTGGGCGCCTGGCACATCGGTGACTCCGCCGAGGCCGACATCCAGGGCGCCCACAACGCCGGCATCAACTCGGTCTACCTGCGCCACGGGCGCGACTGGACGCCGGGCATCCCGGCCCCCACCGCCTTCGCCGACAGCTTCAGCGAGGCCGTGGACACGGTGCTGACCAGCAGCGCTGGCTAGCCCTGGAACGTCGCCAGGTTGTCCAGGTCGTAGGGCTGGCCGGCGACGGTGATGGTCGTCCCCGACAGGGTGGCGACCGGCTCGGTGCCCCGGCCCAGCGCCAACAGCACCCGGAAGGTGGTCGCGGTGGTGTTGGCTGCCTGGAGCACCATGCCGGCCACCTGTCCCCGGTTGATGTAGAGCACCTGCCCGGCGCTGGGGATCACCCAGCCCTTCAGCCACCCACCCTCACGACGGTAGGCGAAGGTCTCCAGACCCGACTCGGAGGCCAGCCGCTGCCGGGTCACCCCCGGGCCGATCGGCAGCTGCCAGGTCCATTCGTGCGCCGCGGTGTCACTGAACTCGTCGCGGATCGCCAGCACGGTCGCGACCTGCCCACGCGGGCGCATGTCGATCACCATCGAGCGTCGGGCGGTGACGACCTGGTAGTTCTCACCGGCGTCGAGTTCGACGTGACCGCCGCCCTGCCCGTCGAAGCCGCGCGAGGCGATCGTGCGCCCTCGTCCGGTTACCGGCTCGGCGAGGCCGTCCACCAGTGGCTTCGACAACCGCCAGGGGTTCCCCGGCCGCTCACCCATCACCGTCCAGCGTGAGCCCATGCCCAGGATGGGCAGGCCCCAGGTCTCCTTCGCCTCCCACCCGCGTTCGATGGTGTTCCGGTTGAAGGTGGCGACCAGGACATCGTCGGCGTCCTGGTGGCGGTTGCGGAAGAAGAACGCGCCGACCTCGTCGTCCAGCAGGGCACGCGTCGTGTCAGGTCGACTGTCGGGGTCCTGCCCGGTGGCGGTGAAGGGGTAGTGCAGCAGCGTGTTCTCCCGCCCCAGTTCGGTGCCGAAGTCCTGAATGGACGACCCCTTGCCGCTGACATGGTCGTAGGCCCACCTCGCCACACCGGCCTCACCGGCGGTGGCCAGGGTGAGCCCCTGCGCCATGAACTCCCCGGCGAACTGGTGGGACGAACTCAGCCCGGAGTCCACCCCGAACTGGGTCCGGTGCCCGCCCGTGACGCTCGACTGGGTGCGCAGGCACAGGTTCAACCACTCGTGGCGGGCCAGTTCGTCCTCGAGCACCGGGTTGCCGGCCCCGCGCAGGGCGGCGACCGCCGTGGTGATCTCCCGCATGGGGTAGATGAAGTAGGCCAGTCCCTCCTGGGTGTAGCCGTTGCTCGCGTACCCGTCGGCGATGTGGCTGTTGAGTTCGTCCAGCGCGAGGGCGGTGCGGTGCAGGTCGTCGACGTAGCCCGGGGTGCGCAGCAGCGCCATCCTCACCAGTACCTCGCCGCTGCGCGTGATGCCCACCCAGTTGGACGACTTCGTCTCGCGCACGTCATTGATGTAGTGCGTGGCAGTCCAGATCGCCGCGATCCGGTTGAGCACCTGCCGCGCCGACTCCTGCTGGGCCGGCGTCCAGGCGTCATGGGCCCAGTCATGGGCCAGTGCCAGCCGAGTGGAGAATGACCCGAGGTAGAGCGGCTGGTCAGCCGCACCGAAGTAGATGAGCCGGCCCGCCTCCATGAAGAAGTCGTAGGCCAACTGGGCCATGGCGGCGTCGTCGGTCAGCTGCCAGGCCAGCGCAGCATGCGAGGCCTTCACGGCGGCGATTCGCTGGGGTCCGACGGCGGGTCCGTAGGTCCACTGCGCGGCGGGCCTGGCGATGTCGTCGCGCAGCCGGGCGAAGGTGAGCGCTGCGGTGCTGCCCGCGCGGGCCAGCTCGGTGCGTAGTTCCTGGCGACGGGCGGCACTGAGCAGCAAGCGGCTGCTGGGTTCGAGCACCGGCAGGGTGACGGTGTGCTGCCCGGCGACGACCTCCACCGTGTCGATCTTCTTGCTCTGGCCGCGGTTGACCCGCAGGCTGCCGCTGCCGGTGAACCGGCCTTGCTGGCGGCCACCCCCGTTGACGGTGACGGTGCCCGTGGCCCCCGGGGCCAGCCGCCAGTTCACCACCACCGACTCCTCGAGGTCGCGGTAGGCCCAGGCCACCAGCGGCAGGCGCTGTTCGTCGATGCGCTCAGCGGTGGTGATGCTGACCGGGGCGCTGGTCGCCAGCACCTTGTCGTGGGCGTCGCGCACCACCACGATGTAGGTGTTCAGCGTGTGCGCGGCCGACCGGAAGTCACCGAAGGCGGGGTTGGTGCCCAGCCCGAGCACCCCGATCCGCGCCAGCGCCAGGTCGGGGCGCAGGGCCGCCGACCCCGGCTCCTTGGGGGCGGTGCGGTGCACGGTGTACCAGCGCGCTGCGGGGTCGATGGACTCGGGCCAGGTCAGCTCGACCTGCCCCAGGTGGCTCAAGGTGGCGTACACGGTGAACCCGTCGCGGGCCTCGGCCCCGGCCATTGAGGCACCCAAGGGGGTGGCTGCCAGCACCAGCCCGGCTCCCAGGCCACCCAGGACAGTGCGTCGGTTGAGGTCAGGTGAGTCGATCATGGTCGTACCTTCCGCTGCGATGCGTATGATTGCCTCAATCAACCCCTCCAAGAGGAGAGGATTCAAGACTCAATTGGAATCGAAGCCGTTGAAGTACCAGCGCCTGGCCGACGACCTGCGCCGGGACATCCTCGCGTCGGTCTGGGTGCAGGGCGCCAAGCTGCCCACCGACGACGAGTTGCAGCGCGAGCGCGGGGTGGCGCTGTCCACCGTGCGGCGCGCCTATGACGTGCTGGTGGCTGAGGGGCTGGTCGAGCGGCGGCAGGGGGCCGGCACCTTCGTCGCAACCAGGGCCGCGCCGGGAGCTGGGGGATCGGTCACCATCGGGGTGTTGGTGCCCACCACGCAGCTCTATTACGGTCAGGTGATGCAGGGCATCGAGGCCCAACTCAGCATGGGTCGGGCGGGGTTGAGGTTCGCCACTTACCAGTACGACTCGGCCGAGGAGGACCGGCGCATCGCCGACCTGTTGGCAGCCGGGGTCGACGCGCTGATTGTCGTGCCGACCTTGACCACCGGCGACCCGCGGGCGCGCATCGCGGCGCTGCGCGCCCTGCCCGTGCCCGTCGTGCTGATGGAGCGCCAACCGCCGCGCGACGACCCCGGTGAGGCGAGTGAGTTCGTCTGCTCCGACCATGCCGGTGGCGCCTTCGATGCGGTGCAACACCTGGCCGGGCTGGGCCACCGACGCATCGCCATGCTCGGACGCGGCGACGCCGCCACCTGCGCGGGCGTCCGCGCCGGGTACCGCGCCGCCCTGCAGCAGTCGGCCGAGCGCCTCGACGGCATCGAGATCGTCCACGCCAATGACGAGTGGCCAAGGCGCATCGACCGGGCGCTGGCCGAGCTGGGGGAGGCCGGCTGCACGGCGGCCCTGGTCTTCGGTGACCGTGAGGCCACCCTGCTGCTGCATGCAGCTGCCCGGGCCGGCCTCAGCGTTCCCGGCGACCTGGCCGTGGTCTCCTATGACGACGAGTTCGCCGACCTCGCACCGGTGCCGTTGACTGCGGTCGCGCCACCCAAGCACCGCCTGGGCCAGGTCGCGGCCCGGTTGGCGCTGCAACGCCTGCAGGAGGGTGACAACGGGCCCCTCGAACAGGTGCTGCTGCGGCCCCGGCTCGTGGTGCGCGACAGCTGTGGGGCCATCAGCAGGATCCGTTAGCGGCCCAGGACTTCGCGGGCGACCAGCGGTTGGTTGGTGATCACGGCGTCGACACCGAAGCCGATCATGGTGCGCAGGGTGTCGGGGTCGTCCACGGTCCACGGGTGCACGGCCAGGCCGGCCTCGTGGGCGGCGCTGACCTCGTCCGCGTCGATGCTCAGGTGCAGCGGGTGCAGGGCGGTGGCGCCGAAGGAACGGGCGTACTCCCAGGAGCGGACCAGTCGCTCGACGTACAGCACGCCCAGCCCGGCGCTCGTGCCCGAGGCTGCCAGCGTCGCCAGTGAGCGGTGGTTGAACGAGGAGTAGATGATCCGCTCGCGGGTCTGGTTCGCCAACCGGGACCCGGCCAGGGTGGCCTCGGCGGCCGCCTCCAGTCCCGGGTAGTCGACCAGTGAGTTCTTCAGTTCGACGTTGACCCGCAGCTCGGAGTCGGCGACCAGGTCGTAGACCTCGGCCAGGGTGGGAATGTTGTACTGCTGCAGTTGGGCCAGCGTCATCGCGGCGATGGGCCCGGTTCCGTCGGTGGTGCGGTCAATGGTTTCGTCGTGGCAGACGACAACGACGCCGTCAGCGCTGAGTTGGACATCCAGTTCGATGGCGTCGGCGCCCTGCCGGATCGCCAGGTCGAAGGCTTCGAGAGTGTTTTCGGGGGCTTCGGCTGATGAGCCACGGTGGGCCCAGATCTGCGTCATGGCTTCACGCTACAGGCAGTCCCGCCCCACTGCTGACGCCCGGGCACCCCACAACTAAGCTGAGGTCCATCCATCACGGCGTAGCGGAACAAGGAGGTTTCTGATGTCGGACTCACCACTGGTCATTGCGGTCGACTCGTCCACCACCAGCACCAAGGCCATCATCGTTGACGAGACGGGCAAGGTGCTCGCCGAGGGGCGCGCCGAGGTGCCGATGAGCACCCCGAAGGTCGACTTCTACGAGCAGGACCCGCGCGAGTGGTGGCGCACCACCAACGCCGCCATCAGCGAGGCCGTCGCTGAGCTCTCCGGCACCAACCGGGCCCGGATCACCCACGTCAGCTGCACCATCCAGCGGCAGTCCTTCGCCCTGGTCGACCACTCGGGCCAGCCGCTGCGCCCCGGCATCCTGTGGCTCGACGGCCGCGCCGCCGAGCAGGTACGCCGCCTCGGCTCGGAGGAACTGCACGTGCTGTCCGGCTTCCAGCCCGACGTCACCCCCTCGTTCTACAAGCTCGCCTGGCTCAACGAGCACGAGCCCGAGACCATGGCGAAGGCCTCCAAGGTCGTCGGCGTGCACGCCTACCTGGTCTACGCGATGACCGGCAGGTGGATCGACTCGCGCGGCACCGCCGACAGCCTGGGCCTGTTCGACATGTCCCAGCAGGAGTTCAGCGACAAGCTGCTCGACCTGGTCGGCCTGCGCCGCGACCAGCTGCCCGAACTGGTCGACCCGATCAGCCAGATCGACGTGGTGCTGCCGAGCGTCAGCAAGGGCTGGGGCCTGTCCCAGGAGGTCACCCTGGTCGCCTCCTGTGGTGACGGCCAGGCCGCGGCCCTGGGTGCCGGTGCCATCGGCACCGACGAGGCCTACCTCAACATGGGCACCGCCCTGGTCGCTGGCGTCCACTCGCCGACCTATGAGCACGCGGGTGTGTTCCGCACCGACGCGGCCGGGCTGCCCGGCCAGTACGTGCTCGAGATCGTGCAGAACTCCGGCGCCTACCTGGCCGGCTGGTTCCGCGCCGAACTGGGTGACCCCAAGCTCGAGGGCAAGCCCGACCCGGCCCTGGAGGCCGCTGCGGCAGCCGTCCCCGCGGGGTGTGGTGGCCTGATCACCCTGCCCTACTGGAACGCGGTGCAGTCACCCCACTGGGACCCGATCGCCAAGGGTGCCATCATCGGCCTGGCCGGGGCGCACAACCGTGGCGTCATGTACCGCTCGGTGCTGGAGGGCATCAGCATCGAGATGGCCAGCAACCTCAAGGGCCTGCAGGAGACCACCGGCGTGCCGCTGACCACCATCCGCGTGGTCGGTGGTGGCCAGCGTTCCCCGCTGTGGCGCCAGATCATGACCGACGCCTGCGGGGTGGGCCTCACCGAGGTCAACCAGTCGGAGGTCTCGGCCATGGGTGCCGCGGTGATGGCGATGTCGGCCGCCGGGGTCCACGGGTCCACCGAGGAGGCCGCCAAGGCGATGGCCTCGCTGGGCTCGACCAGTGAGCCGAACATGGAGGTCCACGAGCGCTACAACGAGCTCGCGGAGATCCAGTCGCAGGTCTACCCGGCGCTGAACAACATCTTCGAAGCCCAGTACGAGTTCTCGAAGAAGTACCCGCTGAACGACTGAGAGCCCTATGTCAAGCAGCCTTCGTCAGGAGGCTGTTGAGTCGGCCGTGTAGGTCGGGGTTGTAGGGCGTGTGGTCGTGCCAGCAGCGCCACAGGATCCTGGTCCAGTTTTGGGCCAGGATTCTTGCTGCGTGGGGGTGTCGGCAGCCGCGGGCTCGGGCGCGGTCGTAGGTGTCGCGTGCCCAGGCGTTCGCGCGGGGCGTGTCTTGGGCCCAGTCGACCAGTGCTGCCCGGAGTTGTTTGTTGCAGCCGCGTCGGTAGGCGACGTTGAGGTGCTTGCCGGACTGCCTGGTCGATGGTGCGACGCCGGCGGCTGCGGCGAGTGCTGGGGGGTCGGGGAACCTGGCCCGGCAGTCGCCGATCTCGGCCAGCAGGGTGGCTGCGCGGACGGTCCCGGCGCGGGGCAGGGACTGGAAGATCGGGCCGTCGGGGTGAGCCAGGAGTGCTTCCTTGATCCGGGCCTCGAGCCGGGCTTGTTCATCACGCAGGGTGGCGAGCAGATCAACGAGGGTCAGCACGATGACCTCGCTGGCTTCGGCTGCCGCGCCGCTGACGCGGCCGGTCGCAGCTTCGTGCAGGTGGTCGACCAGCCGGGTCGGGGTGTGGCGGCCGCAGTATGCGTTGGCCTTGAGCCAGTGCGCCATCCGCAGCTCGCTGAGCCAGGCTGCTTTGGCTTCGCTGGGGAATCGGCGCAGGAACGCCAGGCTGATGGGGATGTCGAGCTGGCTGAACAGGCCGATCGCGCCGGGGAAGTTGTGCTGCAGCACTGCGAGCAGTTGGTTGTGCACGGCGATCCGGTGATCGATCAGATCGTGGCGGGCGCGCACCAGCATCCGCAGCGCGATCGTCTGTTCGCTGTCTGGTTGCACGATCGCCCAGCGACCGGCGTCGGTGCGCAACGCGTCGGCCAGCACGAACGCGTCGAACCGGTCGTCCTTGTTCCCCGCGGAGCCGTAGCGGGCACGCAGTGACTTCACCTGCCGTGCACTGATCACGACGACTTCGAACCCGTCGCGGATCAGGTGCTCGACCACCGGTCCGTCGCCGCGCTCGATCCCGATCCGTTCCACGCCATGGCGACGCAGCAGGGTGGTGATCTTGGTCAACCCGGGCCGTGTGTGCGGCACGGTTGCTTCCTCGATGCGCTGTCCGTCGTCGTCGACGATGCACAGCGCGTGGTGCTGCCAGGACCAGTCGATCCCGGCGTAGGTGGGCGTAGCCTCAATCATGAGAGTGCTCCTTCCGTCAGCCCACGGATTCAGCACTCCGGTCCGGGACGTGACGGTCGGTCGCTCACTGAGGCGCTCCGGGACCTTGCCGGGTCCTTGGCGCATAGCCCTATGGCCGATCTGCGCGTCCCGGGCCACCGAGCCCTGCAACTCTCAGCCAGGTCGTCCCCGAAGGGCGACTCGCTCAGCCTGGCAGTGGCCCGATGGACCCGGGGTGCAGACAAGACGATTCGCCTCGTCCACCCCA
>NZ_JBNJRW010000006.1:0-205635 GCF_050113895.1 Aestuariimicrobium sp. Y1814 | reverse complement strand
CAGCAACCAGGCCCGCCGCGATGCCCTTGCCGACTGGCTCACCTTCTACAACACTGAACGAGGCCACAGCGCCCTCAACGGGAAACCTCCCATCACCCGAGTGTCATGAACCTGTCCGCCACCAACACCTAGGCAGCGCAACGTTGCACACAGGTTGCACTGCTGTGACCTGCGTCACAGCAATCAGGCGGCCCCGTCGTTGCGTTCTTGGGCCTCCAGCGCTTCGAGCCGGACGAGCGCAGCCGCGCGCTCGGGCGCCCGGGGCGGGGCGAGCCGCAGCACGCACATCAGCAGGTCGACATCGTGGGCGGCCTCGGGCAGCCGACAGAACTGCCAGACCTGCTGCCAGTTGCCGTGGGCCAGCACGGTTTCACGGGCCAGGGCCTGCAGGTGGTCACGCACCCGGCGGAGGGCCGGTGCCTCGGAGGCCGGTAGCAACTGGCCGCAGTAGTGGGTGATCAGCCCGTCGACGTCGCCCCGGTCGAGGGCTGCCCGGCTGCGGGCCAAGTCGCTGTCGAGGCGCCCGAGGAGTCGATAGGGGCGGCTGGCCAGCTCGATGCCGTGGGCGCCACCGGCGAAGTCGTGCAGGTTCTTGCGCAGCCGCACCAGTTCGGCGCGCACGGTGCCCCCGGACGACGCCCGGTCGTGCAGGTCTTCGGCGAGCTCGGCGGCACTGCGCCCGTGCGGGGCCAGGTGCAGCAGGGTGAGCAGTTCGGCATGGCGCCCGGACAGCTCGAGGCTCTGCCCGGCCCAGGCCAGCCGTGGGGTGCCGCGGCCGGTGAGGTGCAGCATCGGGGTGGCGGGGGTTGGTGGCGAGGTGCGGGGGGTGGGGCTGGTCCGGGGTGTCCGGGGTGGGGTGCTCCGGGGTGGGGTGGCCGCGCGGGCCGGTGAGGCCGCCTGGGCCCGCAGGTGGTGGCCGAGGTCTTGGGTGATGGCCCGGGCGGTGGACTCCAGCAGCGGCAGCACCAGCGGAGAAACAGCCTCGTGGCCGCCGGTGATGTCGATGATGCCGAGGGTCTGGCCGGCGAAGGGGTGCAGCACCGGCACGGCCGAGCAGCTCCAGGCGTGCACGGCCTCGGCGAAGTGTTCGGCGCCGATGACCTGCGCGGCGGCCTGGGAACGTGCGGCCAGGGCGGGGGCTGAGGTGCCCATCACGTCCTCCGACCAGTCGGTGCCGGCGGCGAAGCCCATCCGGTCGGCCTTGCGCAGTACCTGGGGCTGGCCCTCGACCCACAGCAGTCGGCCGGTGGCATCGCCCAGGGCGACGATCAGCCCGGCCTGGGTGGCCGGCTCGATCAGCCGCGAGCGCAGCAGCGGCAGCACGCGGGTGAAGGGGTGTGCCTCGCGGGCTTCACGCAGCTCGCCGGCGTCGTAGACCTGCCTCGTCCGGGCCGCGGCCTGGGACTGCAGGTGCGCCCGGGAGCGGCGCCATGACGCCAGCACCTGGTCGGGGACCGCGTGGTCGCCGGGAAGGTCCTGGTCGTGCAGCAGCGCCTCGAGGTTGGCGTGGGCCTTCAGCAGCGCTGTCTGGTAGTCCCGTTCATGCGTTGACCAGGTCGTCATCAGTCGTCCAGCAGGCGTGAGCGGATCAGGAACCGCTTGCCTTCGGGTGCCTCCAGGCTGAACCCGGCACCGCGGCCCGGCACCACGTCGAGGGTGAGGTGGGTGTGACGCCAGTACTCGAATTGTTCCTGGCTCATCCAGAATCCGATCTCGCCATCGGCCTCGGCGTCGATGCCGGCCCCGGCCAGGGTCTGCGCGGGAATGACGAAGGTGCCCAGCAGCGCGTCGGAGGCACCGGTGCGGAACTCCCCGTCGGGGAAGCACATCGGTGAGGACCCGTCACAGCAGCCACCGGACTGGTGGAACATGACCGGGCCGTGCACGGCCCACAGGGCCAGAATCATGTCGAGCGCGGCCTGGGTCATCGCGACCCGCGATCGGTCCTCGCCGGCGACCTCGGGTCGGGCCTCCAGGACGCTCGGCACCGCCGTTTCTGTCATGACCGACTCCTTCGTCGCTCAGGTCCCTCGGGTGAGGGTGACACTCCATGGATTCTACAGTGCCGGTGGCGAAAACAGTGATGCACATCACAATCATGGGGATCACCAAGCGCGTCATGCTGCGCCCGGGAACAAAGGCCCTCGCTTCAAGGTTGAGTCATGTAAGCTCAACTTTGAATCCAGGCACAGGAGTGACCGCATTGAACACTGACAAGCTGACCACGATGAGTCGTGATGCCGTTTCTGCGGCATTGCGCAACGCGCTGACCCATGGCAATCCCTCGGCCGAGCCGAGCCACCTGCTGAACGCCCTGCTGATGGTGCCCGACAACACCGTCGGGCCGCTGCTGGCGAGCCTCGGGGTCGACCCCGCACTGGTCGAGTCGGCCGCCCAGGGGGCGATCGCGAAGCTGCCCAGCGCCCAGGGGTCATCGGTCAGCCAGCCCACCCTCTCGGGCCCCTTCGCCCGTGTTCTGGCCGACGCCGAGAACCGCGCCGACAAGCTCGGTGACAACTTCGTCGCCACCGAACACCTGTTGATCGCCCTGGCAGCGATCCAGTCCGACGCGCAGCAGATCTTCACCCAGCTCGGCCTCAGCGCCGCCGACATCGAGATGGCCTTCAACGAGTCCCGCGGTGACAAGCGGGTCACCTCCGCTGAGGACGAGGGTGGCTCCAAGGCCCTCGACAAGTACTCCGTCGACCTCACCGAGAAGGCCCGCGAGGGCCGCCTCGACCCGGTCATCGGCCGCGATGCCGAAATTCGCCGCGTCGTGCAGGTGCTGGCCCGGCGCACCAAGAACAACCCCGTGCTGATCGGTGAGCCCGGCGTCGGCAAGACCGCCGTCGTCGAGGGCCTGGCCCAGCGCGTGGTCGCCGGCGACGTGCCCGACTCACTGAAGGGACGACGCGTCGTCTCGCTCGACCTGGCCTCGATGGTGGCCGGTGCCAAGTACCGCGGCGAGTTCGAGGAGCGGCTCAAGGCCGTGCTGACCGAGATCAAGGAGGCCGAGGGCCAGATCATCACCTTCATCGACGAGTTGCATACCGTCGTCGGCGCCGGCGCCTCCGGTGAGGGCGCGATGGATGCCGGCAACATGCTCAAGCCGATGCTGGCCCGCGGCGAGCTGCGGATGATCGGCGCGACCACCCTCGACGAGTACCGCGAACGCATCGAGAAGGACCCTGCCCTGGAGCGACGCTTCCAGCAGGTCTACGTCGGTGAGCCCTCGGTCGAGGACACCATCGCCATCCTGCGTGGGCTGCGCGAACGCTACGAGGCCCACCACAAGGTGCGCATCACCGACGGTGCCCTGGTGGCCGCCGCCAGCCTGTCCAACCGCTACATCACCAGCCGACAGCTGCCCGACAAGGCCATCGACCTGATCGACGAGGCCGCCTCGCGACTGCGGATGGAGATCGACTCCTCCCCGGAGGAGATCGACCAGCTGCGCCGCAGCGTCGACCGGATGAGCATGGAGGTCTTCGCCCTGGAGAAGGAGGAGGACGCCGCCTCGCGGGCCCGCCTCGAACGGCTCCAGGCCGACCTGGCCGACGCCCAGGAGCAGTTGCGCTCCCTGGAGGCACGGTGGGAGGCCGAGAAGAGTGGGCTGAACGCGGTCGGTGACCTCAAGGAGCAGATCGACAAGCTGCGCACCGAGGCCGACAAGCTCGTCCGTGACGGCAACCTGGGGGCTGCGGCCGAGATCCAGTACGGACGCATCCCCGAACTCGAGAAGCAGCTCGAGGCTGCCGCCGAGGCCGAGGAGAGCACCACCAAGATGGTCTCCGAAGAGGTCGACAGCAACGACGTCGCCGAGGTGGTCTCGGCCTGGACCGGGATCCCGGTCGGCAAGATGCTGCAGGGCGAGTCGGAGAAGCTGCTCGACATGGAGCAGATCATCGGCGAACGCCTGATCGGCCAGCAGGCCGCGGTGAAGACCGTGGCCGACGCGGTGCGACGCTCCCGGGCGGGGATCTCCGACCCGAACCGTCCGACCGGCTCGTTCCTGTTCCTGGGCCCCACCGGCGTCGGCAAGACCGAGCTGGCCAAGTCGCTGGCCGACTTCCTGTTCGACGACGAGTCGGCCATGGTGCGCATCGACATGTCGGAATACTCCGAGAAGCACTCGGTGTCCCGCCTGGTCGGGGCGCCCCCCGGCTACGTGGGCTACGAAGAGGGCGGCCAGCTGACCGAAGCGGTGCGGCGTCGTCCGTACTCGGTGGTGCTGCTGGACGAGGTCGAAAAGGCCCACCCCGACCTGTTCAACATCCTGCTGCAGGTGCTCGACGACGGGCGGCTGACCGACGGCCAGGGCCGTACGGTCGACTTCCGCAACACGATCCTGATCCTGACCAGCAACCTGGGCTCGCAGTTCCTGGCCGACCCGACGCTTGCACCCGACGCGAAGCACGAGGCGGTCATGGGCGTGGTGCGCCAGTCGTTCCGGCCCGAGTTCCTGAACCGGCTCGACGACATCGTGATGTTCGACCCGCTCACCCAGGACGACCTGGTCCGCATCGTCGACACCACGCTGGCGAAGCTGAACCGCCGCCTGGCCGAGCGTCGGATCACCATCGAGGTGAGCGATGCGGGCAAGCAGTGGCTGGCCAGCACCGGCTTCGACCCGGTCTACGGTGCTCGTCCGCTGCGCCGCCTGGTGCAGACCACCATCGAGGACCAGGTGGCTCGCAAGGTGCTCGCCGGTGAGGTCGGTGACGGGGCCACGGTGAGCTTCGACGCCGTCGACGACCAGTTGCTCATCGTCTGAGTGGACCCGGGGCTGGCTACCGTGGAGGGATGAACCTGTCACGTCGGACCCTCCTCGGTGGCGCCCTGGGCCTGGGTGGCGTGATGACGGTGGCCGGCTGCCAGGGCGGCGGGATCGAACTGCCGACCGTGGCCCAGGAACCGCCCGAGCAGGCGGGTTCGCCGAGGCCGACCGGTCGTCCGGTCTTCACCGAGCCGGGCTCGATCCAGCAGGCGTTGGCGCAGGTGTTCGACCACGTCGGCGACCAGCCCCACTACGGCACCGTGATCACCTGGGAAGGGCTGAACGTCACCTACGACGGCCTCGTGGCCACCTGGCGTGACGGCACGGTCACCACCACCGAGAAGAAGCTGCCCAAGGAAGCGGTGGCGCTCGACCTGGCGGCGGTTGAGTTCCCCAGCTACCCCGAGATCGAGACCAGGGCCCAGCCGGTCCTGTTCGAGGACGCCTGGGTGATGAGCGTCGAGGTCACCGCCAACAGCACCTGGGGGCTACCCACCGTGATCGCCTCGGCCCCCACCCACCACGGTCCGCGCACGGCCCAGCTCGAGACCAGCTTCGAGCCGCTGCCGCACTTTTCCTACACCGAGGACGCCGACTACGACGCCGCGCAGGCGGAGTTGGTGTCGCTGGCGGGGGTCGACCAGGTCAGCCGGTTCCTGGTCCACGACTCCACGATGGCGGTGATGGTGCCCTGGCAGGAGCGCTTCGGCGGCACTCCCGACTCGCCCGGGGTGAGCGTGCACCGGGGCGGGCGGCAGCGCACCTCCTACCTGGTGCTGGGTCGCGACGTCCCGCCGCCCACCCCCGAGAACCTGTTCCCGGTGGGCGAGGTGCGCCGCGACATCATCCGCAAGGGGGCAGCAGAACTCGGGGCCGATCACGGTGCCTGGAAGGGCACCGTCCGGCTCGCGTCCGGTTCGCTGGTCTACGAGATCGACGGCAATGGCGAGGACCACGCCGTCTACGACGCCCAGGGGAACCGGATCGGCTGAGGCATCGGGTGGGCGGGCGCGACGCGTGCGGGGGTAGCCTGCCTGGGTGACCATGCTCGACGGCATCCTGCCCGACCCCGACGTGCCCGGGGCCTGGGTCGTCCGGGTGGGTGGGGCCGACCAGTCCTGGATCGACCCCGACGACCCGACCCGGCTCGAGTTCGACTACGTGCAGCGGATCGCCGCCCACCTCGACGCCCACGCCCCCGAGGGGGAGCGGCTGCGGGTGATCCACATCGGTGGCGCGGGCATGACCCTGGCCCGCTACGTCGCGCACACTCGTCCGAGTTCGGCTCAAATCGTGTGCGAACCGGACGAGGAACTCACTGCCAAGGTGCGCCAGGTCGCCCCCTTGCCGAAGCAGTCGGGGATCAAGGTGCGCCCGGTCGACGGCCGCACCGGACTGGCGGCGATGCCCGGCGACTACGCCGATGTCGTGATCGTGGATGCCTTCCGGGGCACCGCCGTGCCGGGTGACCTGGTCAGTGTCGAGGCCTTCGCCGAGTACCGCCGGGTGCTGCGTGCCGGTGGGCTGCTAGTCATGAATGTCACCGACAAGCTGCCCTTCGACTGGACCCGCCGGGTGCTGGCCGGCATGCGGATCTACTTCAGCCAGCGAAGCCTCTCGGCCGAACCGTCGACGCTGAAGGGACGACGCAAGGGCAACCTCGTCCTGGCCGGGTCGACTGCCGAACTGCCGGTGGACCGCCTGGCCCGTGAGGCGGCCCGGGCCGTGTTCACCTATCGGATGATCACCGGCCCCCAGCTGGAGTCGATGATCGGCGGCGCCCAGCCGATGCACGACGCGTCAGCGGAGGACTCCCCGAACCTGACCGGGGACACCGCCCTCTGGTTCCGCTGAACCGCCAGCCACCGCTGGTTGCCCCTGAACGGTGCACTTGCCCCCGTTCCGGAACAGGGGCAAGTGCACCGTAGTAGGGCAGGTGGAGGTGGGTACGCGTCGGGCGGGTGCTTGGATGGAGCCATGGACCCTGCACCCGATGCCCCGAGTGACTACCTCGCGGTCAACGCCGCCAACTGGGACGCCCGCGCCGATGTCCACGTGGGCCCCGACGGCTATGACCTGGCGAGCGTCGAGTCCCCGGACTGGATCTCGCAGGTGGTGCGTTTCGACCAGCCCCGGCTCGGTGACATCGCCGGGCTCGACGCCGTGCACCTGCAGTGCCACATCGGCACCGACACCCTGGGCCTGGCCCGACTGGGCGCCCGGGTGACCGGGGTCGACCTGTCCGGCCGCTCCCTCGAACACGCCCGGATGATCGCGTCCCGGGGCGGTGCGTCGATCGACTACGTGCAGTCGGACGTGTACTCCGCCGCCCAGGCGCTGGCCGGGCGGGACTTCGACCTGGTCTACACCGGCATCGGCGCGCTGTGCTGGTTGCCCGACATCCGCCGCTGGGCCGAGGTGGTCGCCGGCCTGCTGCGACCCGGCGGCCGGGCCTTCGTCCGCGACGGCCACCCCGTGCTGAACTCGCTGGTCGGGCTCACCGTGCGCGACCACCACCCCGACCGCGACCAGCAGCCCTGGATCTCCGGGCCCGGCCAGGCGACCCCGGCACTCGAGTTCCCGTACTGGGAGACCGAGCAGGGCATGACCTGGTCGGACGAGGCCACCTACGCCGGCTCGGGCGCCGTCGCCTCCCCGACGAGCCAGGAGTGGAACCACGCCCTGGGCCAGATCGTGATGGCCGTGCTGGACGCCGGGCTCACCCTCGAACTGCTGGACGAACACGATTCGGTGCCCTGGAACGCCCTGCCGGGGCTGATGGTCGCCGACGAGGCGGGGGAGTGGCGCCTGGCCGATCGTCCCGAGCGGCTGCCGGCGAGCTTCACCCTGGTGGCCCGCAAGCCCTGAGAGCTGCGGGGCGGGTCGTCCTGGGCGCCCCCGTGGCATGCCAGACTTCGGGCATGAGCCTTCACCATCCGGGCCCACCCCAGCAGGCCCCCCAGTACCCGGGCGCCCCCTACGCGGGCGCAGCCCAGGGGCCGGGTCCCGGGTCTGCGCAGAAGTGGGCCGGGCCGAGACCCCAGCCCGCCGACCGGTCGAAGGGCGTGGGCACGGCCGCCCTGGTCCTGGCGGCCATCGTCACCGTGGCGCAGGTGTTCCTGCAGGTGCTCCTGGTGGCCACGGCCTACTCCGGTCGTCCGGTGGCCCTGCTCGGCGGGGTCTGGGGGATCCTGGTGATGCTGCTGACGCTGGCCGCACTGGTGCTCGGCATCCTGGCGCTGGTCCAGCCCGGCGGCCGCAAGGCCCGGGCCGGCATCGCGGTCGGGGTCTCCGGCTACGTCCTGCTGACCGCGCTGACGAACATCGTCGTCGGCATGATGTACTCGTGAGTTCACCGACCCCGGACGAACCGGACGACGCGCCGCGTCGCTCCGCCGAACCCGAACCCGAGCCCGCGACCGACCTCGAGCCGAAATCAGCGGACCCGGGACCCGGGGCCGAGCCCGAACCAGTAGTCCAGTCTGAACCAATCGCCGAGCCTGAGCCCGAGCCCGGGCCTGCGCCGCGTCGCCGTCGTCCCACGGCCCTGGGCATCACCGTCGCCATCATCGTGGTCGCCCTCGTCGCGGGACTGGCCACCCTCGGCTGGACCACGATCGGCACCGACATCGTGGCCCGCCGGCAGGTCGCGACCCTGCTCGACCAGACCCGTGACCAGTGGCGCACCCAACCCCCCGACGCGGTGCCCGAGACCGGCGAGGTGGTGGCCATCCTGCGCTCCACCCGGCTCGGCATCGAGTGGCCCGTGCTCGCCGGCATCGCGACCGACCAACTGCACCGCGGCCTGGGCTGGTACCCGCAGACCAGCGCCCCCGGACAACTCGGCAACACCGCCATCGCCGGGCTGCGGGTCACCCACGGGTCCCCGTTGCGGCACCTGGTCGACCTGGTGCCCGGTGACCTGATCACCCTGCAGACCCCCACCGAGACGTTCACCTACCGGGTGGTGGCCCCACCCGCGCAGGTCGACTCCGGCCCCTCGGGGGCGTGGGTGCTCGACCCGGTGCCCGGCGAGAACCGCGTTCCCGACCAGGCCCTGCTCACGCTGACCACCGCCGCCGACCTGGTCGCCACCCAGCGCCGCGCGGTCGTCTTCGCCGAACTGGTCACCAGCCGCTGATCGTCCGGGGTGCCGAATCGACTAGCCTCGACCCCATGACCGACCGCGAAGCGCTCATTGAACACGTGTTGAACCTGGCCATCGTCCATGGCCGGGTCACCCTGGCCTCGGGCCGGGAGGCCGACTACTACGTCGACATGCGCCGGGTCACCCTCGACGGTGCCGCCGCCCCCGTCGTCGGACGAGTGATGCGCGAACTGGTCGCCGACTGGGACTTCGACGCCGTCGGCGGGCTGACCCTGGGCGCTGACCCGGTCGCCACCTCGATGCTCCACGCCGCCGCCGCGGCCGGTGAGCGACTCGACGCCTTCGTGGTGCGCAAGTCGGCCAAGGCCCACGGGCTCCAGCGCCGCATCGAGGGCACCGAGGTTGCCGGGCGCCGCGTTTTGGTGGTCGAGGACACCTCCACCACCGGCGGCTCCCCACTGCAGGCCGTCGAGGCGCTGCGCGAGGCCGGCGCCGAGGTGGTCGGGGTCGCCGTGATCGTCGACCGCTCCTCGGGGGCCGAGCAGGCCATCCGCGAGGCCGGCCTCGACTACCGCGCGGCCCTGGGCCTGGCCGACCTCGGCCTGGCCTGAGCGCCCCGACCGACACCGCCGACCCATGCTCGACCTGGTCATCCCGCCCGGTCCGGGTATCCCCCACGGGCTGGTGGTGCCGGCCGCCGAACTGGACGAACGCTTCTCCCGATCGTCCGGGCCCGGCGGCCAGGGGGTGAACACGACGGACAGTCGCGTCCAGCTGAGTTTCGACATTGCCGCCTCGAGCAGCCTCAGTGACACCCACCGGGGTCGGCTGCTGCGCGTGCTCGGCCCCCGCCTGGTGGGCACGACCCTCACCGTGGACGCCGCCGAGTACCGCTCCCAGCAGCGTAACCGCGCGGCCGCCCGCGAGCGGATGGCCGGGTTGTTGCGCCAGGCACTGGCCCCACCACCCCCGCCACGGCGGGCCACCCGCCGCACGCGCGGCTCGGTGCAGCGCCGCCTGACGGCCAAGAGACAGCGCTCCGAACTCAAGGCCCAGCGGCGTCGTCCGCCCGATTGAGACCCGCGTGACTCCCGCTTTTGGCCCGCGCCCCGCTAGATTGGGGGACACCTGTCATGGTCGACATGTCACGGCAGGACACGACAAAGCAGGAGAGAACCATGAGCGGTGTCATCATCGTGATCATCATCATCGCGGCAGTCCTACTGCTGGGTGGATTGCTGTTCATCGCGCCCTACAACAACTTCGTGAAGATGCGCAATGTCATCCAGGAGTCGTGGCGCCAGATCGATGTCGAGTTGAACCGTCGCTACGAACTCATCCCGAACCTGATCGAGACCGTGCGCGCCTACGCCGCCCACGAGCGCAACACGCTTGAGGAGGTCACCCGACTGCGCAACCAGGCTGCCGCGCTGAGCCAGCAGGGCGGCTCGGCCCCCAGCGATGCCCGCTCCGACGTCGAGGCCCAGCTCTCGGGTGCCGTGCGCAACCTGCTGGTCTCCGTCGAGTCCTACCCCGACCTGAAGTCGAACCAGAACTTCCTGGAACTGCAGCGTGAACTGACCGACACCGAAGACCGCATTGCCGCCGGTCGTCGCTTCTACAACGCGAATGTGCGCAACTACAACACCAAGGTGGAGCAGGTTCCCTCGAACATCGTGGCCAACATGTTCAAGTTCGAGAAGGCGACCTACTTCGAGGTCAATGACGCCGCCGTGCGCCAGGCCCCGAACGTCAACTTCGGTGAGATCAGCTACCGTCCCGGCAGCAATGGCCAGCAGCAGGGCAGCAGCGCCCCGGCGATCGGGTCGCCCCAGCAGTTCCAGCAGCAGCACCCGACCCCGCAGTTCGGCCAGCAGCCCCAGCAGGCGCCGCAGCCCCAGTACCAGCCGCAGCAGCAGGCCGCCCCGCAGCAGTCGGCCCCCCAGCAGCAGTACCAGGCGCCGCAGCCGCAGCAGTCCGCGCCCCAGCAGCCGCCGCAGTCCGCGCCGCAGCAGTACCAGGCTCCGCAGGCCCAGCCGTCGGCCCCGCAGCAGCAGCCCTCGGCCAACCAGTGGCAGCCGGTGCAGTCGCCCCAGCAGCAGCCCTCGGCGCAGCCGCAGCCCTCGGCCGGTGACTATGGCCAGCAGGCGAACTATGGCCAGCAGGCGGATTACGGGCAGCAGGCCAACTACGGGCAGCAGGCCGACTACGGCCAGCAGCCCAACCAGGGTGGCTACCAGGCTCCCTACCAGCAGCAGCCGCCGCAGCAGTGAGTCACGACCACACGGGGCCTCGCGCGAGCGGGGCCCCGCTGTCGTCCGCCCCCGAACACCCCGACGATGCCCCGGGCGGGCACCCGCTCGAACACCCGGACGAACGCGGCTTCGGTGACCAGCCGGTCGGGGTCGGCCCGCACGCGCAACCGTGGCCGGACGACCCCCGCCTCGACCCCGACCTGCTCGCCCACGGCGACCGGCGCAACGTCGTCGACCGCTACCGCTACTGGCGCCTCGACCAGATCGTCGCCGACCTCGACACCTCCCGGCACGGGGTGCACGTCGCCATCCAGAACTGGGAACACGACTTCAACATCGGCTCCATCGTGCGCACCGCCAACGCGTTCAACGCCGCCGGGGTGCACATCGTCGGGCGCCGCCGCTGGAACCGGCGCGGCGCCATGGTCACCGACCGCTACCTGCACGTGCACCACCACCCGGACGAAGCCGCCCTGCGTGCCTGGCTGGACGAGCGCGGCATCCCGCTGGTGGGCGTGGACAACCTGCCCGGGTCGGTCCCCCTGGAAACCGCGGTGCTGCCCGAGTCGGTCTGCCTGGTCTTCGGGTCCGAGGGGCCGGGGCTGACCGACGAGATGGTCGCGGCCACGACGATGCTGGTGGCGATCACCCAGTACGGTTCGACCCGCTCGATCAACGCCGGCGCGGCCGCGGCCATCACGCTGTACCACTGGGCATTGCAGCACGCCGCTGCGGGCAATCCCGGCAGACCCCGGGCCGCGGACCACTAATCTGGTGGCCATGCAGACCCCAGAAGCCTTCGTCGTCGGCTACAGCCCCGTCCGCGCAGCAGGGCGGGTGGCCAAGGCGGAGTCGATGCGCCGCAGGGCCTGGCTGAGCACCGCGATCTACGCCGTCATCGTCGGGGTGCTGTGGTACTGGCTGCGTGACACCGCCTCGACCTGGCAGATCCTGCTCGGGTTCATCCCCACCGCGTTGATCGTCATCGCCTTCCTGGTCTGGCGCTATGTCGAACTGCATTCCGCCCGCAAGTCGCTCGGCACGGTGCCCGCCGGCGAGGCCCTCAGGATCGACCACTCCGGCATCCATGTCGATGCCACCGGCTCGGCGCAGACCTTCGAGTGGTCGGGCCTGCAGGAGATCAGCGTCGCCGGCCGTCGCCTCGGCGCCGGGCCCGACCTGGGCGTGACCAGCACGAATGGCTCCTGGAAGGTGCCGGTGTCCTTCCTCGACACCCTGCCGGGGACGATCGACTCCGCGATCCGCGCCTACTCCGGTGGGCGCCGAAGCCTGGACCTGTCCGGGATGGACTCGATCTGGGGTGAATGAGTCCCCGCACCGGACGGCGCCACTTGCCTGCCCGTTCTGGTTGACTGGACTCGTTCGGTTCGTCCAAGGAGGAAAGCATGGCCGGAATCTCGATCGTCCATGACGCCACGATCAGCCCCACCAAGATCGAGCTGGCGCGCACGTGGCTGCCCAAGCAGGTCTGGTTCAGCGGTGATGCCGAGCAGGCCGAGATGCTCGACCGCTTCCGTTTCGAGGACCCGGCTGGCGAGGTCGGCGTCGAGACGCTGCTGGTCCAGGTCGGCGAGGACATCTACCAACTGCCGGTGACCTTCCGCGCCGCGCCGCTCGAGGGTGCCGAGGAGGGCTTCATCGGCACCACGGAGCACACCGCGCTCGGCACCCGCTACGTCTACGACGGCATGTTCGACCCGGTCTACCTGGCCGAACTGGAACGCACCATCCGCGAGATGGACACCGCGTCATCGGTGCGCAAGCCCGACGGCACCATTCGTCCGCCCACGGTCAACGTGCGCGGCAGCGGCGTCTCACCGATGGCCACCATCGAGGGCGAGCTCGAGGTGGTCAGCCTGATCACCGACGAGCAGTACGCCGATGCCGCCGGGCACCTGATCGCCACCCTCGGCGAGGCGGAGGACGCCCGCGACGTGGTGCTGGCCACCCTGCGCTGAGCCGGGTCGTCCACACGACCCCGATGACCCAACGACCCCCGATGACCCACGACCACGACCGCGGACGCAAACCGCACACTCGTCCAAGGTCTGACCCCGCCTCGTCGTCGGCGAGGTGACTTTGAAAGACTGGGCCCGAAGATTTCCTGTCAGGCCACCGAATACGGCCATCGAGCCAGAAAGGGGCAGTCATGCCCATCGCAACTCCCGAGGTCTACGCCGAGATGATTGACCGCGCCAAGGCAGGCAAGTTCGCCTACCCCGCGATCAACATCACCTCGTCCTCGACCATCACCGCGGCCATCCAGGGTTTCGCTGAGGCTGGCTCCGACGGCATCATCCAGGTCTCCACCGGCGGCGCCGAGTACGGCTCGGGCGCGACCATCAAGGACATGATCACCGGCGCCACCGCGCTGGCCGCCTACGCCCGCGAGGTCGCCAAGAACTACCCGGTCAACATCGCCCTGCACACCGACCACTGCCCCAAGGAGAAGCTGGACGGCTACGTCCGCCCGCTGCTCGACCTCTCGGAGCAGGCCGTCAAGAACGGTGGCGCCCCGCTGTTCAACTCGCACATGTGGGACGGCTCGGCCGTGCCGCTCGAGGAGAACCTGCAGATCGCCGATGAGCTGCTGGCCCGCACCAGCAAGCTCGGCATGATCCTCGAGATCGAGGTCGGCGTCGTCGGCGGTGAAGAGGACGGTGTCTCGAACGAGATCAACGACAAGCTCTACACCACCATCGAGGACGGCATGCGCACTATCGAGGTGCTCGGCCTGGGTGAGAAGGGTCGCTACATCACCGCGCTGACCTTCGGCAACGTGCACGGCGTCTACAAGCCGGGTGCGGTCAAGCTGCGCCCCGAGGTGCTCAAGGAGATCCAGGACGCCGTCGGCGCCAAGTACGGCAAGGAGTCGCCGTTCGACCTGGTCTTCCACGGCGGTTCGGGCTCGACCGCCGAGGAGATCTCGGCGGCTGTCGACTTCGGCGTCATCAAGATGAACGTCGACACCGACACCCAGTACGCCTACACCCGCCCGGTCGTCGAGCACATGTTCAAGAACTATGACGGTGTGCTCAAGATCGACGGTGAGGTCGGCAACAAGAAGGCCTACGACCCCCGCGCCTGGGGCAAGCTGGCCGAGGCCGGCATGGCCAAGCGTGTCGTCGAGGCCTGCGAGAACCTGCGTTCGGCCGGCACCACCGCCAACGCCAAGGCTGAGTGAGTCACTGCTGGCCAGGGCCCGGTGAGCCGGGTCGGACGAACGGGGCGATCCTTCGGGGTCGCCCCGTTCGTCGTCCGGTGGCCTGTGCGCGGGCCTGGAGGGCCGGGATTTGGCCCAGAACGGTCTTGGGTGGCGGGTTTTCCCTCCCCAGGGGAGGAGAACCCGCCACCCAAGGGCTGATCGGACGAGGTGGGTGGCTGGGTCAGCCCAGGGCGGCCCAGGTTTGCGGGCCCACCACTCCATCGGCCGACAGACCGCGGCTGCGCTGGAAGCTGCGCACCATCGACTCGGTCGCCGGTCCGAACTGGCCGTCGGGGTTCAGTGAGTAGCCCCAGTAGGACAGCCGCTGCTGCAGGTAGCGGACGTCCTCGCCGGTCGAGCCGCGCCGCAGCGTCGGGCGGGACTGGGTCGAGCCACCCGACGAACCACCGGACGAGCCGGAGCCGCCGGACGAACCACCCGGGTCCCCGCCCCAGCCACCGCCCGATCCGCCGCTTGAGCCGCCCGAGCCGCCGGGTGAACCTCCCCAGCCACCCGAGGAGCCGCCCGAGGAACCCCCGGACGAGCCCGACGACCCTCCGGTTGACCCACTGGAGGTGCCCTCCAGGGCAGCCCAGGTGTTCGGGCCGACCACGCCGTCGGCGGCCAGCCCCTTGCTCACCTGGAAGGTGCGCACCGCGCCCTCAGTGGCGGCACCGAACTGGCCGTCGACCGACAGCCAGGCGCCGCGCTCGACCAGCTTCTGCTGCAGGTAGGTCACATCCGGCCCCGAGGAGCCGCGCCGCAGCGTCGGCCGTGTGGTCGGCTGCTGCCCGCCACCGCCGCCACCATTCCAACCGCCGCCGCCACCACCGCCGCCACCGCCGGGGGCCGGGGCCGCCACGGTGAACGGCTTCTGGGCCTGGAAGGACTGGGAGATCGGGCCCACGGTGAAGTAGTTGGGGGTCTGGTCGGGGGGCATCCGCCGGGCGATGGCGCTGTGGAAGGACACGTAATCACCCGAGAACGAGCCGTTGGACCAGACATTCAACAGCTGCTCGGTGAACAGGCCATTGAAGCTGCCGTCACTGGACAGCTGGTTGTCCTGGCAGCCCGAGAGCAGGATCAGTTCCGCGGCCATGTTGGAGCTGCGGTCACCGCCGCCCGACAGTGCCTGCACCGAGGAGTACAGGTCGCGGCGCCGCTCGGCGTCGGCCAGGCAGGTGCTCAACGGCATGCTGCGGGGCACCAGCTTCGGCACATCGACCTGCTCACCCCAGAACTCCTCGCCGAGCGGGTTGCGTACCAGCGCCTCACGGGTGGCCAGGGCCAGCACCATCCGCGCCACGGTGCCCGAGTGGCACGAGTCCGAGACCACCACGATGCGTGACCCGGCCGGGAACTGCGCCCACATCCGGTACAGCTCGTCGTCGAGCACCTGCCGGTCGTAGAGGCACCAGGTCTCGTCGTAGCCGTCGTCCTCGTCCCCGTTCGTGTCGGGAATCTGGCCGCCGTGGCCGGCGTAGGTGACCAGCGCGATGTCACCGGGTTGGGTCATCCGCGCCATGTCGGCGAGCGCGGTGAGCACCGCCCCCGAGGTGGCCGCGTGGTCGAGCATCTGTCGGGTCTGGAACCCCTGGCTGACGGCGATGGCCTGCATCGAGTTGGCGTCGTTGACGCAACCCGCCAGCGTCAGGGGTGCGGGGATGTAGGTGGTGGGATCGACCACGTTGACCCCGATGTGGAGTGAGTAACCGGTCATGGGAGTGGTTCCTTTCGTGCTGCGGGTTGAGGAGTGTCACGCGGGTCAGGTGCCGGGGGCGGGCCGGTCGAGAGGGATCAGGACTCCCTGGCTGCGCACCGGCCAGCTGACCGCCGCGCTGCTCGTCCGGGTGCCGTCGGTGGCCACTGCGGTGACCGTGAAGACCACCGCGGGGTCGGTGGCGTAGGCGGTCAGCGGCAGGATGAACTCCCGCTCCCGGCTGCGCTGGGTTTCGGTGAGGCTGAAGACCTCGTCGTCGCGGCCCAGGAACTGGCAGGCCACCTCCAGGCCCGCCAACCCGCTGAACGAGCCCGTGGCGATGAAGGTCACCCCCAGTTGCAGGTCCTCGATGTAGCTGCGGGCCTCGTCGAGGGTTTCGGTGCCCGGGGCGACGGTGTAGTCGACGGTGAACGGGCCGGCCGCCCCGTCCGGGTGTGCGATCGAACTGGACGCCCCCGCGTCGAGCAGCAACCCGGGGGAGGCGACCACGACCCCGTTGCCCACCACCCGGTGGACGGCCACCTGCCGTTTGAGCTGGTTGGTCAGGGTGACTTTGTTCCCCCCGTCGGCGGCCACCACCGCACCGGCGAGCGGGCCCACGACGTTGCCGAGGTCGAGCTTGAGGGTGCTGGCGAACTCGATGCCGCCGGGCAGCCGGTAGCGGGCAGAGCCGACCACCGAACCCAGCTGCAGCAGGCTCTTCAGGGCCAGGAACCCCGGCACGCCGGTGCTGACCACGATGGTGAATCCGGTCTCGACGGCCAGGCAGTCGAGGCTGTTGACCTGCGGGATCGCCCAGCTCACCGCCGGGTTGAGGCCGGCCTGGGCGGGGGACAGCAGGTCCACCTCACGGCCGGTGCGTTGGCGCAGTTCCTCGGCGAGCAGCGCGTACTGGGCGGCGTTGGTCTCCGGTTCGAGGGCGGCGGCCAGCACGCAGAGGATGTTGGCGGGGTTGTCGGTGTCGATGGTCGAGGTCAGCAGCAGGGTGGGTTGCAGGGCGCGCTGGGGGTCGTCGGCCGCGTGTCGTCCGACCTGGTAGCGCTCGGGGACGACCAGGAACCTGCCCGGCTGGGTCAGTGAGCGGAACACCCGCACCCCGGTCACCGAGGTGACCGTCTCGGCCTGCCAGGTGCGGTACTCCGACTGCCCCAGTTGCAGCGCGGGCTGGCAGCCGATGGCGTCCCACCCGTCGGCGCGGGCCTGCCGGTACAACTGCCCGTGCTCGGCGCAGGGCAGCACGGTGGCCACCTCGCTGACGGGGTTGCGCCGCACCCACGACCAGCTGGTCACCCCCGCCTTGACCTTCTCCAGGGGCGAGATCGCCGGTTTCAGCTGCAGCTTCGACTTGGCCAGGCTGGTGACCTGGCTGCGCGACAGCGATCGCGTGACGTCACCGGCCTGCCGCAGGGCGACCACCTTGTTGGTGGCGACCAGGTTGACCAGGTGCTGCGACAGCACCGACTCGGCCTGCCAGCCGTCGTGGGCCAGGGTGACCTGCAGGCTGGGCGCGGTGGCCTGGAAACCCGGCGTGGACAGCGCGCCGTAGGCCAGCCGCGCCCAGGAGTTCGCCAGCCGGAAACTCACCTTCAGCTGGGAACCCTGCTCGCCGAGGACACCGATGGTCTCCAGCGAGGAGGCAGCCACCGTCTCGGTCCGGGGCTGGCCCTGGTCGTCGCGGAAGGGGATCCGCAGGCCCACCACCGGCTGGCAGGGCAGCGGACGAAGTGGGGGTTTGCCGGCCTGTTCCCACGCCAGCAGGGTTGCCTGAGAGGGGCCGAGCGCCAGGGTGAGGGTGACGGTGGCCTCCAGCCCAGGGGTGCCGTCGGGCTGGTGTCCGGCGGTGGCCAGGTCGAATCGGAACGGGGACGTTTCCGCGTCGGCACCCGCCGCCGGCACGACCAGGCTCGCCTCGGGCAGGTACCAGCGTTGGTTGCCGCTGCGGTCACCCAGCAGCGGGCCGCCGCCCAGCACGGGCCCGCTCACCGGCGCCTCCAGGTGCAGGCCGAGGAGTTCCTCGGTGACCAGGATGTGGCTGGGCAGGACCACGCTCTTGTCGATCAGCGGCACCGGTTTGGGGCGCACCACGTGGACCAGCGGCAGGGCCACGTTCTTGGTCATCAGCAGCACCCCGGGGTCAGTGGGCCCGCGGGTACGGACGGCCGATCGGGTCGGCAGCACGTCGGTGACCACCCCGCCTGCGGTGGTGACCAGGTGGACGAACCGGCTCGGGTCGGGTGCCAGCACCGGGGCCAGCACCTCGGCGAAGTCGAACAACCAGTAGCCGCTGGTGCCGTCGCGGCGGCGGGCCTGCAGTTCCAGGGTGGGGCCGCCGCGACCCTGCGCCAGGGCGGTGAGGAGGCGGCGGGCCTCCTCACCGGCCAGTGTGGTGGCCAGCGCCACCGTCCCGAATGGCCCTCGGGACTCGGCGCGCACCGGCGAGGCCACCTCCAGGCTGAAACCCACCCAGGCCAGGTCGTCCAGCCGACTCACCAACTCTGCCGAGACAGTGGCACTCAGGATGAGGTCACCGATCGGTTCATGAGGAGCCGGGGTCCGACCCAGCAGGAAGGTCACCGAGAGGCGGGGGCGACCGGAGTCGTCCCGGCGCAGGTCAACGATCGCCGGTTCATCCGCGGACTCGGGTTGCGTCAGGAAGGGTTCCGCCAGGGACGGTTCCTTCGGGGAGTTTGCGTCCGCGGACTCCGGTTCGACGCCCTGGACTGCGTCCGGTTCCCCAGCGGGTTCCGGGTCGCAGGGCTGGGGGTCGTGGCTGGCCATGGCAGTCGTCCGCTCAGAGTTGGTAGTTCAGGAAGGTCAACGGCTGGGTTTCGGCGCTGCGGGGCCGGCCGGCGGGGCTGGACTCGGGCGCGACTTCGTAGCTCGACTCGGCCGCCGGGGAAGCGTTGTTCGCGGCCACCTCACGGGTGGACGAGGACAGGTCGCGCAGGGCACGCACCCGGTCCTCGGTCAGCGAGCGGGTGGTCACCCCGTCCCCGTCCGGCGGGGGCACGTCGATGATGATCGGCCCGTTGCCGTTGCCCTCGACCCAGGGTCCGGTCCAGCTCTGGCCCTTGCGGAACAGGGTGCCCTTGACGGTGGCGGTCACCTGGTAGCGGTAGTAGGGCAGCAGTTGGGGATCGCCGGAGAAGACCGTCCAACTGCGGTCGGTGTCGACGTCGCTGAAGCTCCACCGGAATCGCACCGGAGCCATCCCCAGCGGTTTGTAGTCGCGGTCGGTGGGCTCCATCACCACCTCGACGGTCTGCGAGTTGTCCTCGAGCATCACGCCCAGCCCGATCGGGCCCACCGCGATGCGCCCGGCGGTGTCGGCGCGCACCTCGAGGGTGGTGTCGTTCAGCAGGCTGCCGTTCGGCTCGGGGTCAAGGTCGATCACATTGCGTTCGATCTGCACGCGGTGGTACGGGTCGAGGGTCTCGCTGGGCGGCTCGGCGAGGTGCACCTTGCGCTTGACGAAGGTCTTGTCGGGTGTCCAGCCCGCCGGGGCGTTGCTGACGTCGGCGGCCTCCTTCTGCGAGGTCTGGAACTTCCAGGTCGGGTCGGCGCCGTCGCTGGAGGAGAAGCTGTGGCCCTCCCAGTTGAGCGCGCCGTTGGTGTTCGGGTAGCCGACCTGCACCGACAGGAACTGCACGGTCTTGTCGTTCCAACTCGCCACCGGACGAACCACCCGGGCCAGTCGCCGCGGCCAGTCGTCCAGGTGGATCGTCTGGAAGTACTTGCGTTCGGCGTCGGGGTCGGCCTTGATGTCGTCGGCCATGCCGGCCAGCGAGCTCGAGATGGTGTGGTCCTGCAGGTAGGCGAACTGCTTGGTCTCCTCGTAGTGCAGGTCGAGGTGGTTCTCGTCGCGGCGGTACTTCAGGGCCAGGCCGACACCCCAGGGTGACCAGGAGCCCGAGTCGGCTTTGGCGGCCTCCACCTGCGGGGCGGGTTGGTCGAAGATCGTGCGCTGGGCCATCTCCATGAACTTGTTGAAGACCAGGTCGGACCGTTCCTCCATCTTGCGGGCGATCTCGTCGGCGCCGGGCAGGGTGGTGTCGACCTTGACGTCGACCTTGATCGAGCCGGACTTCCTCATGTTGTTGAACTCGGCGGCCACGTCGACCTTCGCCCACAGGTACCGCCCGGAGGCAGCTGCGGAGAAGTGCTGGAAGACCGAGTCCCAGTTGCCGTCAATCCTGATGGTGCACACCGGCGACCAGACCTTCAGCTTGTAGTTCTGGATCACGATCAGGGGGCTGCCGCCGCCGTGGAACGCGGCCCACGCGATCGAGGTGGGGTAGGTGCCGAGCAGGCCCGAGAAGGCATGGGTGCCCGAGGGGTCGATGGAGCCCGAACCCTGCCCCTGCAGCATGCAGTACCAGGGGTCGAGGTTGCTGTCGCGGGTGGCCGGTTCGGCGTCGCGGGAACGGACCTGGCTGGTGGGGATGCCGACGGTGCGGAAACCCCCGCCGGGCCCACGGGTGCCACCCGGGTCGACGGCGGGGAAGCCCGTCGCGGTCGGGGCCAGGTTCGAGACGCTGGTGGTGCTCGAGGCGATGATCGCCGGGCGGAACATCGGCGGCTTGCGGGAGTTCTTCAGCCCGAAGAACACATCCTGGGAGTTGGCGAACTGGGCCTTGATCTGGTTCTCGGCCTGGGTGCGGGTCTGCTCGGGCAGGGCACCGGTCACCGAGAAGGTGAGCATGCCGCCGGCGACGTCTCCGCCACCACCGATCACACCCTCACCGCCGGTGCCGGCGAAACGCAGCAGGTTGAACAGGTAGTCGCCCTTCTCGGGGCCCTCCTTGCGGGCCATCCGCACCTGGTTGGGGATGAAGTAGAACACGGGTGCCTCGCCTGCTGCGATCAGCTCGCGGTTGTTGACATCGGGCAGGTACAGCACGTCGTACCCGTCCTTGGTGATGGGTTGTGAACCGCCGGCGTAGGTCGGTCCCATTGCCTGGGCCATGGTGGCGCCTCCTGGGTCGTGGGCGGCGCAGGTTGCACCGTCGACTGGAGGAGCGGGCCGGGGCGGCACTGATACGCCGCACCCGACTCGGATGGCTGGGCCGCACTGGTGACCCGCAGGTGATCTTCAGATGGCCCCCAGGTGAACTGGAGGTGACAATGCCGCTACGCTTTCGACCGTGACCCCTGAGCTGGTCCTGCTGATCCTGGTCGTGGCGACTGCCCTCGCCTTCGACTTCACCAACGGTTTCCACGACACCGCCAACGCCATGGCCACGTCGATCGCCACCCGCGCCCTGACACCGCGGGTGGCCGTGGCGCTGTGCGCCGTGCTCAACCTGGTCGGTGCCTTCCTGTCGGTGGAGGTGGCCCTGACCGTCACCAACGCCATCATCCGCATCCAGAACCCGGACGGCACACCCCGCGCCGACCTGGTCGGGGACGGCGGCTACCCGCTGCTGCTCGTCCTGCTCGCCGGGCTGGGGGGCGCGATCGTCTGGAACCTGTTCACCTGGCTGCGCGGCCTGCCGTCGAGCTCGTCCCATGCGATGTTCGGTGGCCTGATCGGTTCGACGATCGCCGGGCTGGGCATCGGGGCCGTCAAGTGGGTCGGCACCGGCTCGAAGCTCGACGGGGTGGTCGGCAAGGTGATCCTGCCGGGCCTGGCCTCGCCGGCCATCGCGATCCTGGTCGCCATGGTGGGCACCAGCCTGGTGTTCAGGATCTCCCGCGGTGTGGCCCAGGGGTTGATGGACTCCGGTTTCCGCTGGGGCCAGGTCGGCACCGCCTCGTTGGTCTCGCTGGCCCACGGGGCCAACGATGCGCAGAAGACGATGGGTGTCATCACGCTGGCCTTGATCGCCCACGGCAGCTGGGTCGACACCCAGTCGATCCCGTGGTGGGTGAAGGTCTCCTGCGCCCTGGCCATCGCGCTGGGAACCTGGTTGGGCGGCTGGCGCATCATCCGCACCATGGGCAAGGGCCTGGTCGAGATCTCCCCGCCCCAGGGCATGGCTGCCGAGGCTTCGTCGGCCGCGGTGATCCTGTCCAGCTCGCAGCTGGGGTTCGCCCTGTCGACCACGCATGTCGCGACCGGCTCCATCCTCGGGTCGGGGCTGGGGCGCAAGGGTGCCGAGGTGCGGTGGCGGGTGGCCGCGCGGATGGGTGTGGCCTGGTTGATCACGCTGCCCGCGGCAGCGCTGGTCGGCGCAGTGATGTGGCTGCTCGCCAACTTCCTCGGGGGCGTACTGGGGCCGATGCTGATCATGTTCGTGATGGGCGTGCTGGCGGTGTGGATGTGGTTGCATGCCCAGCGAGCGCCCATCGGGCACCACAACGTCAACGACGACTGGGAAGCCGGCGATGACGACGGCGACAGCCAGTTGGCCGTGCAAGAGTCTGAACCGGTGGTGTCGTGATGGAACAGGTATTGGCGGCTTTCGATGCCATCTGGAGGGTGCTCGCGGCAGGACTGCTGCTGGGTGCCGGGCTGCCCGCGCTGTTCAGCCTCGGGGTGCGCTGGCATGCGCACGGTCACCGGATTGCTGCCTGGTGTGCCTACCTCGTGGTGGCCGGTGCAGTGCTGGTGGGCATCGCCGGCATCGTCGCCCACGGGTTGGGCATCGACTTCCTCTTCTGAGCCCCGCTGCCCCATCCGGGCGGGACGCGGTCAGTTCCCCGTCCGGGCTCAGTTCCCGAGGCCCACGCGCCAGGGTGCCCCGAAGCAGACGAAGGCCCCGGCCTGCGGGTCGTCCCCGACGGCGCGGGCCAGTGCCTCGGCCGCCTCAAGGCCGGTGGCCAGTTCCCGGTGGTAGTCGGCCATCACCCGGGCAGCCAGCCGGTCGTTGACCGGCGCCACCGGGGCCACCACGCAGGTCACCCCGGACGACAGCAGCATCGAGGTCAGGCCCAGCGGCTGGTCCCCGGGTCGGTGGGTGGCCCGGCCCACTTCACAGGCCGACAGCACCACGTGGCTGGCGCGCAGGTCGACCCCCTCCAGCTCGTGGGCGACCACGACCCCCTCGTCCAGGTGCAGGTTCGAGAACAGGGGGTTGTCGCCGCGGTGCTCGCCGTGGGCGATCACGTGCAGCAGGTCGTGGGTGGCGAAGGCCTGCACCAGGCCCGGACGAGGGGCTGTGCTGCCGGGCCAGTGGCCCGCCACCGCGGCGGCCTCGGCGGCGGCGCACGGCAACTCGGGGCCGGTCAGCACCCCCACGGTCGGCGCGTGGACCACGCGCGCGCCCCCGGCCCAGCTCGAGGCGGTGGGTGCGACCGTCACCGGCACCCGGGCCAGCGCCGGCAGGGCCGGCCAGGGCACTCCGGACAACGCCCGGGTCGGGACGATCACCACGCCCCGGGGTCGGCTCCCGGTGGTCGATCCCGGGTGGGGGGTGCCCTCCCACGGCTCGACCAACCGCCGCGACAGGTCGGCCAGGCGCGCCGCCAGGGAGGCCCGGACGGCCCCGGCCACGGGGTGGGCCGGCCCCAGCCGGGCGGCGGCGGTCAGGTCGGCATGTACCTGCTCGACCGCTGTGATCGCCGCACTGGCCGCACCGAGGCTGACCTGGCGCACCGGCCCGTCGCCCAGCAGCACCGCCGACAGCTCGTCCCCCATGCGCACCGTCACCACCAGCACCACCCCGGCCCGACGGGCACGAGCGGCCAGGTGGGTCGTCGAGCAGGTCACCGCCGGCGGCGGCAGTTCACCGGCCGTACCCCAGGTCAGCGCCTGCAACTCCCGTTCGGCGCTGGTGATCCGGCGCCGCTCGGACGGGGTGAGTGGTCCGGTGGGTGGGTGCTCGGTGCGCAGCCGGCGCAGTGCGGTCGCTGCTGCCGCCACCCGCGGGTCGGGGGAGCGACCCACCTGCGGCACCGGCGCGATCGCGGCCCGCCACCGTTCCAGGGTCTCGACCAGCGCTGCCGGCCCCAGGTCGGCGGCCAGGTCCAGGTCGAGTGCTGCCGCGGCCTCGGCGTGCAGCGCCGCAGCGGCCCGCAGGTCGAGGCTGGCCAGGCTCCACTGGGCCCTGGTCAGGGTCCGACTGGCCCGAGCGAGCAGCCGACGTGCCGCCTGCGCGCGGCCGCTGTCGGCCTCCCGGCGGGCCAGCGCGACCAGCCCCGAGAGCCTCCGCGACACGGTTTGCGAGCGGGTCAACCAGGCCAGGTCACCGGTCAGGTCGTCCCAACGCCCGGCGCCCGGGTGGACGGCGACCGCCATGCCGACCGCAGCCGCCTGGGCGGCGACCCCGCGGTCACCGGCGGCGCGGGCGGCCTGCCACAGCCGGCGCGCCGCACCGGCCGACGGACTGGCCTGCAACTTCACCAGCTGGGCGCGCCGCGCCCAGGCCGGTTCGGCGCGCCCGGTGAACACCCGGGCAGCGGCAGCGGCCCGGCGTGCAGCCGGCCCCGGTCGTCCGAGCAGCAGGGCACAGCGGGCGAGGTCGACGTCGATCTCGGCTGCCTGCTGCGCACCCGGGGCGCCGGTGCGGGCGAGCAGCAGCAGTTCCTCAGCCTCGACGACCAGCCCAGCCTCGAGCAGCACCCGGGCGCGGTCGAGCCGGGCGACCGACCGGTCCAGGTCGACATCGACCTCGTCGGCGGCCAGCATCTCGCGCAGCGCGGCCGGCAGGTCACCACGCAGGAACTGCACCCAGCCCAGGTTGTGGCGGGCCATGAACTGCAGCGGCGCCACCCCCAGGTCGACCGCCAGCGCGGCGGCCCCGGCCAGGTCGGCGGCGGCCTCGTCCAGGCGTTGCAGCTCCGAGGCGATCGTGCCCCGGTTCATCAGCATCCGCATCCGGTCCGGCTCGGCCAGAGCAGTCGCCTCGACCCCCGACAGCGCCCGCCAGGCATGCGCCAGGTCGCCGGCCCGGGCATGCAGGATCCCCTCCTGGACGCTGGCGTTGGCGACCAGCTCGGGCAAGCCCGCCTGCTCGGCGGCCGCACGGGCCCGCGCGGCCACCGCGACCGCGCCCGCCAGCCCCTCACGTTCGAAGACCACCCACGCCGAACTGATCCGGATCCGCAGCCCCAGTTCCAGCTCACCGGGTGGGCAGGCCCGTCCGGCCCGCTCGAGGAGCGCGTCGGCCTCGTCCGTGCGGTGCTCCGCGAGCGCGGCACGGGCCTGGTCGTACAGGGCGTGGGCGGTCTGGTGCACCTACACCTCGATCGTCGGGGTCACCACCGGGCGGGCGCCGGGCAGGTCCGACTCGACCAGGAACCGCACCGGGCCGTGGGCGACCTCGGGCCAGACCAGTCGTCCGGTGGCATCGGAAACCTGACGGTGCGCGGCGGCGCCCGTGTGCAGGGTGACGCTGACCCCGCCGCCGGTGACCCAGCCGTCGATCCGCACCCGGTCACCGTGCGGGGTGAGCACGATCATCAGGCTGATGCTCGAGGCGGTGAAGGTGATGGTGTCGGTGCTCACCTGCACGTCGCTGCGGGTGGCGACCAGTTCGTCCGCGGTGAGGGTGGCCAGTTCCGCGTTGAGCCGCTCCAGCGAGATCGCGAACTCCACCCGTTCGAGCAGGCCCGCTGGCAGGGGGTCGAAGGCCTCCTGGGCCTCGACGATGGCGTCGAGCAGGGCATGGTCGTCATCGTTGAGGGGGACGAGGTCTTCACCGTCCAGGTGGACGAGGGAGTCATTGTTCATCCCCGGTTTCCGTTCTCGAGCTGGGTCCATTGGGGGTCGTCGGCCAAGGCCTTGCGCAGTGCGGCCAGGCATCGTCCGCGGGTGGGCCCGATGGACCCGACCGGCATGCCCAGCGCCCGGGAGATGTGGGCGTAGTCGGGGCGCGCGGCATAGGCGATCACCCGCAGCAGCGCCTGGCAGCGGGGGCTGAGGTTGGTCACGTGCTGCCACAGCCTGGAGTTCTCGTCCGCCGTGGTGACCACGACGTCGGGGCCGGGGTCGGACGAGACCAGTTCGTCGATGCCCTCGTCGGGCTGGGGCGCCTGGGTGGCCTGCCCGCTCACCCGCCACGCCTCGCGGCGGGTGGTGGTCACCAGCCACGCCACCACCGCCTGCGGGTCGGCGATGGTGTCGGCCTTCTGCACCAGCCGCACCCAGGTGGTCTGCACCACGTCCTCGGCCTGGCGGGCGTCGAGCCGGCACGAGCGGGCCACCGCCCACAGGGCCGGGGTGACCAGGCGCACCAGGTCCGAGATCCGCCCGGGCCTGCCGTCGCGGTAGTCGCTGAAGGCGGCCGCGGCCTGGTCGAACAGTTGGCTGGTGCCGGGGCGGGCCCGGTCGGGGGTGGTCATGGTGTCCACCCCAACTCCTGCTGCAGGGCGAGCCAGCCTCGCCGCACCCCGTCGGCGGCGTCCAGGTCGGCCAGGGTGGGGTCGTTGACCAGCCGGGCGGCCAGCTGCCCGGCCAGCACGGGGGCGGCGAAGGAGGTGCCCGACCAGGTGGCGAAGCCGCCACGGAATTCCTCCGGGTCGATGGTCGCGCGGTCCTGCCCGGCGGCCCGCCACGCGGCTCCGGCCTGCAGTTCGCCGTTGAGGTCCACCGGCACCGTGCTGACCAGGGCCGCGCCGGGGCGCTGGCACGAGACCCAGTCGCCGGCATTGGAGAAGTAGGCCACGGTGCGCTGGTCGGGGTTGAGCGCCCCGACGCTGACCACCGGCAGGCAGTTCGCGTCGAAGGGCCGGGTGTGGCCGGCGAAGGCGGCGGGGTAGAGCGGGTCGGTGGTGGCCTGGTTGCCCGCCGAGGCGACCACCGCGACACCGCTTCGTCCGAGCTGCTCGAGCACCAGCCGCAGCGGGGCGTCCTCGAGGGCGTCGTCGGGGTCCTCGTGGTAGTAGCCCAGCGACAACGACAACACATCGACCAGGTCACTGCTGGGCGCCTGGCCGGTGAGCACGTCCCACTGGCGCACCAGCAGCAGGGCCAGCACCTCGAGCAGTGCGCCCTCGGGCATGGTGCCGGCATCATCGAACAGCGGGATGACCTGCACCCTGGCCTCGGGGCAGGTCTGGCGGATCAGCCCGGTGATGAAGGTCGCGTGCCCGGCGTAGGGAGGCACTCGTCCGTCGAGGGGGTCGGGGGGTGTCGCTGCGGCGGCCACGGCCGGCACGTCGCCGCCGAGCCCGAGCCGCAGGCCGCGCGCCCGGACCTCGTCGGAGGCCTGCTGCGGGTCGCTGAACCAGGGGTGCTTGCCCAGTGCGGTGTCGGGCACCACCACCAGCGGCGGACGAGCCAGCTTGCGGGCGCGCAGGGCGGGGTCGGGCAGCACCAGTGCCACGGGGGCGCGGCCGCCGCTGCCGGCCCGGGTGTACTCGGACGGGGGCGGGGCGCCGGTCGGCATGGACACGTAGTACGGCATGGACACGTAGTAGGGCATCGAGACGTAGTACGGCATGGACACGTAGTAGGGCATCCCCTGGTAGTCGGGGGCCAGGTGCACGACGTGGTTCAGCTGCAGGTGCCCGGCGAGCTCGGGGTCGAAGCGGCGGGCCTGTTGCAGCACCGGCCAGGCGTCGGCCGGTGGCCCCGACGGGTTGACGATTCTGACCGTGGTGGTCCACAGCCGGTCGAGGGTCCGGGCCAGGCGGGGCTGCTGCAGCAGGCTGTGTTCGAGCTTGGAGGTGTCGGGTTCCTCGAGGCGGTGGCCGAGGGACTCGGCGGCCTTGCGCAGCAGCTCGAGGGCCGACTCACGGGTGTGGCCGGGCAGGCCGCGGACGAGCAGCTGGTCACCGAGGTAGGCGATCGGGCGGGGTGGGGCGCCGTGCGGCAGCGGTTCGGCGGTGAGGGGGTCGAGGACCCGGAGCTGGGACGCTGGCACGGTGGTACCTCCTGGCGGCTACAGGGAACAGCTTCACCTGACAGGAATCCGGGAGGGTTGCCCTGATACACCCATTCCACACCGTGTTACCGATGTTGGGAAGGGACCGGGGTCAGTGCGAGTCGCTCGTCCGCATCTTGTAGGCGATGCGCGCGGCCATCACGTCGGTCGGTTGGACGCCGTCGACATTGGCGGGTGCCCACGGCTCGGCGGCGGTCCACTCGGAGTGGCAGCCGGAGCAGGCGAAGACCCGCAGCCCATCGATGAACTCATCCCGGGCCGACCAGTTGCACTTGGTCTGGCACGGGTTGCTGGCCAGTTCTCGTCCCATGGCTGCGAGTCTGTCACGGTTGCCGGGAAGTTCCCAGCCCCCATTGCTCGGCAGCCTGTTCCCCGTGGCCCCTGGTGGGGGTCACACTGGGATCATGTCTGTCTCTCGGCGTCATGCCCTGGTCCATGGCTCCCGGCTGCTGGTCGCCGGTGGGGCGCTCGCCGTGCTGTCCGGCTGCACGGGCATTTTTGGGGAGCGGGCGTCCTCGTGCGATGTCATCGGGCAGGTGGACCTCGCCAACCTCGGTGTGCGGCTGGGACACGTTCCCCAGTGCAATGACGCGACACCGCGGCAGGTGACCCACGATGTCGCCGGCCCGGTCTGGTCCCTGGGTGAGTTCACCGCCTACCTGCTGCCGGATGACCACCAGGCCGACCCGGAGCTGCCCATCAACGGCGACCACGGGTTGTACCGGTCGGCCGACCAGCTGCCGTCGGGTGAACTGCTGGACTGGGACGACGGTTCCGCCATCGTCTACGCCCGCCAGATGTACACCGAGTACACCAACTCGCGCAACGACTACGCCGACCACTACGCCTTCGTCAGCTTTGGGCGCCCCCCGGTGGCCGGACGATCGGTGCTCACGCTGCGCTGGCGCCACGTCGCCTGGGGCAAGCCCGCCCCGGAGTCGGACCTGCGGGCCGTGGCCACCTCGGCCGAACTGCTCTGAGGTCGTCCGATGTGGGAGTCAGGGGAGAGCCGGGGCTGGCGGCCCCGCGGTGCGTTGGAGGCGCCGACTAGCATCACAGTGTGATCATTGCGCTGGTGTTCGTCGCCGTGCTGGTGCTGTTGTGTGCCTTCCAGGTGGCCCTGGCGCTCGGTGCGCCCTGGGGTCGCTTCGCCTGGGGAGGCCAGCACCCTGACGTGTTGCCGACCGGCTTCCGGGTCGCCTCGGCGGTCTCGGTGCTGGTCTACGCCTTCCTCGCCCTGGTGGTGCTCGACCTGGCCGGGGTCCTCGACCCCTTCCCGAACAGCTTCAGTCGGGTCGCGATGTGGGTCATCGCCGGGGTGCTGGCGCTGGGCGTGGTGATGAATGCCATCTCACGCTCGAAGCCGGAACGGCTGGTGATGACCCCGGTGGCCCTGGCCTTGGCGGTGCTGGCGCTGGTGATCGCGCTGCGCGGCCCCGTGCCGCGCACCGTCGAGGGCATGGTGCTGGACGACGGCGGCACCGTCCGGTTCTGCACGGTGGTGCTGGAGTCCTACCCACCCCAGTGCGGCCCGGACTCGCCGCGGGTGGCCAACTGGGACTGGTCGGGGCTCGACCATGAGGAGCATGAGTCGATCCGCTGCGGCACTTACCGGTTCACCGCGGTGGTCGACCAGTCCACGATGACCGTGGTGACCCGCCCCTCCTGAGGCTGTCCCCGGAGCTCCGGCCGGCCTGCGACACAAGACGGACGACGCCCTCCCCGCACCGCGCGGGGAGGGCTTCGTCCAGGTCAGCCACCCGGTGGGGGCGGCGCAGGGCCTAGAACACCAGGGCCTCAGAACACCAGGCTCAGCGCCAGCACTGTCACCAGGCCGATGATCGAACAGCTCAACGCGAGCATGCCCCAGGTTTTCAGCGTGTCCTTCACCGACAGGTCGAAGTAACCCTTGACCAGCCAGAACGAGGCGTCGTTGATGTGGGTCAGGGTGTTCGACCCGGCGAAGATCACCGGGACACCGCCACGCAGCGGCTCCCCGTCGGCGAAGAGGCTGGCGGCGCTCATCCACAGCACCGGCTGCTTGGCGTTCGGCTGCCAGGCGAAGACATGGGCGCCGTGGTCGTAGACGCCGTAGTGACCCTTGCCGGGGTGGGCTTCGACACCCGGAAGGGGGCTGGTGATGGTGGTATGTGCCATGGTCGGTGACCTCCGCTCAATCTGCACGGGTGAGGTGTGGTGTCCCGTCTTGAAGGAAACGCCAAGCCCGCGACCATGACCGCTGACGGGTGTTGCCATGGGGTTGCCAAAAGCCACATCGCTCACAAGGAATCACGCCCCGCGACGGGTGGTTGGCCCAATAGCTGATACCTCCTCAGGAATTTCGTGCTCCCCCCGTAAATGGGGCGCATTCGCTGGATAGCGTTGGGGCCATGAGTCAGCGACAGATTGGTGTGACCGAAGTAGCGCTGCGGGATGCCCACCAGAGCCTGATGGCCACCCGTATGGCGACCGAAGACATGGTGGCGGCCTGCGCCGACATCGACGCAGCCGGCTACTGGTCGGTGGAATGCTGGGGCGGGGCCACGTTCGACTCGGCCATCCGCTTCCTCAACGAGGACCCGTGGCAGCGGCTGCGGACCTTCCGCGAACTGATGCCCAACTCGCGCCTGCAGATGCTGCTGCGCGGCCAGAACCTGCTGGGCTACCGCCACTACGAGGACATGGTCGTCGACAAGTTCGTCGAGAAGTCCGCCGAGAACGGCATGGACGTCTTCCGCGTCTTCGACGCCCTCAACGACCCCCGCAACCTCGAGCACGCAATGAACGCGGTCACCAAGACCGGCAAGCATGCCCAGGGCACCATCTGCTACACCGTCAGCCCCCTGCACGACACCGAGGGCTACGTGAAGCTGGCCGGCCGCCTGATCGACATGGGCGCCCAGTCGCTGGCCCTGAAGGACATGGCCGCGCTGCTCAAGCCGCAGGCCGCCTACGACGTGGTCAGCGCCATCAAGGCCGCCTACCCCGACGTGCAGATCAACGTGCACTGCCACGCCACCACCGGCGTCACCCTGGTCAGCCTGATGAAGGCCATCGAGGCCGGCGCCGACGTGGTCGACACCGCCATCTCGTCGATGTCGCTGGGCCCCGGCCACAACCCGACCGAGGCACTGGTCGAAATGCTGGAAGGCACCGAGTACACCACCGGGCTCGACAAGGACCGCCTCGGCAAGATCCGCGACCACTTCGCCACGGTTCGTCCGAAGTACAAGGAGTTCGAGTCGGCCACCCTGGTCGACACCCGCATCTTCGATTCCCAGATTCCCGGCGGCATGCTGTCGAACATGGAGTCGCAGCTGCGCAACCAGGGCGCGGCCGACCGCATGCAGGACGTCATGGAGGAGGTGCCGCGGGTCCGCAAGGACGCCGGCTACCCGCCGCTGGTGACCCCCTCGTCGCAGATCGTCGGCACCCAGGCCGTCTTCAACGTGCTGATGGGCCGCTACAAGGTGATGACCGGTGAGTTCGCCGACCTGATGCTCGGCTTCTACGGCGAGTGCCCCGGTGAACGCGACCCCGAGGTCATCGAGATCGCCAAGGCCCAGGCCAAGAAGGAGCCGATCTCGGTTCGTCCGGCCGACCTGCTCGAACCCGAGTGGGACAAGCTGCACGAGGACGCCGCGAAGCTCGAGGGCTTCGATGGGTCGGACGAGGACGTGCTGACCAACGCCATGTTCCCCGGTGTGGCTCCCGGCTTCCTGGCCAGCCGCCACGAGGGCCCCAAGAACGTCGGCAAGACCGACGCGCAGTTGAAGGCCGACGCCGAGGCCGCCAAGGGCAACGCCCAGGCCGTGCGTGGCCCCATTTCCTACGACATCACCCTCGGCGGGCGCACCCACCACGTCAAGGTCGAACCGGCCTGATCCCGCACCACCTAGATCGAGAGGACCACAATGGCTGACAAAGTCCACACCATGGACGAACGGCTGGAGACCCTGCGCGAGGCCCGCCAGAAGATCGAACTGGGCGGCGGCGAGAAGCGGCTGGACAAGCAGCGTGCCCAGGGCAAGCTGACCGCCCGCGAGCGGATCGACGCGCTGCTGGACGAGGGAACCTTCCAGGAGACCGGCGCCTTCCGGCGCAACCGCACCACCACCTTCGGCATGGACAAGGCCGACATGCCGGCCGATGGCGTCGTCACCGGCACCGGGGCCGTCTTTGGGCGCCCCATCCACCTGGCCAGTCAGGACTTCACCGTGGTCGGTGGCTCGGCTGGTGAGGCGCACTCGGTGAAGGTGGCCGAGACGATGGCCTCGGCGCTGAAGACCGGCACCCCGTTCGTCTTCATCAACGACTCCGGCGGCGCCCGTGTGCAGGAGGGCATCGACTCCCTGTCCGGCTACGGGCAGGTGTTCTACCAGAACGTCGCACTCTCGGGTGCGGTGCCGCAGATCTCCGTCATCGCCGGGCCCTGCGCCGGCGGCGCCGCCTACTCCCCGGCGCTGACCGACTTCATCATCCAGACCCGCAAGGCCCACATGTTCATCACCGGCCCGGGCGTGATCAAGCAGGTCACCGGCGAGGAGGTCACCCAGGACGAGTTGGGCGGGGCCGATGCCCACATGGCGCGTTCGGGTGTCACCCACTTCGTCGCCGACGACGACGAGCAGGCGCTGCTGATCGCCCAGAAGCTGCTCAGCTTCCTGCCGCAGAACAACACCGAGGACGCCCCGATCCTCGACCCCGACTTCGACGTCTCGCCGAACGAGAAGGTCCGCCAGATCCTGCCGGACGATTCTCGCAAGGGCTACGACGTGCGTGAGGTCATCGCCGAACTCGTCGACCGGGCCGACTTCCTGGAGGTCCAGGCTGGCTGGGCGATGAACATCGTCGTCGGCTTCGGACGAGTGGTCGGGCGCACGGTCGGCATCATTGCCAACCAGCCCTCGGTGATGTCGGGCGTGCTCGACATCGACAGCTCCGACAAGGCCAGCAAGTTCGTCCGGTTCTGCAACGCCTTCAATATCCCGGTGGTGAACCTGGTCGACGTGCCCGGCTTCCTGCCCGGCGTCGCCCAGGAGCACAACGGCATCATCCGCCACGGCGCGAAGATGCTCTACGCCTACTCGGCAGCCACCGTCCCGAAGATCACGGTCGTCATGCGCAAGGCCTACGGCGGCGCGTACCTGGCCATGTGCTCGAAGGACCTGGGGGCCGACAAGGTGCTCGCCTGGCCCACCGCCGAGATCGCGGTGATGGGTGCCGAGGGTGCTGCCGGTGTCGTGTTCAAGCGCGAGATCGCCGAGGCGGAGGACCCCGAGAAGCGGCGGGCCGAGCTCGTCGAGGAGTACCGGGAAACCTTCTCCACCCCCTACGTGGCAGCCTCGCGCGGGCTGGTCGACGACATCATCGACCCGGCCGACACCCGTCGTGAGATCGCCACCGCCCTGGAGCTGCTCGCCAGCAAGCGCGAACTGCGCCCGGCCAAGAAGCACGGCCTCGGCCCTGCCTGATCGGAGCTGTCATGAGTGACAACAGCGAACTGCTCGCCGCCATCGAGGCGTTGACCGCCAAGGTCGACGCCCTCGAGGCGCAGGTGCAGAAGCTGGCCAAGAGCCAGCGCATCCCCGAAGAAGACCTGGTTGCCATCTCGGCGGCGGTGGCCGCCTACATGGGCCATTCGGTCAAGGTGAAGGCCGTCCGGTTCCGCCAGTCCAGTGCCTGGACCAGTGAGAGCCGCAGCAAGGTCCACAACCGCCAGGTCCTGCACGTCCGGTGATCGAGAAGAGGAAGTCATGCAACTGAAGTTGACCGTCAACGGCACCGAGTACGAGGTCGAGGTCGAGGTCGCCGACGAGGAACGCCAGCGTCCCGGCGCCATCATCATCGGCGGCGGACCTGCGTCGAACGTGGCCGCCCCGACCACTGCGTCGATGCCTGCTGCCAGCGCCAATGCTGTGGTGGCGCCCCTGGCCGGTTCGGTGGCCCGCATCCTGGTGAACGAGGGCGATGCCTTCGAGGCCGGCGCGGTGCTGCTGGTGCTGGAAGCCATGAAGATGGAGACCGAGATCACCGCGCCGCACGCCGGCACGGTCGGCGACATCCTGGTCACTCCCGGCCAGTCCGTCCAAGGTGGTCAGGCGCTGATCGAACTGCACTGAGTCGTCCTGCTGCCCCGGTTCCTGAATGGGACCGGGGCAGCTGCGCGCTCGTCGGCACCCCCACACCAACTTGCCTCAGTTCGACGCCTTGCCCTGCGTTGAACTGGGGCAAGGATGCCGAGCGCGGGCAACTACCTGGCGCTGGGCGCTGGCAAGCCGGCCTGAGGTGGATCGGTGAGGCTCGTCCGAGGGGTTAGCTGCCGTACCAGAAGATCGGCAACCGGTCGGGGTAGCGGGCATGCAGGATCGACAGGAACACCACCACGTCGAACAGCAGGTGCACGCACAGCACGTAGAGCAGCGAGCGGGTCTTCAGGAATAGGTAGGCCTGCAGCAGGGCGAAGGGGATCGTCAGGGCCGGGCCCCAGGACTGGTAGCCGAGTTCCCACAGGAAGCTGACGAACACGATTGCCTGCAGCAGGTTGGCGAAGACGAATGAGAAATGCCTGGCCAGCAGCGCGAAGACCGTGCAGATGAAGAAGAACTCATCCCAGGAACCCATGTAGTTCACGCCCACGAAGAACCGGGCGACCTCGGTCCAATCAGCCAGGGGCGGCCAGTTCAGGTAGGTGCCGCTGCGCACGAAGTAGGCCGGCAGCACCAGCCAGCCGATCGCCGGCACCGCCACCAGGTAGGCGATCATCCCCCTCGTCCACCGCTCACCCGAGAGCCACTGGAACCTGATCGCATGGTCGCCGTAGCCGAACCGCGACAGCAGGTAGGGCACCGCCACCGCCATGGTCAGCACCGTGCCCAGCAGCAACACGTTGGCCCAGCTGACGTTGGCCCGCACCGACACCGTCGAGACGATGATGATGCCGGTCGCGATCAGCAGCAGGTCACGCAGCAGCACCCGGTCGAGCCAGGTGCACAGGGCGATGCCGGCGGCCATCGTGAGGTAGCCCACCGGCCGCCACTCCAGGGCGAACAGGAACAGTGCGGACAGGCAGACCAGCAGCGCCGGCAGCAACGAAATGTTCCACCCCGGACGACGCGGCGTCAGACCGTGGGGATCGGTGATGCTCGCGTGCCGGTCGACCTGCTCGTCCGCGAGGCTCATGAGGTGACCCGGTGCACCTTGTGGTTGGCCGCCTGGGCCCGCGGGCGCACGACCAGACGGTCGATGTTCACATGCGGCGGGCGGGTCGCGATCCAGCCGATGCACTCGGCGATGTCCTCGGCGACCAGCGGTTCGGGCACCCCCTGGTAGACCTTGTCAGCGCGCTCCTGGTCGCCGCCGAAGCGGGTGCTCGAGAACTCGTCGGTGCGCACCATGCCCGGCGAGATCTCACACACGCGGATCGGCTTGTCGACGATCTCGAGCCTCAGCGCGCCCGCCATCGCCCGCTCACCGGACTTGGCGGCGTTGTAGCCTCCACCCCCCTCGTAGGGGGCCTCGGCAGCGGTCGAGGTGACGAACACGATGCAGCCCCGGGCGGCCTCCAGCGCCGGCAGCAGGGCCTGGGTGACCCGGGCGGTGCCCAGCACATTGGTCTGGAACATCCGGTCCCAGTCGGTCAGGTCGGTGGAGGCCAGTGGCTCCTGGCCCAGCGCCATCCCGGCGTTGTTGACCAGCAGGTCCAGCGAGCCGTCGACGGCCTCGGCGAGCGCGGCGACCTCGTCCGGTTTGGTGATGTCGCACTGGATGGGCGTGCCGCCGGTCTCGGCCGCGACAGCGTCGAGCTTGTCGACGCGTCGGGCCGCCAGCAGCACGCGGTAACCGTGGCCGGCGAGCCAGCGGGCGGTGGCCGCGCCGATGCCGGACGAGGCTCCGGTCACCAGGGCGGTCGGGGTGTGGGGGGCAGCCTGGACGTCGTTGCTCATGGCCCGATTCTGGCATGCACCGCGCATCGGTGGACCGGGGCCCATGGCGGGCAGATGAGAGTTTTCTCATCAACGCATCCCTCGTGGCTCATCTGCGGCTGATGGGCTGGACGCTGAACCGCTGGGCTGCCCGGCCCGGCGAACGAGGGGGAGACCATGTCGAAGAAGTCCCATGGCTGGATCATCGCGCTGGTGGTCGGCCTGCTGGGGGTCGGGGGCGCGCTCTACGCGTCCGCCGCAGCCGGTGGCAGGCAGCCGAACAACCCCGCCATCACCGTCGGCACCAAGCCCGCCATCACCGTGGGCTCCCTGCCCGAGACCCCCACGCCCAGCGTGACAACCTCGACGAGCACCGCCCCGGCGGTCCCCAGCACGACCGCCGACACGTCATCGGCGCCGGCCACCACCGAGCAGCCCACGACCAGCCCGGCGCAGACCACCGCCAAGAAGGTCACCCACGCCCCCAAGAAGGTCACCCAGGCCCCCAAGAAGGTCATCTACGACGACGATGATGATGACGACGACTGGGACGATGACGACGACTGACCCTGGCCGGGCGCGCCAGGCCGGGCAGGGTCCTTGTCCGGCTGGTCAGACCAGCCGGTAGCCCATCCCGCGGACCGTCTCGAAGCGTTCGGCCCCCAGCTTCTTGCGCAGGTAGCGCACGTAGACGTCGACCACGTTGGAGTTGGGGTCGAAGTCATAACCCCACACGTTCGACAGCAACTGCTCGCGGCTGAACACCTGCTGTGGGTGGCGCAGGAAGGTCTCGGCCAGGGCGAACTCTCGGGCCGACAGGTCGACCTGCTTGCCGTCCACCTCGGCGCGACGCGTGCGGTAGTCGAGCACCAGCCCGTTGTGCGAGATCGTGGTCGCGCTCTGCTGCGCCCCCGAATCACAGGACGAGTCACTGCGCAGCCGCAACTTCACCCGGGCCAGCAGTTCCTCGAAGCTGAACGGCTTGGACATGTAGTCATCGGCGCCACCCTCGAGCCCGGCCACCCGGTCGGTCACCGACCCGCGGGCGGTCAACATGATCACCGGCACGTTCACGCCCTGGCCACGCAGTCGTTCCAACACCTCGAACCCGTCGATGTCCGGCAGGCCCACGTCGAGGATGACCAGGTCGAAGTCGCCGTGGACCGCGTGCTGGACCCCCTCGACGCCCGAGGTGGTGGCATGGGTGGTGAACCCGGCCGCATGCAGGCCCTTCGAGATGAAACTCGAGATGCGGACCTCGTCCTCAATGATCAGGATGGTGCTCAACTGGGCTTCCTCCCGCGGTTGCCGACGTGCCGCAGGCCCTGTACTGGGAGGACCCCGACATGGTCCTTCCACGATACCGGTGACGATGGCATAGTTTGGACTCCTGACCGGCACGGCTCCCGCCCTGGCGGACACCAGGACAGGACTGAGCCATGGCATCGACGCCCCCAGCCGCCGCGCAGGACCGCGACCAGCAGGCTTCCTTCCGCGAGGCCCGACGCCGGGGCTGGGTGATCAGGTTGCTGCTGTTGGCGCTGTCCGTGGCGGTGGTGGTGGCGCTGGTGCGCCTGTACCGCCGGATCGACTTCGACCTGGTGTGGGGTGCGCTGGGCCTGCTCGAGTGGTGGCACGGACTGGTGCTGCTGGGGGTGCTCGTCGTGCGCCAGTTCCTGAACGCGGCCCCACTGGCGGTCTACATCCGCTCGATCACCCTGGTCCAGGCGCTGCTCAACGACCTCAGCGCCTACTCGGCCTCCATGCTGGCGCCACCGCCCAGCGACATGGTGCTGCGGGTGGCCCGGTTCAAGTCCTGGGGCGTCCCGGTGCCGATCGCGGTGGCCGGCACGACCGTGAACGCGATGACCATGTTCATCGTCCGTTTCGGGGTGCCGCTGCTCGGGTTCCTGATCGTGCCGCTGACCACCGAGGATGTCGGCTGGCGCTGGGCAGACCTGCTCAGCCTGCTGGTGTGCGCGGCGCTGGTGATCGGGCTGCTGCTGGTCGTCCGCGGTGAGCAGAACGCAGCCACCATCGGCCTCAAGCTCGGCCGGGTGCTGGCGCGGGTGCGACGCAGCGTCGACCCCGAAGCGATGTCGCAGTCCTTCCGCAACTTCCAGGGCGCGATCGCCGAGGGGTTCCCGCGCAAGTTCCCCCGGGCGCTGGCCGTCACCCTGGCGATGGTCCTGGTCGACCTGGCGATGCTCACCCTCACCATCCGGTTCCTCGGGGTCGACGCCGACACCCTCCCGTTGGGTGCCATCGCCGTGGCCTTCCTGTTCGCCTACCCGCTGACCCTGTTCCCCTTCCAGGGGATCGGGGTGATGGACGCAGCGATCATGGCGGCCGTGGTCGGCACCGCCGGCGAAGCCATCACCGAACCGGTCATCGCCGCCCTGCTGATCTGGCGCACCTACACGGTGGCCGGCCCCTTCCTGATGGGGCTGGGTGCGCTGGCGCTGTGGCGCCGCACCTCGGGCCCCATGCTGTCCGAGGACGAGGTGTCAGTGCCCCCGAGGGGCTGAATCGGACGATCCGTCCACAGCGGTTTCCTCCGCCTGTTCGCCATCAGCCCCGGACGAGGGCGGGGACGCCTCCCCGGGTGGCGGATCGGCGAGGCTCTGGTGGGGGCTCACCGGCAGGACCATCGTGAACGTCGACCCGACGCCGACTTCACTGTCGATCAGGAGCCGGCCCCGGTGGCCGTTGACGATGCTCTCCACGATGCTGAGCCCCAGGCCCGCCCCGTCGGCGGACTTGGCCGCCGCCCCACGCGCTCGTCCGAACCGCTCGCGCACCTTGGACAGTTCGTCGGCGGGGATGCCGGTGCCCTCGTCGCTCACCCACAGGTGCAGTTCGCCGCGGGTGACCCTGCAGCCCAGCGCGATGCTGCTGCCGGGATCGGAATACTTCACGGCATTGGCGGCCAGCTGCAGCCACGCCTGGGTGATCCGGGTCGAGTCCAGCCAGGATTCACCGGAGGCCATCGCGTCGATGCGCCACTGGTGGGGGCCCAGCGCCCGCGCCTTCTCGAAGGTGGAGTCGAGCAGGGTCGGCAGGTCGGACCAGTCGGGTTGGATGAAGTCGGGCCGGGTCGAGGTGGCCAGCAGCAGCAGGTCGTTGACGAGCTTGCCCATCCGCTGTAGTTCGTCGAGGGCCAGGTCGCGGGTGGCGACCACGTCAGCGGGGTCGTTCGGGTCCACCAGTTCGAGGTGGCCACGTACGACGGTGATCGGGGTGCGCAGCTCGTGGCCGACGTCGTCGAGCAGCTTGCGCTGGCTCTCGACCGAGTCGTGCACCCGGTCGAGCATGTTGTTGATGCTGATGGTCAGCCCGCCCAGGTCGTCCCGGGTCTGGACGGGGATCCGGGTGGTCAGGTCGTCCTCGCCGATCGACTCGGTGGTCTCGCGCAGCCAACCGATCGGACGAAGCAGCCTCGCAACGACCAGCCAGACCAGCACCGCCACCAGCGCCAGCGCACCCAGCGCGACCAGGGCGTACTGCTGGATCGTCTGGTTGAGGATCCGCTGCTCGACCCCGAGGTCGTGGACGTGGATCAGCGCGCCGCGGGCCTCGGGCACATCACCGAGCGCGGTGAAGTGCAGCGGCACCACCAGGTAGACGTAGTTGCCGCTGCCGGTCCGCAGTTGGCCCCGCGAGATGTGGTCGAGGTCGCCCAGCGGGACCAGCGTGGCCATCAGCTCGGCATCGTTCTCGGGCCGCAGCGGCACCCCGTCCGCGGCGGTCCAGCGCACCTGCCCGCCCACCACGCCGACCTGCCCCTCGTTCTGGGCCAGCACATTGCGTTCCAGGTAGGTGCGCAGCACCTCGCTGGGGCCGGCGAACTGTTGCCCGGTGACCGGGTCGACCCCGTCCTGGGCCAGGATCAGCAGTTCCTCCTCGACCTTGAGCAGGTAGTCGTCGATCCGGCTCATGGTGTTGGCGCGTTGCAGCGCGTACAGGGTGAAGCCCGAGACGGCCAGCGCGAACGCGGTCAGCAGGATGACCAGGGCGATGATCCGGTTGCGGATGCTGCCCTGCCCCTGGCTGGTCGAGTACGGCATGAGGTTCAGCCTAGCGAGCAGGGCAGTGCCGGCCGGTCGGGGCTGCACCCCCACCCGTGCGGGACGGGGCTGCTCGCTAGACTTTCGACCATGACCTCGAAGTTGATCCTGCTCCGCCACGGTGAGAGCGAATGGAACGCCAAGAACCTGTTCACCGGCTGGGTGGACGTCGACATCAACGAGAAGGGAGTCGGCGAAGCCGAGAAGGCCGCCGGCCTGCTGCAGGCCGAGAACCTGCTGCCCGATGTGCTGCACACCTCGCTGCTGCGCCGGGCCATCCACACCGCACAGATCGCGCTGGACGGCTGCGACCGGCACTGGATTCCGGTCAAGCGCAGCTGGCGGCTCAACGAGCGCCACTACGGCAAGCTCCAGGGCCTGAACAAGACCGAGATCCGCGACCAGTTCGGCGAAGAGCAGTTCATGCAGTGGCGCCGCAGCTACGACGTGCCGCCGCCGGTGATCGACCAGGACGGCGAGTACAGCCAGTTCAACGACCCCCGTTACGCCGACATCCCTGCGGACGAGCGCCCGCTCACCGAGTGCCTCAAGGACGTCGTCGCGCGCATGCTGCCCTACTGGGAGTCGGACATCAAGCCCGACCTGGCCGCCGGCAAGGTCGTCCTGATCGCCGCCCACGGCAACTCGCTGCGCGCCCTCGTGAAGCACCTCGACAACATCTCCGACGAGGACATCTCGGGCCTGAACATCCCCACCGGCGTCCCGCTGTACTACGAACTGGACGACAACTTCGCACCGGTCACCCCCGGCGGTCGCTATCTCGACCCCGAGGCCGCCGCCGCCTCCATCGAGGCCGTCAAGAACCAGGGCAAGAAGTAGTAGGAGCCCAATACAACTTCACGGGCCGCACACTCGCAGAGTGTGCGGCCCGTGATGCTTTTGTTCCTCTCTCGCTCACTCGGCCCGCACCGCGGCCCGGCTGAGCGAGGTACGGCGAGCGCCCCGCGAACCCGGTTTTGGAAGCGCCGTCCGAGCGGAGCGAGGACAAACTAGAACGTATTGGGCCAGTTCTCGCCCTCGGGGGCTTCGCCGGTGATGATGTAGATGATCCGTCGACCCAAGGCGACGGCGTGGTCGGCGATGCGCTCGTAGTAGCGGCCCAGCAGGGCGGCGTCCACGGCCTTCTCGACGCCGTGGTTCCAGTCGTCGCTCAGCAGCACCTTGAACTGGTCGCGGCGCAGCGCGTCCATTTCCTCGTCCTCGTCGGCCAGGGTCAGGGCCGCTTCGGTGTCACGGTCGGTCAGGGTCGCGTTGGCGGTGGTGATCATCTCGCCGGCCAGCTCGCTCATGCGGGTGAAGTTGGCTTCCAGGTCGGCGGGCAGCGCCTTCTCGGGGTAGCGCAGGCGAGCGATCTTGGCGATGTGGGCCGACAGGTCGCCCATGCGGGCCAGCTCGAAGGTCATCCGCATCGCGGCGACGACGGTGCGCAGTTCGCCGGCGACCGGCGCCTGGCGGGCGAGCAGGATGAAGCAGCGCTGCTCGAGGTCGTCGTGCATCGCGTCGATCTTGGCGTCGTTCGAGATGACCTGCTCGGCGATGCCGAGATCGGCCTGCAGCAGGGCCTGGGTGGAATCCTTGACGGCGACCTGCACCAGGTCGGTCATGCTCACCAGGTCGTTGATGACGGAGTCGAGTTCCTCGTGGTAGGTCTCGCGCATTGCACGCATCGGGGCGCCTCTCTCTTGGCTGACAGCGGCCGCCTGGCCTCTGCGGAACATCGTAGTGAAATGCCGGCGATACTTCTCGCTGGTGCGAACCGGCCGTGTCAGGCAGGCATGTCGCACCCTCCCACGCTGCCGGGCGTGGGCCGACAATGACGCTAGGGGTCCAAGGCGACCCCGGGGTGCTCGGCCGGTGAACCAGTGGTGAACACCCGGTGAACGGGCGGTTTTCATGTCCGCGTGCTGCCCGACCCTCGGGCCGGCTCACGGTCGGACGATCACCGTGGGCGCTCTAAGCTCATTGCGTGGAATCGTGGCTGTGGCCGGTGGCGGCACTCGTGCTCGGGATCATCCTCGGTGTGGTGGGGTTGAGCCTGCGGCGCCGACGCGAGCAGCGCACCCAGGCGGTGAACCGGTTCGGGGAGGTCGACCCCCAGGTCCGCACGATGATCGGCGTGCTGAAGGCTGCCGCGATGGCTGTCGGCCCGCATGACGAGGTGATCCACTCCAACGCCGCCGCCCGCACCCAGGGCCTGGCCCGGGCCGACCGGATCGCCGTGCCGGCCGTCCTCGACATGGTCCGCGATTGCCGCGCCAGCGGGCACAGCACCACCACCGACCTGGAACTGCAGCGCGGCGTGGGCTCACCCACCCTGCACCTGACGGTACGGGTGGCGGTGCTGGACGCCGGTGTCGTGATCGTCCTGGCCGAGGACCGCACCCCGCTGCTGCGGGTCGACGAGACCCGCCGCGACTTCGTCGCCAACGTCTCCCACGAGTTGAAGACCCCCATCGGGGCCATCTCGCTGCTGGCCGAGGCCGTCAGCGAAGCAGCCCACGACCCGGACGCAGTCGAGCACTTCGCCGGGCGCCTGTCGAAGGAGTCGCGCCGGTTGGCAGACCTGGTCGGCCAGATCATCGAACTGTCCCGACTCCAGGCCGGTGACGCCCCGGTCGCCCACGAACTCGCCGAGGTGGGCCACATCGTCGACGCCGCGATCGACCGCACCCGCGAACTGGCCGTGCAACGCCGGGTCACCATCGCCACCACCGGCGACGAGACCCTCGAGCTGATGTGCGACCCGCCCCGCCTCGAGGACGCCCTCACCAACCTGCTGCAGAACGCGATCGTCTACTCCGACGAGGGCTCCCGGGTGGCGATCAGCCACCGGCGGGTCACCGACGGCGATGACGAGTTCGTCGAGATTGCGGTGGCTGACAACGGCATCGGGATCAAGTCGGACGAACAGCAGCGCATCTTTGAGCGGTTCTACCGGGTCGACTACGCTCGCTCCCGGTCCAGTGGTGGCACGGGGCTGGGATTGTCCATCGTCAAGCATGTGGCAGCCATCCATGGCGGTACCGTGAACGTGTGGAGCCAGCCCGGGCAGGGCTCCACGTTCACGCTGCGACTGCCCGGCACGACCTCCCAGCAGGACCAGGACTGACGTGGACCGAAGGGTGAAGGGAACAGGATGGCCAGGATTCTGATCATCGAGGACGAGCAGTCCTACCGGGAAGCGACCGCCTACATGTTGCGTCGCGAAGGTTTCGAGGTCTCCGAGGCCGAGGACGGTGCCGCCGGGCTGGCCGAGATGGAACGCAACGGGGCCGACCTGGTGCTGCTCGACCTGATGATGCCGGGCATGCCGGGCACCGAGGTCTGCCGCCAGCTGCGCCAGCGCAGCAACGTGGCCGTGATCATGGTGACTGCCCGCGACTCCGAGGTTGACAAGGTGGTCGGCCTGGAACTGGGTGCCGACGACTATGTCACCAAGCCGTTCAGCCACCGCGAGCTGGTGGCCCGAATCCGCGCAGTACTGCGCCGCGGCGCCGACACCGACCTGGTACCCGATGTCGTCGAGCGCAACGGGGTGCGGGTCGACATCGAGCGCCATGAGGTCTCGGTCGGGGGCAAGCCCGTGCGGCTGGCGCTCAAGGAGTTCGAACTGCTGGAACTGCTGCTGCGCAACGTCGGCCGCGTGATGACCCGTGGTCAACTGATCGACCGGATCTGGGGGGCCGACTACGTGGGTGACACCAAGACCCTGGACGTGCACATCAAGCGGCTGCGTTCCAAGATCGAGGCCGACCCGTCCAACCCGGTGCTGGTGGTCACCGTCCGGGGGCTCGGCTACAAGTTCGAAGGCTGAAGCGCGCCGCCCGAAGAACGAAGCGCCGACCGAAGCCGGCCGGCGCCTCCAAACGTTGGACCGCTGCTCAGCCCTCGGAGTCGGCCGTCGGGGTGTAGTCGGCGTGCGAGGCGTCCACCACCGGCACCTGCACGGTGGCACTGCCGGAGTTCTCGAAGTTGAAGGTGATCTCGGCGGTCAGCCCGAGGGTCAGGTCGCCGGCCTGGGTGACCAGGTTCTTGTCGGTCAGCGGGGTCAGCTTGTCCTTGGCGATGGCGATGCGGGTGTCAGGGAAGGACAGCGCGCCGAGGTTGTCGAAGGCGGCGTCCTGCGCATGGCCGGTGATGCCGAGCAGGGTGTCAGCCTCCAGCCCCACGATCGAACCGGTCAGCTGGGCGGACTCTCCGTCGAGCACCAGGACCAGCGCACGGACCTTGACCGGGCCGGCGTCGACGTTGGTGCCGATGCCGGGGGTGTAGGGCTGCGCGGTGAAGGTGCTGGTGCAACCGCCCAGCGCCACGACACCGGCCAGAGCCAGAGCTGCAGCGGCGGTGCGCATGCGGGCCTTAACCATGTCCATCTCCCTCGTTGTGACCAGGTAACCCGTCCCCGGGTGGCGACCATCGTCGGCGGCACATGCCGCGTCCCTCGGTAGACTAGCGAAAACGCCGACGATCGGCACGACACGTGACGCAACTGGACGACACGCCACGCACACCACCGCCATCCTGTCAAGGGTTGGTTTGCGCGGTGGCTAGGATGAACGATGGGTACCCCTAGGCCCTTCCGTGCTAGAATGGATGGGCGAAAGGGGTAATAATCTCATGACGTTCACGGTCGGCGAAACGGTGGTCTATCCCAATCATGGGGCGGCTGTCATTGAAGACATCGAAACCCGCAAAATCAAGGGCGAAGACAAGCTGTACCTAGTCTTGAGGATCATCGGTCAAAACGACCTGGTGGTTCGTGTGCCCGCCTGCAACCTCGACCTCGTGGGTGTCCGCGACGTGGTGGACGCAGACGGCCTGGAGCGCGTGTTCAACGTGCTGCGGGCTCCTCACGCCGAGGAGCCCACCAACTGGTCGCGTCGGTACAAGGCCAACCTCGAGAAGCTGCACTCCGGCAACGTGCTCAAGGTGGCCGAGGTCGTCCGCGACCTGTGGCGCCGCGAGAAGGACCGGGGACTGTCGGCAGGCGAAAAGCGCATGCTCGCCAAGGCACGCCAGATTCTCGTCTCCGAGCTGGCACTGGCAGAAAAGGTGGCCGAGGAGCGCGCCGAGGTGCTGCTCGACGAGGTGCTCGCGTCCTGAGCCCAGGACAATTCAGGTAGCTCAACACAAAGTCGGGGTCCGGTGACGGGCCCCGACTTTTCACGTCCCCCCGCTAGGATCGCGACCATGCCGAGTGACGACCAGTTCCTCCCGCCCGACCAGGGCCTGCCCGTGGTCGGGGTCATCGTCGCCGCCGGATCGGGCGTCCGCCTGGGGGGCTCGGTGCCGAAGGCCCTGCGGCAGGTCAACGGCCGCAGCCTGGTGGCCCGGTCCTGCGATGCGTTGGTGGCCGGCGGGTGCACCGACCTGGTCGTGGTCATCGCCGACGGGCTGCAACCCGACTTCGAGGCTGCCCTGGGCGGCGTGACCGTGCCGGTGCACTACGCCCTGGGCGGGGACCGCCGACAGGATTCGGTGGTCAACGGGCTCGACGTGCTCGCCCGGGTGCCCGAACTGGAGGCCTGCCGGGTGGTGCTGGTGCACGACGCCGCCCGCGCCCTGGTGCCCCCCGCGGTCGTGGCGACCGTGATCTCGACCGTGCAGGCCGGGGCGGCTGCCGTGATCCCCGTGGTGCCCATGATCGATTCGGTGCGCCGCGACCACGTCATCAGCGGCGGGCACGGCAGTTCCATCGTCGACCGCAGCGAACTGCGGCTGGTGCAGACCCCGCAGGGCTTCGACCGCCAGGTGCTGCTGGACAGCCACGCCCGCGCCGTCGAACTGGCGCTGGAGGTCACCGACGATGCCGCGGTCTGCGAGGCCAACGGCCACGACGTGGTGCTGGTGGCCGGGTCACGCGATGCGCTGAAGATCACCGAACCCCATGATGTGCTGGTGGCCGAGGCCATCTGCCGGGAACGCGAACCGGTCCGATGAACCTGCCCCGCACCGGTATCGGCATCGATGTCCACCGCCTGGAACCCGGGGTCGAGATGCACGTGGCCGGGCTCCACTTCCCCGACGAACCGGCCGGCCTGGCCGGGCACTCGGACGGGGACGTCGCCTGCCACGCGGCCAGCGACGCCCTGCTCTCGGCGGCGGGCCTGGGAGACCTGGGCAGCAACTACGGCACCTCCGACCCGGCCTGGTCCGGTGCGTCCGGGGTGGCCTTCCTGGCCGAGACGGCCCGCCGGGTGCGTGCGGCCGGGTTCGTGCTGGGCAATGTGGCCGTCCAGGTGATCGGCAACCGGCCCCGGATCGCCGCCCGCCGCGCCGAGGCCGAGCAGGTCATGGCAGCAGCGCTGGGCTGCCCGGTGAGCCTGGCGGCGACCACCACCGACGCACTGGGGTTGACCGGGCGCGGTGAGGGTGTGGCCGCGATCGCGACCGCCCTGGTTCAGGCCACCTCGGAGGCCGGCACCCTGTAGGTGTTGCAGGCCCCGATGTCGGTGGCCGCCAACCCGGTGTTGACCCACTTGGCGCGCGTGGCCATCGTCGGGTGGGTGCTCAACCGGGTCGTCCCGTCCCGGTCGGAGCCGATGCTGCGGAAGGTCTCGACGATGTTGGCGATGTCCTCCTCGTCGAGTTCGAGCGACTTGGCCGCCGCATTCCAGAACATCCCCGCGAGGCAGTCGGCCTGGGCCTCGTTGCGGCGGACGAGCAGGTACTCCTCCTCGCGGGTAGCGGCTTCGTCGGCCAGCACGTTGCGCGCCGGGATGATGCCGGTGCGGCCCTGGAAAGCATGGGCGTACTCATGGGCCAGCACCGACTCGATCACCCACGCCTTGGTGGCGTGGGTGGGGTCGAACAGCTCGGGCAGGTCGCTGGCGAAGTAGAGGTTCTGGTCGCTGGAGCAGAACATGGCATTCTTCATGCGCATCTTGCCGCAGGCGGTCTGCTGCTCGCTGGCCATCACCGTGATGGACGGGCGGGTGGCGGTGAACCCCGCCTCTTCGAGCGCCGGGCCCCACACCCGCAGCAGGCACTTCATCACGTCGTTCAGTTGGGCAGCCATCTCGGTGGTGCTCAGGGTGGTGGCATCGACCGGTTCAGCCTCGCAGCGCACCGGGGTGGCCATGGTGACCGAGTAGATCTTGTTGTTGGTCAGCCACTCGTCAGCCTGTGAGTCGTTGGGGGCCGGCATCTGCGGCACCTGGTTGGCGACCGAGGGAATCTCGTAGTCGTCGTTCTCCCACTCGGGGGTGGTGGCCGTGGGGGTCGGGGTGGTCTCGACCTCGACGGTGCCGCCGCGGAACAGGTAGGTCAGCGACACCTCGGCCACCAGGGCGATCAGCAGCAGGACGACCACCGTGATGGTGCCGCCGCTGCGGGGTGTGCGCGACGGGCCGGGTCGGCTGGGGGCCGGGTAGGGGAGCGCCGGGCCCTGCGGGGCCGGGTACTGCTGGAAGGCCGCCGGTCCGGGCCGCCAGCCGGTGGCCTGGGGAGCCCGGTACTGGGTCGGCTGGTACTGGGTCGGCTGGTACTGGGTCGGCTGGTACTGGGTCGGCTGGTACTGGGTCGGCTGGTACTGGGTCGGCTGGTACTGGGTCGGCTGGTGGGGGGCCTGTTGGGGCGCCCGGTACTGCGACTGTGCGTACTGCTGTTGCCCGTACTGCTGTTGACCGAGCGGCTGTTGTCCGAACTGGGAGGACTGCTGGTACGAGGGCCCCGGGTGTGACGACCACCCCGACTGCTGGCCCTGGGGTTGCTGTCCCTGGGGTTGCTGGGGTTCAGCTGCCCGGACACGGGGCGGGGTGACGATGTGCTGGGGTCCCTGACCGGCATCGAGGTGCGCGGCCGGCACCGGCTGGGCCGGGGCGCTCGGCGCCGGCGCACCGGGGTGGACCATCGGCTGCTGGAACCGGGCAGCAGGGGCCGCAGACCCACTCGTCCGAGGGTCAGGACGACGCCACTGCGACTGGGTGCCGAACCCCCCGTTGCTGCCACCGAAAGACTGTCGGCCGGTCTGGCGGCCGGTCTGTCGGCCCGTGGGACGACCGGTCTGCGCAGGACGCACGGGGCGCTGTCCGCTCCGGGTGCCGTCGCCGCGGGAATCCTGGGGGGTGGTCACTTTTCCACAGTAGCTCGCTGCCGGGTCGCCCCCGCAGGATGCGTGACCGGCCCCGACCGGGGTGAGCGGGCTACTTGACCTCTTCGGCGGTCACGACGTAGCTGTTGCAGACCCCGACCGAGGTGTCGGTCATGCCCTTCTGGAACCACGCGTAGCGGGTCTGCGGCTGGGGGTGGGTGCTGATCCGGTTCGGGTCCTTGTTGCCGATCTGGCCGTAGAAGTCCTGGATGCTCTGGACGTCCTCAGGGGTGAGCCCCATCGACTCCTGCACGCTGTTGAAGAACAACCCGGCCAGGCAGTCGGCCTGCGCCTCGTTGCGGCGCACCCACAGGTAGGCGACTTCCTTGCTGGTCTCGTCCTCCAGCACGTAGTTGCGCGCGGGGATGATGCCGGTGCGGCCCTGCAGCGAGTGCCCGAACTCGTGCGCCATCACTGCCTCATAGGCCCACGGGTCATTCGACTTGGGCCCGAAGAGCGTGTGCATGTCGGTGGCGAAGTAGAGGTTCTGGTCGTTGCCGCAGTAGAAGGCATTGCGCATCGGCATCTTGCCGCAGGCACCCTGGGTCTCCGTGCTGTACATGGTGACCGTGGGGTGGGTGATGGTGAACCCGGCCGCCTCGACGGTGGGCCCCCACAGGCGGACGAGGCACTCGAGCGTCTTCTCGAGTTGGACCTTCTTCTGGTCAGCGGTGGCGCTGGTGTGGTCGAAGTCGTCCAGTTCGCAGCGCACCGACTTGGCGATGTTCTGCTCGTAGATGGGGTTGCGTTCCAGCCACCCCATGGCCTGGCTCTCGCTGGTGGGCGCCGGCGCATCCGGGTGGTGCCCGGCGGCGGGCGGCACCTGGTAGTCGTCGTTCTCGTAGCGCTTGGTCGGGTCGGTGGTGCCGCCGCCATTGAGCTGCGAGACAACCGCCAGCACCGCGACCACGGCCACGATGCACACCAGCACCACCGGCATCAACGACTTCTGCCGCGGGGGCTGCTGGGGCGACGGGTACTGCGGGTAGGGCTGCTGGGGGTAGCCGGCCTGCGGGTACTGGCCTTGGGGGTACTGGCCCTGGGCGTAGGGGCCTGGGCGACCGGTTGGGTACTGCTGGGGCCAGGCTCCCGGCTGCTGCTGGAACTGGCTCGAGTAGGGGGCCGGCTGCCCACCGGGGTACGGCGAGCCCTGGGGTCGTCCGAACGGTTGCTGCCCGGGCTGCTGGGCGGGTCGAGGTGCGGCCTGCTGGGGCGGTTGGCCGAACTGGGGCTGCTGACCGAACTGGGGCTGCTGACCGAGCTGCGCGGCCGTCCCGACCGGCTGGGCCGGGGCGGCGGGCTGGCTGCCCCACGGTTGGGGCGCGGTGAACTGGGGGTGCCGGGTGCCCGGCGCGGGCTTGCGCCATTGCGACTGGGTGCCGAACCCGCTGCCGGCAGGCTTCGGGGCCCCGGGTGACTGGGTGCCCGGCGCCCGGCGGCGGGTGGCGAGATCGTCAAGACCCTCAGGATTGCTCACCTGTTCAGGCTAGCCTCCCGATGGGTCGCCGCCGGGTGCTCGAGCTGTTCGGCAGCAGGCCCCACGGGCGCCCGGGGGCAGCGGGCTACTTCACGTCGTCGAGCGGGGCGATGTAGGAGTTGCAGGCGCTGATGTTGAGACTGGTCAGGCCGGTGGTGAACCACTTCTGCCGGGTCGGCGGCTGGGGATGGCTGCTGAGCCGGTTGGGATCCTCGTTGCCGATCTGCCCGTAGATGTCGCCGATGCCCTGGGCGTCCTGCGGGCTCAACCCCATCGACTCCTGCGCGCCATTGAAGAACAGTCCTGCGAGGCAGTCGGCCTGCGCCTCATTTCGGCGGGTGGGTTCGAGCTTCCCGGCCTCGTCGGTGGCTTTGTCCGATTTGATGGCCTTGGCGGCAATGATGCCTGTTCGCCCCTGCACGGAGTGCCCGAACTCGTGGGCCATCACCGACTCGTAGACCCACGGGTCGTTCATCTTGATGCCGACGAGCTCGTGGACGTCGGTGGCGAAGTACAGGTTCTGGTCCGCGCCGCAGTAGAACGCGTTGCGGGTCTCGGCCCTGCCGCAGGCGTTCTGGATGGGGGAGTCGTACATCGTCACGGTCGGGTGGGTGATGGTGAAGCCGGCCTCCTCCAGGGTGGGGCCCCAGAAGCGGACGAGGCAGACCAGCGTCAACTCCAGTTGGGCCTTCTTGGCCTCGGCACTGGCGCCGACGTGGTTGAACGCCGGCAGCTCGCAGCGCACCGGCTTGGCGATCTGGAAGTTGTACAGGTTGTTGTTGGTCATCCACTGCTCGACCTCGGCATCCGAGCTGGGCCAGGGCAGGTCCGGGTGCTGGCCGGCGGCCGGGGGAACCTGGTAGTCGTCGTGCTTGAAACCGGGTGCCGGGTCGTCACCGCCCGGGCTGCCACCGCCGCCGAACAGCTGCGCCAGGACCAGCACGGCCACCAGGGCGCCCACCACGATCAGTACCGCGGGCAGGATGCTCTCTTTCTGCTGCTGTTGCGGCGGCTGCCAGCCACCGCCATGGGGCTGCATCGTGCCGCTCGGGTAACCGGAACCGAACCCCTGGCCCGGGTGTCCCTGGCCCTGGAGGCCCTGACCCTGGAAGCCCGGGCCGGGGACACCTCGCGGGGGAGCACCCCAGGTGCTGAAGCCGCCCGGGGCATTGCCGAAGCCCTGGGGTCCGAAGCCCTGCCCCCCGAACTGCTGCTGACCGTACTGCTGGGGCTGCCCGAACTGGCCCGACTGCCCGTACTGCTGGGTCTGCCCGTACTGCTGGGGCTGCCCGAACTGCTGGGGCTGGCCGTAGGGCTGGGCTGGGGGGGAGCCGGGCGGGTAGGGCTGGTTGGACATTTCGACTCCCATTGCTGAGGCGCGTTGCCGGGGTGCGCGGGCCGGTCGCCCGCTGCTGTGTGCAGAATCACAAAACCACGTTCTGTCACGTTGTAACAATAGCTGCTCCGAGGGTCTCGGCAATGACCCCCGGGGTGTGGAATAGTAGCCGTCAGCGAAGGTGCGGGAGCCCGCACTGCGGAGAGGTCTCGTGATGTCGAACCAAGTTGTGGGTACCTGGCTGACCCGCCCCCTTCGGCTGCTGCTCGCGCTCATCCTGGGCGCGATGCTGGTGGCAGGGCCAGTGGCAGTGCAGGCGCGCGCCGACGATACTGCCGCGTCCTATGAGATCGATGCGCAGCTGGCGTCCGACGGTGCGCTGACGGTCAATGCCACCGTCACCCTGGGTGAGACCAAGCCGGAAACCCTGCGGCAGGCCTTCCGGACCCGGCGACCGGCCACCTCGACCAGCGACTACGTCTACACGATCACCGACCTGAAGGCGAGCGCCGGCGGGAACGACCTGGGTGCCACCGTCAGTGACGACGGTGACGACAAGGTCATCGAGATCAACACCGCCGCCGCGAACAACGAACCCATCGTGATCAGCTACAAGGTCGTCGGTGCCGTCGCCGCCAACGAGAAGCCCGACGAGCACGAGGCCACCACCACCTTCGCCTGGCACTTCCTGCAGGGCCTCAATGTCGGGGTCACCTCGGTCACCGGCAGCATCAACACCTCGGCTCCGGTGAGTTGGATCGACTGCCGCTCCGGCAACCCCGTCGCACCGGGGGCGTGCTCGAACTGGCAGGCCGGCACCCATGAGGCCCCCGTCCCGACCTTCGAGGACGGCCCGCGTGGCGCGAATGAGGTCGTCATGGTGACGTTCATCTCGCCGGCCAGCCTGCTCAGCGCCAACGAGCAGATCGACCACCGCTGGACCCTCGACCGGGCCTTCACCTTCAGCTGGCCGACCGCCCTGGCGGCGCTGGCCGCCCTGCTGCTCGGGGCGCTGGCGCTGTGGTCACTGCACCGGCGCGCCGGGCGTGACATTGCCGCACTGTCCCACCCGACCCTGGTCGCCGAGTTCGCCCCGGTGGGTGAGGGTGAGTCGGAGTTCAGCATGGTCAGCGACGTGCGACCGGGCCAGATCGGCACCGTGGCCGACGAACGCGTCGACCCTGTCGACGTGACCGGCACCCTGCTCGACCTCGCCGTCCGCGGTCACCTGCGCATCGAACAACTGCCCAATGACGGCCACAGCCCGATGGACTGGTCGTTCACCCGTCTCGAGGGTGGCCGTGGGGAACTGCACCCCTACGAGACCCTGCTGCTCGACGCGGTGGCTCCCAAGGGTGGCAACCCCGTCCTGGTCTCGCACATCTCCGAGGCCGTCGGCCCGGTCATCCCCGAGGTGCAGGACGCCCTCTACGACGACGTGGTGGCCCAGGGCTGGTTCGACAAGCGCCCCGACGCGGCCCGCAACACCTTCGCGATCGCCGGGTGGGTCACCCTGGTCGTGGCTCTGGTGGCCCTCGGCCTGCTGGTGGCCTTCACCACCTACGGCCTGCTCGGCCTGGCGCTGGTCGCGGTGGCCGTCGGCCTTCTGTGGGTCTCGCAGTTGATGCCGCGCCGCTCGGCCCGCGGGTCGGAGCTGCTGGCCGGCCTGCACGGGTTCGCCTCGCTGCTGCAGCACCAGCGCACCGACCAGATGCCCAAGGGTCGCGAGCTGCACGAGATCTCCGAACTGCTGCCCTATGCCGTCGTCCTCGGTGGCAAGGACCGCTGGATCGAGGCGCTGGTCGCGGCCGATGGGGACGAGCAGGCCGACTCCAAGAAGCTCGACTGGTACCACGCCCCCGACGACTGGCACCTGCACCACCTGCCGGCCTCACTGGATGCCTTCATCACCGTCGTCCAGGGCCGCCTGTTCTCGCGCTGATCCGTTTTCGGGGGATGACCCCTGCACCCGGTCAAGAAATGAAAGTGCCCCTGCGCGATGCGCAGGGGCACTTCTCGTTGGGGGTCACCCCCCGCGGCCAATGGCGCGCTCACAACTCCAATCCTGGGTAGAGGGGGTGGGCGTCCAGCAGTTCCTGGGCAGCAGCCTTCGTCCGGTCGGCCACGCCGTCGGCGATCACGTACTTCGCCTTGCCGGGCGCACCGGTGCTGGTGGTGGCCGGGGTCGTGTTCGACAGCACGTCGACGATCAGCTCGGCCACCCGGTCGAAGTCGTCGGTGGTGAACCCGCGCGAGGTCAGGGCGGGGGTGCCCAGTCGCACGCCGCTGGTGTACCAGGCGCCGTTCGGGTCCTGCGGCACCGAGTTGCGGTTCGAGACCACCCCGGCGTCGATCAGCGCCGACTCGGCCTGGCGGCCGGTCAGCCCGTAGTTGGTGACGTCGAGCAGCACCAGGTGGTTGTCAGTGCCACCGGTGACCAGCTTCGCGCCACGGGTGAGGAAGCCCTCGGCCAGCGCCTTCGCGTTGGCGGCCACGTCCTGGGCGTAGGTCTGGAACTCGCTGGTGCGGGCCTCGGCCAGCGCGACGGCCTTCGCGGCCATCATGTGAGACAGCGGGCCGCCCAGCACCATCGGGCAGCCACGGTCGATGTCGGCGGCGAACTCCTTGGTGGCCAGCACCATGCCACCGCGGGGGCCGCGCAACGACTTGTGGGTGGTGGTGGTCACGACCTGGGCGTGGGGAATCGGGTCCTCGTCGCCGGTGAACACCTTGCCCGCGACCAGGCCGGCGAAGTGGGCCATGTCGACCATCAGCACCGCGCCGACCGAGTCGGCGATCTCGCGCATCTTGGCGAAGTTCACCCGACGCGGGTAGGCCGAGTAGCCGGCCACGAGCACCAGCGGCTTGAACTCCTTGGCCGAGGCGGCCAGCGCGTCGTAGTCGATCAGGCCGGTCTCGGGGTCGGTGCCGTAGGAACGCTGGTGGAACATCTTGCCGGAGATGTTGTGGCGGAAGCCGTGGGTCAGGTGGCCACCGGCGTCCAGTGACATGCCCATGATGCGCTGCTCGCCGAAGGCCTTGCGCAGCGACTCCCAGTCGTCCTCGGTCAGGTCGTTCACGGTCTTGGCGCCGACCTGCTCGAGAGCGGGGGACTCGACCTTGTTGGCGAGGATCGCCCAGTAGGCGACCAGGTTGGCATCGATGCCGGAGTGGGGCTGCACGTAGGCGTACTCGGCGCCGAACAGCTCACGGGCATGCTCGGCGGCCACCGACTCGACGGTGTCGACGTTCTGGCAACCGGCGTAGAAGCGGTGTCCGACCGTGCCCTCGGCGTACTTGTCGCTGAGCCAGGTGCCCATGGTCGCCAGCACCGGCAGGGAGGCGTAGTTCTCCGACGCGATCAGCTTCAGCGAACCTCGCTGGTCGGTCAGTTCCTGACGGGTGGCCTCGGCGATGCGCGGCTCGGTGCGGCCGACGACGTCAAGGATGGTCTTGTAGGCGCTGGCCAGTTCAGCGTTCACGTTCGACACGGGTGCTCCTCGCAGTTTGGTCTGGGGACAATCTACCGCGGGTCGAGGTGGTGGCGTCGATCGTGTTTGCCCCCAGAGATGTCCATGAGCTGCGGGCTGAGCCCCTCATTGAGCCCTCTGAGGCCAACTTCGTGGACATTCCTGGGTGGACTGCTGTGGAAGACCATCCTCCCGCCACTTTCTCTGTGGCCAGCTGAACACTTGGCGCATTCCGCACTCATGACCGTGTCATGGAGAATCCGATGATCATTCGCAAGGAGCTGCCCCGCTCGCGCCAGCGCCGGGTTGACGAGCTGGTTCGGGCCGGTCGACTGCACCGGGTACTGCCGGGCATCTACTCACCATCGGAAGCGCTCACCTGGCATGACCGGGTCTGGGCGGTACAGGCTGCGCGACCAGAGGGTGTGCTGACCGGTCCGACGGCTGCCCGACTCACCTTCTGGCCTGACCATCGCATCGACGACATCTGGGTTGCGGGCGCCCGATTCCGGCGTGGCTGTCCGCAGTGGGTGCGGCAGACGACTCGTTCGGTGCCGAGTGACATGGTCAGGGGGAGTGGGACCCTGCGTTGGACCAGCACCCCGCTGACCGTGCTCGACCTCGTTGAGGTTGACGGCGGCAATGCCATCGATGAGGCCTTGCGTCGACGAGCCACCACGCTGGACAGGCTGCACGAGACGCTCGCCGCTCTGCCGGGGCGACACGGGAACACAGAGGTTCGGCGCTTGCTTTCTGACTCCCGCGACCAGCCCTGGTCGTTCCTGGAGCGGCAGGCTCATCGGGGCCTGAGACGCCATCGCATCGGCGATTGGCAGGCGAACCACCGGGTGAGGGTTCGCGGTCGCACCTTCTACATCGACATCGCTTTTCCGCATCAGATGCTGGCGGTCGAGATTGATGGGTGGTCAGCCCACCGAACCCGCGAGGTGATGGACAACGATGCCGTTCGTCACAACCTGCTGGTGCTGGCTGGGTGGATGGTGCTGCGGTTCACCGAACGCAACCTGGGTGACCTACCCGAATCGGTCAGGCAGGCCGAGAAGCTTCAGCGGCGCCGGTGAACACAGAAACGTCCACCGGGTTCACTCCGGACCCGCGTCGGGCGCGCGAAGTCGGCAACTTCACGGACATCCCCGTGCCGGACTGCAGCCGACGGAACTCAGCGGCAGCGATTGATCTCGTACAGGGCGATCGAGGCGGCCACCGACGCGTTCAACGACTCCACGTCGCTGTTGATCGGGATGGAGACCAGGTGATCGCAGTGCTCACGGACCAAGCGCGACAGGCCCTCACCCTCGGAACCGATCACCACGACCAGGGGCCCGTCGACACCCGGGATGCCGGCCACGTCGACATCACCCTCACCGGCCAGGCCGACGATCGTGAAGCCGGCCTTGGCATACGACTCCAGGGCACGGTTCAGGTTGGTGGCCATCGCCACCGGGATGCGGGCGGCCGCACCGGCCGAGGTCTTCCAGGCTGCCGCGGTCATCCCCGCGGAACGCCGCTCGGGGATCACCACACCGTGGGCGCCGAACGCCGCCGCCGACCGGATCACCGCACCCAGGTTGCGCGGGTCGGTGATCTGGTCCAGGAAGACCACCAGCGCCTCGGAATCCTCGTCGTCGATCGCATCGGCGAGCACGTCGTCGGGGTGGGCGTACTCGAACGCCGGCAGCTGCAGGGCGACCCCCTGGTGCAGGGCCCCGCCGGTCAGCCGGTCCAGTTCGAAGCGGTGCACCTGCACCATGGGAATGGTGTGCTCGGCGGCGAACTTCAGGATGTCGCGCAGCCGGTCGTCCCGTTCGGCGCCGTCGGCGATGTAGGCGGTCTTCACCGGCAGGCCGGCGTGCAGCGCCTCCAGCACAGGGTTGCGCCCGGCCACCCATTCGGGCCCCGACCCCGGACGACCCTTGCCGCCCTGCCCGGGGCGCTGCTGGCGGCCAGACGCCCGCCGGGCTGCCGCTTGCTTGGCCTTGTAGGCCTTGTGGTAGGGGCGGTCCTCCGCCTTGGGGGTGGGGCCCTTGCCCTCGAGCCCACGGCGCACGCGCCCGCCCGAGCCGGCGGTGCGGCCCTTGCCCTTGGTGGTCGCACCGCGGCGCTGGCTGTTTCCGGCCATGTCAGTTCTCCAGTTCCCACCGGGCACCCTGCGGGGTGTCGGTGATCTTGAGGCCAAGACCGGCCAGTGTGTCACGGATGGTGTCGGCGGCCGCCCAGTCCTTGCGGGCACGGGCCTCTGCGCGCTGGTCGAGCAGGGCGCTCACCAGGCCGTCGACCACGGGTGCCAGGTCGCCACCGGACGAGCCGCGCAGGTGGGCCCATTCGGGGGCGTCGGGGTTGAGCCCGAACACGTCGAGCATGCGTCGCACGGTGCTCTCGTGCTCGCCGATCGCGGCCAGGTCGCCGGCGGCGATCGCCTTGTTGCCCTCGGTCACGGCGGTGAACAGCGCCGCCACCGCGCCGGGGGTGCCCAGGTCGTCGTCCATCGAGGCGGTGAAGGCCTGCCACTGGGCGGTGCCGGGCTGGGCCGGGTCGTCCGCGGCGTTTGCCTCGTCGGTGGTGGTGGTCGTCGGGGTGCCCAGTGCCTCGGTGGCGCGGGCGAGGAAAGAGTCGATGCGCTCGATCGCCTTGGTGGCCTCGTCGAGTGACCCGCGGGTGGCCTCGTCGGCGGCGGAGAACTCGATCATCGAACGGTAGTGCGGTGCCAGCAGGAAGAACCGCACCGCGCGGGGGTCGTAGAGCTTGGTCACCTCGGTCACCTTGGCGGTGTTGCCGAGGGATTTGCTCATCTTCTCCCCGGCCATGGTGACCCAGGCATTGTGCATCCAGTAGGTCGCGAACCCACGACCGGCCGCCCGTGACTGGGCCAGTTCGTTCTCGTGGTGCGGGAAGCGCAGGTCGATGCCGCCGCCGTGGATGTCGAAGGCGTCGCCCAGGTACTTGCCGGCCATCGCCGAGCATTCGATGTGCCACCCCGGACGACCGCGTCCCCAGGGGCTGGGCCACGATGCCGAGGCTGGTTCGTCGGGCTTGTGGCCCTTCCACAGCGCGAAGTCGCGCGGGTCACGCTTGCCGCGTGGGTCGGCATCGGCGGCGTCCTCCATGTCGTCGACCTTCTGGTGCGACAGGGAGCCGTACTCGGGCCACGACTTGACGTCGAAGTAGACGTCGCCGGAGCCGTCGGGGGCCACGTAGGCGTGGCCGCGCTCGATCAGGGTCTCGATGAGTTCGACCATCTCGGGGACGTGCCCGGTGGCCCGCGGTTCGTAGGTCGGCGGCAGGCAGCCCAGTGAGGCATAGGCCTCGTGCAGTTCGTTCTCGAACTCGTAGGCATGCGCCCACCACGGCACCCCGCGCTCGGCCGACTTGGCCAGGATCTTGTCGTCGATGTCGGTGACATTGGCGACGATGGTGACCTCGAGGCCCGAGGCGGTCAGCCAGCGCCGCAGGACGTCGAAGACGACCTCCTTGCGGATGTGACCCAGGTGCGGCGAGGACTGGACGGTCAGCCCACAGTGGTAGATCGAGACCTTCCCCGGCTCCAAGGGGTGGAAGTCGTGGACCTGGCCGCTGGCCGAGTCATACAGTCGAAAGCTCACCCGCTCATTCTGACATGCGGTGCAGCGCCCCCTGCACCGTGCGCCCCGAACGCGGAGTGTGGGGGTGCAGGGGGTCATCCTCCGCAAGCTGCGCGTGCAGGGTCAGCGGTGCTGGGACTTGCGCGCCAGCCAGTTGCCGAGGAACTGCACCACCTGGACGAGGGCGACGATCACCAGCACGGTGATCCAGGTGATGGCCCAGTCGAAGCGTTGGTAGCCGTAGGACAGGGCGAACGCACCCAGGCCGCCACCGGCGACGATCCCGGCCAGGGCCGACATGTCCACGATGGCGACAAACAGGAACGTGTAGCCGAGGATCAGCGGTGCCTGCGCCTCGGGGATCATCACCGTGCGGATGATCCGCCAGGTTGAGGCACCCATCGAGCGGGCCGCCTCGATGACGCCCGGGTCGATGCCGACCAGCGACTGTTCCACGATGCGCGAGGTGCCCATCGACACCATGATGATCATGGGGAACAGGAACGCGTTGGTGCCGATGCTGGTGCCGACCACTGCCAATGTCAGCGGGCCCATGGCCGCCACGAAGATGATGAACGGGATCGGTCGGAAGAAGTTGATCACCACGTTCAACACGTTGAACACCAGCGAGTTCTGCAGCAGCCCACCCTTGCGGGTCAGGGTCAACGTCAGGCCCAGCACCATGCCGATCAGGCCACCGATGACCAGGGCCATCGAGACCAGGTACAGCGTGGTGAAGATGGCCTCGACGAACACGTGGCCGTTGGTGGAGAAGTCGAACTTCATCGGGGGTCCTCCACAGTGATGACGACGGGTTCACCGGGCTCATCCGGCCCACTGCCAGCGGGCTGGTCGCCGACCGGGGTCGCGGGCTCAGCAGGCCCGCCGGGCGCGCTGACCGGGTGCTCCTCGACGTCGGTGAACTCGCGCAGCAGGCCCAGGGCGTGGGCGATCTGCGCCTCGTCCCCGCTGAGGGCGAAGGTGAGCGAACCGTAGGGGCGCTCGGCGATCTCGACGATCGAGCCATAGACCAGGTCGGCGCGCACATTGGCCTCGTCCAGGGTCTTGACCACGGTTCGTCCGCCGGTGTCGTGGTCGCGGATGGTGACCGTGACCAGGTGGCCGGGGTAGCTCTGCGCGAGCCGCTGCAGGGTGGCGGCGTTGGGCCGGTCCTTCAGCGAGGTGTTGACGAAGCGGCGGGTGGTCGGGTGGGTCGGGTTGCTGAAGATGTCGTAGACCTCACCGGTCTCGATCACGTGGCCGTTCTCCATCACCGCGACGCGGTGGCACAGGTTGCGCACGACGTCCATCTCGTGGGTGATGATCACAATGGTGATGCCGAGTTCGTCGTTGGCCTTGCGCAGCAGCCCCAGCACCTCTTCGGTGGTCTGCGGGTCGAGGGCAGAGGTGCACTCGTCGGCCAGCAGGATCTTGGGGTTGGACGCCAGGGCGCGCGCGATGCCCACGCGCTGCTTCTGGCCGCCGGACAGCTGGTGGGGGTAGGCCTTGGCCTTGTCGGACAGGCCGACGAAGTCGAGCAGCTCGGCCACGCGGGCGGCCCGGCGGGCCTTGTCCCACTGCTTGTTCTCGGAGTTGAGGATCGTCAGCGGGTAGGCGATGTTCTCACTGACCGTCTTGGAGGCGAACAGGTTGAACTGCTGGAAGATCATCCCGATGTTGTGGCGCACCGGCAGCAGCTGCTTCTCGGTCATCGACGACACCACGTGCCCGTCGACGACCAGGGTGCCCGAGGTGGTCGGTTCGAGCCCGTTGATGAGTCGGACGAGGGTCGATTTGCCGGCTCCGGAGAACCCGATGACACCGAAGATCTCACCGGGATGGATGTCGAGGGACACGCCGTTGACGGCGTGCACATCGCCCGACGAGGCGTCGAAGCGCTTGTGCACGCCGTCCAGCGTGATGATGGGTGTGCTCATCGGCTGGTCACTGGGTGATCAGTCGAGCGACTCGGTGACCTCGGCGAGGATCCGCTGCAGTTCCTCGGGGGTCTTGTTCACCAGCACGGCCGAGTTGCCGGAGTTCTCCTGCAGGGCGGCGGTGAACTCGGGGTCGGCGAAGATGGCGGCGAGCTTGAGCAGCTGCTCGTTCTCGGCGTCAGCCTTGCGGACGACGAACACGTTGATGTACGGCTCGGCAGCCTTCGAGGAGGCGTCGTCGGCGAACAGCGCGGTGTTCGGGTCGAGACCGGCGTCGTTGACGAAGTCGTTGTTCACCACGGCACCGTCGATCGAGGCGAGCGCGGTGACGGTCTGCTGGGCGTCCATCGGGGACACGGTCACCTTCGAGGCGGCGGTGTCGATGTCCTCTTCACCGGCGATGACACCGGTGCCCTCCTTGAGGGTCAGCAGCCCGGCCTCGGCGAGCACGTGCAGCGCGCGGGACTTGTTGGTCTCGTCGTTCGGCACGGCGATCTGGCCGCCGTCGGGGATCTGGTCGAGCGAGGTGTGCTTCTTCGAGTACAGCGCCAGCGGGTAGATCGCGGTCGAGGCGATCGGGACGAGGTCGGCGTTCTGGTCCTTGTTGTACCGGGCCAGGTACAGGATGTGCTGGAACTGGTTGGAGTCGAGCGAACCGTCCTTCACCGCCGGGTTCTCGGTGGTGTAGTCGGTGAAGTCCTTGATCTCGACCTTGATGCCGGCCTCTTCAGCCTTCTTGGTGAAGATGTTCCACTGCGGGTCCGAGGCGCCGACCACGCCGACCGAGATCGGGGTGTCGGTGCCGTCGCCGACGCCGCTGGGGTCATCGGAGCCGCAGCCGCTCAGCAGCAGGGCGATGGCAGTGGTCAGGGCAGCGAGTGGGGTGGCCCAACGCTTGAGCATGATGCTTCCTTTCAACTGGGGGCAACAAGCCCCGACGTCGCCGGGGCGACGCGTCTCTGGTGCCGCCACCTGCACAGGGCTGGGGTGGCAGCGGGGCGGCCGCGGGTGCGACAAGGACCACGACAAGCGGTCCAACGCCCAACCGGGACAATTCTGCACCGTGCGGAGTTATTCCCACACTCGAGACCTCGTTATCCGTCCGTGACGCGTGCCCGGCCCGGTGTGTGCCTGCTGCTCAACCTCTACTTGCCCCTGACTGCCGTCCCCAACCTGTACTGCCCGCTGCTCAACCTCTACTTGCCCCTGAACGGTGCACTTGCCACCGTTCCGGAACGGTGGCAAGTGCACCGTTCTGGGGCAAACAGGGGTGGGCGCCCTCAGGCGGGGTGGTCGCCCGCTTTGGCGCGCAGTGCGGCGATGTCGAGCACGCTGGCCGAGGCGGGGTCGACCTCTTCGGCCTCGTCCTCCCACGGGTCGTAGATCGGGATTTCGTCGGTGGGTTCGGCGAACCCCTTCGACGGGTCGTAGGGGTTGTTGGGGGTGTTCCCGGCCTGGGTGACCTGCAGCATCGATTCCGAGCTGAGGGCCTCGTCGGGCAGTCCCGCCAGGTACTCGTTGACGTAGCTGTGCGCCGCCTCGGTGAGCGGCACTTCACGGTTGAACTTCTGCGACTGGTACCAGCGGTGGTCGAGCACCTCGTGGAAGAACTGGGCATTGTCACGCTTGCCCCGCAGCTCCGCGGGGATGGTGGCCACGGTCGGCTCGTAGCACTCGGTCAGCCAGCGGTGGGCAACGACGGCCTCGTCCATGTGGCCCCAGTTGTTGCGGGCCCGGTAGGTGTCGAGGTCGTTCAGCATGCGGCGGGCCTGGTTCTCTTCGGCGTCGAGGCCGGTCAGCCGCAGCAGGCGGCGGGGGTGGTGGCCTACGTCGACCACCTTCGGCTGCAGCCGCACCTTGTCACCCGAGGGTGAGGTTGAGATGTCGAGCTCGGCCACGTCGAAGCCGAGCGCATTCAACCGCCGCACCCGACCCTCGATGCGGTGCAGCTCGGAGCCGGTGAACTCCTCGACACCGGTCAGCTCGGTCCACAGCTCCTCGTAGCGGTTCTCGATGGTCTGGACCAGGTTGAGCGGGTCGAGCGAGGCGTCGAGCAGCCCACCGGCCTCGAGGTCGAGGAACTCCCCGAACAGGTTCGTCTGGGCGATGGTCAGGTCGTGCAGACGCTGGCCGTCGGTGAGCTTTTCGTGCAGTTCGCCGGTCTCGGCGTCGACCAGGTGCGCCGCGAAGGAATCGGCGTCACGCCGGAACAAGACGTTCGACAGCGACACGTCACCCCACAGGAACCCGAGCAGGTGCAACTGGGCCAGCAGGACGACCAGGGCGTCGATCAGGCGCATCACCGTCTCCTGGCGGACGCCGGAGTGGAACAGCGAGCGGTAGGGCAACGAGAAGGACAGGTGCCGGGTCAGCAGGATCGGGTCGAGTGGCTGGCCGGTGGCGGAGGTGCGGCCGCTGACCACGGCCAGGGCCTCGACCCCGTGCGCCCCCAACCGGCGCAGGTCGTGCAGCAGCCGGTACTCGTGCACGGCCAAGTGCTCGATGACCTCCTTGGCGGCGTAGACCTCTTCACCGACCCGGATGAACCGCACGACGTGGCGGGAGATGCCGCGGGGCAGTGCCACCAGCAGGTCGGTCGGCCATTCCTCCAGCGGGGTGCTCCACGGCAGCGCGAGCAACCGCGAATCCGGGTGGGCTGACAGGAACCTGGGCACCCGCCCAGTCTGCCAGTCCAACCCGCGCGGGGACAGCGATGGGCTGCGGACGACCTCAGCCGGTGACCGCGGCCGCCCGGTCGAGCCCCGCGGCGAGGTCGGCCACCAGGTCGGCGGACTGCTCGATGCCCACCGACAGGCGCAGCAACCCCTGGGAGATGCCGGCCAGCCCCAACGCCTCGTCGCTCATCGCCGCATGGGTCATCGCGGCGGGGTGTACCACCAGCGACTCGACCCCGCCGAGTGACTCGGCCAGGCAGAAGGTGCGCAGGCCGTCGACCAGGGCCTCGGTGGCTGCCCTGCCCCCGGCCACCTCGAAGCTGATCAGCGAACCGAAGCCGGACTGCTGGCGGGTGGCCAGTTCGTGACCCGGGTGGTCGGGCAGGCCGGGGTAGTGGACTCTCGTTACCGCCGGGTGGTCGACCAGCAGCTCGACGACCGCGGCGGCGTTCTCCTGGTGCACGCGCATCCTTGCGTCCAGGGTCCGCAGCCCGCGCAGCTGCAGCCAGGCATCGAAGCTGGAGCCGGAGACGCCGGTGGTGTTGGCCCACCAGTCCAGGTCGGCGTGAAGTTCTTCGGTGGCACTGACCAGGGCGCCCCCGACCACGTCGGAGTGGCCGTTGATGAACTTGGTGGTCGAGTGCAGCACCAGGTCGGCGCCCATCGACAGCGGCTGCTGCAGCACGGGGGAACAGAAGGTGTTGTCGGCCAGCACCTTTGCACCGGCAGTATGGCCCAGTTCGCAGACCGCGGCGATGTCGGTGATCCGCAGCAGCGGGTTTGACGGGCTCTCGACCCAGACCAGGTCGGCCTCGGTGGCCAGCGCCGCTCGGGCCGCGTCCAGGTCGGTCAGGTCGACCCAGTCGACCTGCAGCCGGCCGTCGGCGGCGAACCGGTTGAGCAGCCGCCACGTGCCGCCGTACAGGTCGTGGGCAGCGACCACTCGTCCGCCGGCCGGTACCAATGCCAGCACTGCCAGTGTGGCCGCTGACATGCCCGAGGAGGTGACCACCGTGCCGGCGCCCCCTTCCAGGGTCGCCAGCGCTTCACCGAACAGGTCGCGTGTCGGGTTGCCCGAGCGGCTGTAGGCGTAGTCGGGTTCCTCGGCGATCGTGGGGAAGGTGTAGTTCGACGACCCGTACCAGGCGGGCACCACAGCGCGGTGCTGGTCGTCCTGACCGATGCCGTGGCGCAGGGCGCGGGTCAGTCGCGAGATTTCGGGCTGGTCCATGCCCACGAGGGTAGTGGCTGGGTCGTGGGGTTGAGCTCAATGCCCAACCGGGTCGTAGGCATGGTCGTTTGGGGTCGTCACCGCGATCTTCTGCATGGTGCAACCCGCTGTGGCCCTTGCTGGCGGGTTTTCCTCCCATGGAGAGGGAAAATCCACCACCTTAGGTCGCTCGCCCCGGCCACGGTGGGGTTGGCCAAGTCCCGCGCGAACCATGATGCAAGACGGGTCCCGCATTCGTGCGGGCGCGCCTCGTCGTGCGCAAGGCGGGCCGACCGCTCGAACCTGCAGTCCTTGCGTGGGTGCACTGATTACGCCTCGTCCGGGTGTGGCGGTGTGCATCCGTTGCTCCGGTGCAGGGATTGCAGCTTGGACGAGGGCGAGGTCGAGCCCATGGTCAGGTGCGTCTGTCGGCCGGCGGCGCACCCGTTCGGTGCACCCACTGCCCGCCGGTGACCGGGCGCAGTTGACCGGACGAGCGGCGCTTCTCGATCTCGCTCACGGCTGCCTCGCCAGGGTCAGCGGGGAGCGGTTCTCGACCGCCACATGGTCGGGGCACCAGTTCTGGTCATCGGCGCAGTCGGGGCAGGTGACCAGTCGTTCCTGGCAGGGCAGGTCGGAACAGTTCTGCAGTCGGCTGGTCGGTCCCTCGCAGCGGTGGCAGCGGCCGATCACCTGCGGGTCGGGGCCGAGGTCGACCACCGAGCGTTGGTCGAAGACGGTCAGGCTGCCCTGCCACAGGCCGTCGTTGCCGAAGCGTTCCCCGTAGCGGACGATGCCGCCGTCGACCTGGTAGACCTCCTGGAAGCCGCGGTTGCGCATCAGCACGGTCAGCACCTCGCAGCGGATGCCGCCGGTGCAGTAGGTGATCACCGGCTTGTCCTTCAGGTGGTCATACTTGCCAGACTCGAGTTCGGCGACGAAGTCACCGGTGGTGGAGGTCTGCGGCACCACGGCGTCGCGGAATCGTCCGACCGCTGCCTCGATGGCGTTGCGGCCGTCGAAGAAGACGGTCTCGGGGCGCTGCTCGACCAGCGCGTTGACCTGCTCGGGGTCGAGCCGGGTGCCCCCGCCGACCACACCGGTCTCGTCGACCACGATCTCGTCGGGGGCACCGAAGGTGACCAGTTCGTCACGCACCCGCACCCGCAGCTTCGGGAAGTCGGTGCTGTAGCCCTGGTCGTCCAGCGCGGTGCCAGCCGACCACTTGACGTCGAGCTCGCGGAAACCGGCGTAGGCCCGGGTGCGCTTGAGGTAGGTCTTGCAGTTCTCGACCGTGCCGCCGACGGTGGCGTTGATGCCGTGCTCGCTGATGATGATGCGCCCGCGCAGCTTCAGCGACCGGCACAGCTCCCACTGCCACAACCTGACCGCCTCGGGGTCCCTGAGTGGGGTGAAGTGGTAGTACAGCAGGATCTTGGGCACAGGCACGATGCGATTATGCCCGCCGACAGCTAGATTCGGCGCGTGACCTGGACCTCTGCTGCACTGACCTTCCTGCTCGTGATGGACCCGTTGGGCAACGTGCCCCTGTTCCTGGCCGCGCTGCGGAACACCGCCCCCGAACGGCGGGTCAGGGTGATCCTGCGGGAACTGCTGATCGCGCTGGGCATCATGCTGGTGTTCCTGTTCTCCGGACGATTCCTGCTGAACCTGCTGCACGTCTCGCAGGAGGCGTTGATGGTCTCCGGTGGGGTGATCCTGCTGCTCATCGCGGTGCGGATGGTCTTCCCCACCCCGGAGAAGAACCTGCATGAGCCGGTCAACGGGGAACCCTTCATCGTCCCCCTCGCGGTGCCCTACCTGGCCGGGCCGTCGCTGCTGGCCACCCTGATCCTGGTCTCGAACTCGGGGCCGGCGACCCACTGGCCCTGGTGGCTGCTGGCCCTGGGGGTGGCCTGGCTCGTGTCGGCAGTGGTGCTGTTGAGCGCCGGCTGGCTGCAGCGGTTCGTGGGAGAGCGGGCACTGGTGGCGACCGAGCGCCTGATGGGCATGGTGCTGGTGATGATCGGGGTGCAGATGATGCTCGAGGGGCTCAAAGCCTTCGTCCTGAGTTGACCCCAGCCGGGAAAGACCACAGGGGCCCAACCGAACGGTTGGGCCCCTGCGGCTTGCACTCCTGAGGTACCGAGGTCAGCTGATGCGGTCCTGGGTGGCGTTGCTGAACACGTGCACGTGGTCCTTGTCGACCCCGAGGCGCACCTGTGCCCCACGCTGGGGTGGGCGACGCGACGAGATGCGGGCCACGATCTGCTGCGCGGTGATCTTCTCGTCGTCGGTCAGGCCGGTGAGGCTGCCGTAGAGGTAGGCGTCAGCGCCGAGCTCCTCGACGACGGCGACGTCGAGGCCGATGCCCTCGTCGCTGTCGGACAGCACGAAGGTCTCGGGGCGGATGCCCAGGGTCAGGGTCTCCTCACCGGGAGCCCGGTCGAGGATCTCACGGGCCACCGGCACGACGTAGTCACCGATCTGGACGCCGCCGTCGACGACCTTACCGCTCATCAGGTTCATGGCCGGCGAGCCGATGAAGCCGGCGACGAACAGGTTGCGCGGGGTGTCGTAGAGGGCCAGCGGGCTGTCGACCTGCTGCAGCTCACCGGCGCTCATCACGGCCACCCGGTCACCCATGGTCATGGCCTCGACCTGGTCGTGGGTCACGTAGACGGTGGTGACACCCAGGCGCGACTGCAGGGCAGCGATCTGGGTACGGGTCTGCACGCGCAGCTTCGCGTCGAGGTTCGACAGCGGCTCGTCCATCAGGAAGACCTGCGGGTCACGCACGATGGCGCGGCCCATGGCCACGCGCTGGCGCTGACCACCGGAGAGGTTCTTCGGCTTGCGGGTGAGGAACTCCTCCAGGCCCAGCAACTTGGCCGCCTCGAGCACGCGCTTCTGGCGCTTGGCCTTGGGCACGTTCTGCATCTTCAGCGCGAAGCCCATGTTGTCGGCCACGGTCATGTGCGGGTACAGCGCGTAGTTCTGGAAGACCATCGCGATGTCGCGGTCCTTCGGCGGCAGGTCGGTGACATCACGCTCACCGATGTGGATGCTGCCGGCGTTGACTTCTTCGAGGCCGGCGAGCATGCGCAGGCTGGTGGACTTGCCGCAACCCGAGGGGCCGACGAGCACCATGAACTCGCCGTCACCGATGTCGAGGTTGAGCTTGTTGACTGCCGGGCGCTCCGACCCGGGGTAGACGCGCGTCGCGTCAGTGAATGTGACCTTGGCCATGCCAATTGTCCTTTCCACGGGCAGGTACGTGCCCGACGATCCGTAGTGGAAACCCATGCCTGCAACCGCGCAGGCACCGGCGCCCCAGCAATCAGCCGTGACTGGTGAGGAACGCTCCGCCGAGATTAGCGCGTGAAGCCGGGTGAGGAAAGGGGATCCGAGCGTGGCGAGACCGAACCGTCACCTGCGGTGAGCGCACCGGCCCACAGACAGCTCCGCACTGCTGCCTGTGCGGCAGCAGTGCGGAGCGGGGTCACGCCCGGCCGGGCCGGGTGCCCGGGGGTGCGTGGGCTAGTTGGACGAGGGCGTCCAGTTCACCGCCACCAGGAGGGAGGGGTCCTTCTCCGGCGACAGGTTCACACCTCCTCCGCGCAGCTTGATGTTGTCGACGTAGACACCGCGGCCGGTGTACAGGTTGTCGGTGGTGTGCTTCCAGCGGATCACCAGGTTCTCACCTGCCGGCACCTGCGCCTCGGCCTTCATCCAGCGGCGCAGGCCGCTGAGCGCGAGCCCACCGGTGATCGTCTGCTCCTTGAAGTCGCGGTCCTTCAACCGGTAGGGCAGCGCGGCCCAGGTCTGGCCCCCGTCGGTGGACAACTGCAGGGTGAACGGGTCCCACTGGTCCTCGGTGTCGACGAACAGGTCGAAGCTCAGCTTGCCCTCACCGGCCTGAGTGCCCACCGGCAGGTCGAGGGTGGAAGTGGTCCGGTCGGTGATGCCCGTCCGCCAGGCGGTGTTGCCCTGGGTGGGGCGCACCGGCATGGCCAGCGCGAGTCCCTGGGCCCAGACCCGGCGGGGCCCATTGACCGACCCGGCGTTGCGCGAGGGGTGCACCCGGTTGGTCAGCAGGATCGCGAACGAGCGCGAACTGAAGTCGATCACCAGGCTGGTGCCCGTGTAGCCGGTGTGGCCGGCGGTCTTCGGGCCCGACAGGCCGGCCATGTACCAGCGCTGGTCGATCTCGAAGCCCAACCCGTGGTCATTGCCTGGGAAGGCCTCGTTGAAGTCGGTGATCAGCAGGTCGACCGAGGACTCCTTGAGGATCCGCTTGCCCTGGTAGGTGCCGCCGTTCAGCAGCGCCTGGGACAGGATCGAGAGGTCCTTGGTGGTCGAGAAGACCCCGGCATGGCCGGCGACGCCACCGAAGGACCAGGCGTTCTCGTCGTGCACCTCGCCCCAGACGATGCCCCGGTTGGGGACGGACTGGAACTCGGTGGCGGCGGTGCGCTGCTGGTCGGTCGGGTTGTAACCGGTGTCGACCATGCCCAGGGGCTGGGTGACCCGCTGCGCGACGACCTCGTCCAGCGGCATGCCGCGCAACTGTTCGACGATCAACCCGAGCGTGATCAGGTTGAGGTCGGAGTACTCGTACTTCGTGCCGGGGGTGGCGGTCGGGGTGGCGTTCATGACGGCCGCGATGCGGGCGTCGTTGTCGACCATCGACCACAGCGGCAGCCACGAGACCAGCCCTGAGGTGTGGGTCAGCAGTTGCTTGACGGTGATCTCCTGCTTGCCGTTGGCCGCGAAGGCGGGCAGGTAGGTGGCCACCGGTTCGTCCAGCGTGAGCTTGTTCTCCTCGACCAGCTGCACCGCCACCAGTGACGTGAACAGCTTCGAGACCGAAGCCAGGTCGAAGATGGTCTCGTCGGTGACCGCGATCCGCTCCGACTCGGGCAGCAGGTTGGTGGCATCGGCGTACAGCAGCGCATGGCCGCCGACCTCACGCGAGACGATGCTGCCGTTGTGGCCCATCACCGCGGCATAGCCGGGGTAGAGGGGATAGCCGTTGGCCTGCGGGACGGTGTAGCCGTCCAGCGCAGCCTTGGCGGCCCGGATCGGCTCGGGGTTGAGTCCCGCGCGTTCCGGCGTGGAGTCCTTCAGGACCGTGCCGGAGGAGGCGTAGCCCTTGTGGACTTTCGTGTAGTCCTCGGCGGCGGCGGGCCCGACCAGGCCCACCGTCAGCGCCACCGAGACTGCCAGCGCCGCACCGGCGCGCATCGTGTGGCGCATCATCCGCGGTTCCCCTTGTAGATCAGGTACTTCTGGCGCAGCTTGTCGAAGCCGGCCAGTTCGGCCTTCCAGGCGTTGATGACCTCATCGGCGCCGGCGCCGGCATTGATCTGGAGCCGCATCCGGTCCGAGCCGGTCAGCTTGTCGATCCAGTTGTCGGTACGCCACCCGAAGCCCGGGTAGAGCGCCTTGGCGGCGACCAGCATCTCGACACCGACGCGGATCGCGTCGACCTTGTAGGGGTCGGTGATGTGCACCTGCACCCCGGCGCAGACGACGTTCACGTGCTTGCTGAAGGTCGGGGTGAAGTACGCCTCGCGGAACTGCACGCCAGGGATGCGGCGCTCGGTCAGCCGGACCGACCACCGGTGGTCCATGTAGGGGGCCCCGATGAACTCGAACGGACGAGTGGTGCCGCGCCCCTCGGACAGGTTCGTCCCCTCGAACATGCAGGTGCCCGGGTACAGCAGGGCGGTGTCGGGGGTCGGCATGTTGGGGCTCGGCGGCACCCACTGCAGGCCGGTGTCGGCATACAGGTCGCGGGGCTTCCACCCCTTGGTCTCGATGACGGTCAGCTCACGCAGCCTGGCGCCCTCGTCCTCGGTGAGGAACTCACCGTTGAACAACTGGGCCAGCTCACCAACGCTCATGCCGTGCTGCTGCACGATCGCCTCCAGGCCCACGAAGGTGGTGAAGGCCTGCTGCATGAGCGGGCCCTTCGCCACCCCACCGACCGGGTTGGGCCGGTCGAGCACCATGAACTTCACGTTGGTGCGCACCGCGGCACGCATCGACTGGTACATCGTCCAGATGTAGGTGTAGAAGCGCGAACCCGCGTCCTGGATGTCGAAGACGACGGTGTCGATGCCCGACTGGGCGAACAGGTCGGCGGTCTTGGCGACCGTCGCCCCGTACAGGTCGTAGATGGTCAAGCCGGTGCGCGGGTCGATGCTGGTGCCCTCGGCGTCGCCGGCCTGCGCGGTGCCGCGGAAACCGTGTTCGGGGCCGAAGATGCCCTTGATGTCAAGGTTGGCAGCCGCCATCGAGTCCACGATCGAGGTGCCGTCAGCCAGCACACCGGTGGGGTTGGTGATGATGCCCAGCTTGCGGCTCCGCAAGGCCTTCCAGCCGGCGGCGGCCTGCAGGTCGGCGCCGGTGCGCACCTGCTGGCCGTAGCCGTTGCCATTATTGCCGTTGGCCTGGGCGGGCAGCGCCCCACCGAGTGCCAGCGCACTTGCACCGGCGGCAGCGCCGGCCCCGCTGATCATCATGCGTCGATTGAATCCCATGGTGTCGTTCTTTCTCTGAGGGGTGGTGGTCAGTAGCTCAGGCCGTGGCCGAAGGGGTGGATGACGGTGTTCACGTCGGTGGGCGAGACCAGGTCGACCGGCAGCAGGCCGCCGGGGTTGACCTGGCCGGTCAGCACCCGCACCAGCGACCCGGGGGTCACCGGTGAGTAGGAGTAGGTCGCGATCTTCGCCGCACCCTCGACCCAGGTCAGGTCATAGGGGTCGCGGACGGCCACGACGACCACCGGCTTGCCGGTCGCCCGCAGGGCCGCGATCAGGTTGCGCTGGCCGACATTGGCGCTGGTGCGGGCATTGTTGGTCAGCACCACGACCACGTCGACACCCGCGGCGGCTGCCACGGCAGCGGCGATCCGGGTGGCGTTCGGGTTGGTGGCGGTCTCGACGACAGTTGAGGGATGCCCCGCTGCGGTGAGCAGGTTGCCCACCGTGGCGGTGGTGCTGACGCCCCATCCGGTCACCAGCACCTTCTTGCCGGTGCTCAGGGGCAGGATGCCGTCATTGGTGACCAGGGTGACCGTGCGGTCGGAGATCGCATCCGCGGCCTGCATGTGCGCGGTGTTGCCGAGGTAGGCGTCGACCTTGTTCACATCGACGTACGGTTCGGCCACGTAGCCGCGGCGGAACTTCAGGGTGAGGATGCGTTCGACCTTGGCGTCGATGTCCTTCCACGTGAGGCGGCCGCTGGCCAGGGCCGCCTTGATCGCGGCGATCGCCTCGAGCGGCTTGGGGGCCATCAGCAGCTGGTCGACCCCTGCCTCCAGGGCCCGGACGGCCACCTCGGCGTCGCCGTACTTGTCGCGCACACCCTGCATGGCGAGGCTGTCGGTCACCACGACCCCGTCGTAGCCGAGCTGCTGGCGCAGCAGGCCCGTCATGATGGGCTTCGACAACGTGGCCGGGTCGCCCGAGTCGTCGAAGGCCGGCATGAGCAGGTGGGCGGTCATCACCATGTCGACCCCCGCGGCGATCGCGGCCCGGAACGGCGGCGCATCGATGGTTTCCCACTCCTCACGGGTGTGGTCGATGATCGGCAGGCCGTAGTGGCTGTCGACGGCGGTGTCGCCGTGGCCGGGGAAGTGCTTGGTCGAGCTCGACACGTTGCCACGGTCCTGGTAACCGCTGACCTGGGCGCGCACCATGTCGGCGGTCAGCGTGGGGTCGGACGAGAACGCTCGCACCCCGATGACCGGGTTGAGCGGGTTGACGTTCACGTCGGAGGTGGGGGCGAAGTTCACATTGATGCCCACCGCACGCAGTTCCTTGCCGGTGATGTCGGCGGCCTCACGGGCGTCGTCGGTGCTGCGGCCCGCACCCAGGGCCATCGACCCGGGGAACTGGGTGGCCGGCGACCCGAGCCGGGTGACCACACCCATCTCCTGGTCGGTCGCGATCTGCAGCGGGACACTCACCTTCTGCCCCGCGGTCAGCGCCGCGCGCTGCAGGCCGTTGCTCAGCGCGGCCACCTGCCGGGGGTTCTGGAAGGAGTTGGTCCAGGCGAAGTAGATGACCCCACCCAGGTGGAGCTTGCGGACCACTTCGGCGGGGGTGGCGTGGCCGAACTGGGTCACGTTGCGGTTGTCGGGGGTGTCTGCGGTGGCGCCGTACAGTTCGGCGATGAACAACTGGCCGATCTTCTGGTCTTTGGTCATGCGAGCCAGGGTGGAACGGATCCAGCCCTTGCCCTTGCTGTTGACGGGGTCTGCGCTGGCCTGTCCCGCACAGGCGATCGCTCCGGCAACGCCGGCGCCGGTGGCCAGGACCGCACGGCGCGACAACGATGAGTCGAGGGGAGTCACGAATACCTCACTTCGTCGGACGAGGACCAACCTGGTCCTCGAGGGGGTGCTGTGACGCTAGTTCGCTCGGCTAACGAAATTGCCGTTCGTGATGATTGAAATCTCAAGCTCTCTCTGGGTGGTCGGTGTAATGCCTAGTGGCGCGGGTAAAGGCTTACCTGAGATCAGCGTGAGGAATCCTTGGCAATCAGTCAGTTTTCGTGAGCGAGTCGGCCGGGCTAGCCTCGTCGTATGCATCCCCACCCCGAGGACCCCACGGGCGCCACCGATCCCGTGGTTGCGGCCGCCAACCGCGCGTTGGCCAAGGCGCAGGCCGAGGCCGCTTCGTCCCCGGCTGCCGCCGCTCAGGCCGCTGTTCCCCCGGGCGCGACCGAGGAGCCCGAGAAGGAGTGGTGGCAGGAAGAGGGCATGCCCTGGAAGCAGAAGCCCACCCGCTCGGATTTCGCCTGCATGGCCTGGATCGCGTTCATGGGCCTGTTCGGGCTGGCCATGCTGCCGTTGCGCGGCTGGCTGCTCGGCCTGAACCCGCCGCTGCTGGTGGCGCTCACCGGCTCACGGTCCGGCGCTGCGGCCATGGGCGCGCTGGCCTCGCAGGGGCTGGCCGACAACTGGGTCTGGTACCTGCTCGCCGGCACCGTCATGTCGATCAAGTTCGACTGGGTGTTCTGGTGGGCGGGCAAGCTGTGGGGTCGCGGCATGATCGAGGTCTGGGCCGGCCGCTCACCCCGGGCCGCCAAGAACTACGCCCGCGCCGAACGCTTGGCCGGCAAGCTCGGCTGGGTCGGCATGTTCGTGGCCTACGTGCCGATCCCGCTGCCGCTGATGCAGGTCATCTTCGTCCTGTTCGGCGCCTCGAAGATGAGCCTGAAGAAGTTCCTGGTGCTCGACTTCATCGCCAGTACCGTGTGGCTGCTGTTCTACGTGGGTCTCGGCTGGGTGGTCGGTGAACCGGCTGTGGAACTGCTCAAGCAGTACGCCAAGATCGCCAACTACGTGGCCATCGGCCTGATCATCTTCGTGGTCGCCACGACCATGTTCGCCCCCCGCCGCAAGCGCGCCTGAGATCTGGCCGCCCGGGTAGGACTGGTCGACCATCGGCCGGGCCCCTCGTCCGGGTGGCGCCGCTAGCCTCGGTGTCATGAGCGCCACCCCCGTCGCCGAGATCACGCGTGAGCGCTACCCGCCCCCGCCGCTGACGGGCTGGCAGGTGGCGTGGCGCTACGGCCTGGCCATCGCCAACTACCTGCTGGGCGTGCTGATCCTGCTGGGCGTGCTGCTGATGAGGGGGTCGGCTGCCGTCGACGTGGTGCTGGGCACGGTCCCCCCGGCGGGCGTGGTGCTGCTCGACATGCTGCTCGGCCTGGTCGCGCTGTTCATCATCCGCTTCCGCCGACGCCACCCGTTGACGACCTCGCTGGTGACCAGCGCGATGCTGCTGGTCTCCACCACGAGCGGCATGGTCACCGGCTGGGCGCTGATCAGCCTGGCCACCCACCGGCGCACCCGCGACGTGCTGGTGGCCGCGTTCGCCTACATGATCGGGGTGGTGGGCTCGGTGCTGCTGTGGAGCACCGACCCGATGCTGTCGTCGTGGACGGTCATGGTCGTGGTGACTCTGGCGGTGGTGGCCTCGACGGCCGCCTACATCGCCGTGGGACTGTTCATCGGCGCCCGGCGTGACCTGCTGGCCGGCATGAAGGAGCGCGCCGAGACCGCCGAGCGTGAGCAGGAACTGCGCGTGCTGCAGGGCCAGGCCGTGGAACGCAACCGCATCGCCCGTGAGATGCACGACGTGTTGGCCCACCGGATGAGCCTGGTCAGCCTGCACGCCGGGGCGCTGGCCTACCGCACAGACCTCACCCCCGAGCAGATGCGCGAGACCGCGGCGACCATTCGCGACAACGCCCACGCCTCCCTGGCCGAGTTGCGCACCGTGCTTGGTTCGCTGCGTGACGGCAGTGAGGTCGGCGTGCTCGAGAAGCCCCAACCCGCTGACCTGGCGGTCGAAGACCTGGTCGCCGAGGCCCGCGCCGGGGGAGCGGTGGTCGACTTCGTCGACGAGCTGGACCGGACCTCGCCGCTGCCGAGTGCGATCGCCCGCCATGGCTACCGGGTCGTCCAGGAGGCGCTCACCAATGCCCGCAAGCACGCCCCCGGCGGCAGGGTCGACCTCCGGCTCAGCGGCGCTCCCGGGTCCGGTCTCGTGATCCGGGTGGCGAACCCGTTGAGGGCGACGTCCCCGTCCGTCCCGGGGTCGGGGCTGGGGCTGGTCGGGCTGCGTGAAAGGGTGGACCTCAGCGGGGGCCGGATGGCGGTGCGGACCCAGGACGGACGATTCGAGGTGGAGGTGTGGTTGCCGTGGTGAACCCCTCGACGAACCTCGATGCCGGCGCCCGGGCGACCAGGTTGGTGCTGGTCGACGATGATGCGCTGGTGCGCGCCGGGCTCAAACTCATCCTCGGCGGCACCGACGAGTTCGAGATCGTCGCCGAGGGCAGCGATGGGGACGAGGTGCTCGCGCTGGTCGATGCCCACCACCCCGACATCGTCCTGCTGGACATCAGGATGGCCCGCAAGAACGGGCTCGACGCCGCGGGTGAGCTGCTGGCCCGCCCGCAGCCACCGAAGGTGATCATGCTGACCACCTTCGACGCCGACGACCTGGTGATGCGGGCGCTGACAGTGGGTGCCTCCGGTTTCCTGCTCAAGGACACCGCTCCCGAGCGGATGGTCGAGTCCATCCGGCAGGTGGCCGCCGGTGAGCAGTCGCTGTCGCCCAGCGTCACCGCGCAGGTGATCGCGGCCGCCACCCGGGGCTTCGCGGGGTCGCGCCGCAACCAGGCCCGGAAGGACCTCGAACGGCTGACCGAGCGGGAACTCGAGGTGGCCCGGGCCATCGCCGACGGGCTCACCAACCCGGACATCGCCCGCGCCCGCTACATGAGCGTCGCCACGGTCAAGGCCCACGTGACCAGCATCTTCGACAAGCTCGGGGTCAACAACCGGGTGCAAGTGGCCATCCGGTTCCACGACGCCCAACTGGACTGACGGCGTTCTGGGTGGGCGCCGGATGTCGGGTCCCCGTCCGGCGAACTGCTGGACGAGCGTGAGCCCCGGCTGGGATCATCTGTCCATGACCCTCTCCGGAACGCGCCTCGACGGCCGCTACCACGTGCTCGAACCGATCGGACGTGGCGCGGTGGGCCAGGTGTGGCGCGCCGTGGACGAGTGGGACGCGCCCATGGCCGTCAAGGTCATCGACCTCGCCCCGTCCCTGGGCCGCGACGCCGAGCAGCGCTTCCTGGCTGAGCGTGACCGGCTCACCGGAATCCGCCACCCCAATGTGGTCCAGGTTCGTGACCTGCTGATCGTCGAGGGGACCCAGGTCGGGATCGTGATGGACCTGGCCGACGGGGGTGACCTGGCTGCCATGCTCGGCCACGAGACGCTGCCGCCGGTCGACGTCATGGCGGTTGGTGGCCAGGTGGCCTACGGACTCGGGGCGCTGCATGCCAAGAACATGGCGCACCGCGCGGTGCGCCCGCACAACGTCATGCTGCACGAGGTCGACGGGTTGCTGACCGCCCAGATCACCGACTTCGCGGTCTACCGGTTGGGGACCGCCGGGCTGATCCGGCTGCCGGCCGAGTCCATCGACCGCAACCTCGCCTACCAGGCCCCCGAGCTGCAGGCCGGCCGGGCACCGAGCCCCGCGTCCGACCTGTATGCGCTGGGCGTCATGCTCTACGAACTCAGCAGCGGCGTGCGGCCCTTCGACGGGGTGGCGCCCGAGGACCTCGCCCACGCCCACGCGAACCTTGCGCCCGGTCGGCCGCCGGGCGTGCCGGACCTGGTCTGGGAGCAGGTCTCGTCCCTGCTCGCCAAGGACCCCTCCCGGCGGCCCGAGGGGGCCAACCAGGTCGCCGGACGACTGTCCCGGGTCCGTGAACGGGTGGCCGGGCTGCCGGCGGCGCCGCGACTGCACGCCCCGCCCGCGCCGCTCGGGCCGGGTCGGGGTGAGGTGCCTGCTGGGTCGGGGAGCGCCCCGTCGGTGTCGGCTGGTTCGGTGTCGGGAGGCCCGGCCTCGGCTGGTTCGGTGTCGGCCAGCCCGGTGCCGAGTTCGATGACCTCCCCGCCTGTGTACCAGTCGACCCAGCAGTACCCGGCGGCGCAGCCGTACCCACAGGGTCAGTCCTGGTCCTCGGGTCCGCCCTCCGCCCAGGGACAGTCCTACCCCCAGGGTGGGTACGGGCAGGGCGGCCCCGGTCCGAGCGGGCCCGGTCAGGGCGGATACCCGCCTGGTGGTTATGGTCCGGGTGGTCCCGGCCCTGGCAGTCCTGGTCACGGCGGGTACGGCCCGGGTGGCCCCGGGTCGGGAGGCTACGGTCAAGGCGGCTACCCGCAGACCCCCGAGGAGCAGGAGCCGCGTCGTCCGGTGGGGCTGTGGATCGCCCTCGGCGCACTGGTGCTCGTTGTCGCCGTGGTGGCCTACCTGTTGCTGAGCGATGGCGACCCCTCGGCGACGCCCGCCACCTCGGCCAGTCCGGTGACCACGGCTGCCGAGACGACCGGCGAGACAACGCAGGCCCAGACGACGGGTACGGAAACGACCGCGGACACGACCCAACCGGTCACCACCGCAGTGACCACGGTCCCGCAGACCAGCGCCCCGCCGACCACTTCGGCACCCCCGACGACGTCGGGACCCCCGTCCTCATCGGCGCCCCCGACCAGTCGTCCGCCGTTCCCGCCCGGCGTCGCGACCTGCGGAGACACGGTGGGAGTCAACTCCAACACCTCGTGTGCCTTCGCCGTGAACGTGGCCGCTGCCTGGCGGGCAACCAGCATGACCGGCACCACCACCGTCCAGGCCACCAGCCCGGTGACCAACCAGACCTACGCCATGACCTGCGTGGCCGGCGAGATCACCATCTGCACCGGGGGCAACAACGCCGCGGTCTACATCCGCTGAGGTTCGTGCGTCCCGCCACCGCCACCCCGGACAGCGCGGATGCGCAACTTCCTGCCTGGAATCCTCGCTGGCACGGATGGATCCGTGACGGAACCTGCGCAAACTCGGACGACGGGGGTCGTGGCGGGCAGTAGCCCCGCGATCAAGTGCCACGATCAGCGACCCATCGAGCATCCGGACGAGCGGGTCACGCGACCGTTCGGATGGTTGCGGATTCAACTGATACCATGGATGGAAAGTTGAACGCACAAGTGAAGGGGAGTGGCTGGGATGGCTGCGCGATGGTTGACGCCGCAGGAGCGCAAAGCATGGGTGAGGCTGGTCGCCCTCATCGAACTGCTGCCCAGCACTTTTGACGCGGAACTGCGCGGCAAGGCGAACCTGGTCTACTTCGAGTACTACGTGCTGGCGATCCTGTCCGAGGCCGAGAACCGCACCCTGCGCATGAGCACCCTGGCGGCGATGGTGAACTCCACCCTGCCGCGGTTGTCGCACGCCGTGCGGCGCCTTGAACAGCGCGGGCTGGTCGAACGCACCCCGTGCGAGCAGGACGGCCGCTCGACCAACGCCCACCTGACCGAGCAGGGCTGGCAGCTGGTCAAGGAGGCCGCCCCCGACCACGTCGACCACGTGCGGCGCACCATCTTCGACGTGCTCAGCCCCGAACAGGTCAACCAGCTCAGCGACATCTCGGCCGCCCTGCTGGGAGCGCTGCCCCAGACCCAGGGCAACCCCGAGTCGATGGGGGCTCAGGCCCTCGCGAACACCGCGACCAGGAACCCGTCGCCGTCGCGGTAGGGACGCAGGTCCCACGTCGACAGCGCCAACTCCAACTGCAAGCCCGCCGCGGTGGCGTCCCCGATGAACTCGTCGAACCCATAACCGCGCCCGGCGCCGAAGCCGATCGCCAGTCGTCCGTCGTCGGCGAGGTGGTTGGCCAGGCGCCGCAGCACCTCACCGCGGGTCGACTCGGCCAGGAAGCCCATCACGTTGCCGGCGCAGACGATGACGTCGAACGGGTCTTCGACGCCACGTGCCGGCAGGTCGAGCTCGGCCAGGTCACCGACGAAATAGGTCGGCCCCGGGTGGTCGATCTCAGCGGCGGCGATCAATCCCGGGTCCAGGTCGACACCCACCACCCGGTGGCCACGCTCGTGGAGCCAACCGTCGAGGCGCCCCGGCCCGCAGCCGGCGTCGAGGATGTGGGCATTGCGCCCCACCATCGCATCGACGAACCTGGCCTCGCCGTAGAGGTCATGGCCCTGTTCCTCCATCACCTTGAAGCGCTGGATGTAGCGATTCGTGTGCTCCGGGTCGGCCTGGATGATCCTGGCCCACTTCGACGGTTCGGGGGTTGTGCGGTGCTGATTCACCCCGCCATGCTAGCCGGGCACCCCTCGTCCCGATTTCGCCGGACCCCGTGACTTCGGCACAATGGACGAGCCCGCTGCGCGGGCATGCCTCCGTAGCTCAGCGGCCAGAGCACCTGTCTTGTAAACAGGCGGTCGTGGGTTCGACTCCCACCGGGGGCTCGGGCTTTTCTGTCCTCGCTCCGCTCGGACGGCGCCGCCAAGATCTTGTTCCCGGCGCGCTCGCTCGTCCCTCGCTCGCTTGCGGGAGGGCTTCGCTCGTTCCTCGCTCAGCCGGGCGGCGGTGTCGGTTGCGTCTGGTTTTCTGTCCTCGCTCCGCTCGGACGGCGCCGCCAAGCTCCTACGATGCTGCGGTCCTTGCACCCACGCAAAGAATGCATCCCGATCGGGTACAGGGGACGTGTAATCCTTGCGCCCACGCAAAGAATGCAGGTTCCCCCGGCTCAGGCGCCGCCCTCAGCCCGTCAGGCGCCGGTGCTGGCCAGGACGGCCTCGGCGTCACCCTGGACGCGGACGATCTCGCCGGCGGGGATGAACGCCGACTGGCCCTTGACCAGTTCGGTGGTCTCCTCGGCGCTGGCGCAGGCCAGGTAGCCGTCGAGCACCAGAAGGATCCGGGCATGCTCGGCGGCCGGCAGCACGACCGGCTCGGACTGGCCGTGGCGGCCGAGTTCGACCATCCACAGGTCGAACTCCGGCGACGGGGTGGGGTAGTGCCTTAGCCCCGGGGTCGAACAGTCCGGCTCGACCAGCTGGGGCACCTCGGCGACGAAGTCCACGACCTGCACCAGCGAGTCCACGTCGATGTGCTTGTGGGTGAGCCCACCGCGCAGCACGTTGTCGCTGCTGGCCATGATCTCCAGACAGGTGCCCTTGAGGTGGGCATGCATGTTGCCGGGGTAGAGGTGCAGCGCCTGCCCGGGTGTCATGTCGAGCCGGTTCAGCAGCAGGGCCGCCAGGATGCCGCGGTCGCCGGGGTAGTGCTCGTCCAGCTCGACGGCGGTGCGGGCGAACTTGCCCAGTTCGCCGGGGGAATCAAGGTGGCGCAGGGCCGCCGCCACGACCATGTCGACCAGGCCGCGACGCTCCTCCGACAAGCTCAGGGCGTCCAGGAAGACCTCTGCCAGGGCGGCGCTGCCGCTGCGCTGGGTGAGCGGGCCGATCACCGAGGCAAGCTCCGCAGCCACCCCGAGTCCCTCGAAGAGTGCAGCGGTCTGGGCGGCCGGGCGGAACCCGGTCAGGGTGCTGAACTCGGTGAGCGCCACTGCCATCTCGGGCTTGGGCCAGTCGTCCTTGAAGCTGCGCCGCGGGTCGGTCAGCGACAAGCCGCGCTCGTTCTCGGCGGCGAACCCGGCCTCGGCCTGCTCGCGGTTCGGGTGGGCCTGCAGGCTCAGCGGCTGCGCCGCCGCCAGCACCTTCAGCAGGAATGGCAGTCGCGGCCCGAAGGCCTCGACCGAACGCTGCCCGAGCGCCTCGGGGTGCTCCGACAACCAGGTCCGCAGGTCGCGGCCCTGCTCGGGCAGGTCACTCGGGGCCAGTCCGTGGGCTCCCAACCACAACTCGGCCTGCGGCTCCCCGGTCGGGTCCACGCCGAGGATGCTGGGGATGGAGTCCACCGAGCCCCAGGCGTAGTTCTGGATCCGGCCCTCGAGGAGCAGCATTTCTTGAGTTCCTAGTGTGTTCAGGGGGTCGTCCGACGGGCAATGGTGCAGCATCGGGTGGGCGAGTGCCCAGCCGATTCTAACGAATGCGGCACCACCGGCATGAATGACATGGCTGTGATTCGGTCGCTAGACTGTCGCCATGTCAGTTCGAAGCCACATCACTGCCGTCCCGCAGGCGCCCGCCGCCGAGCCGGGCCTGAGCGAGCGTGACGCCGCCATTCTCGAGTTCGAGAAGTCCTGGTGGGCCGCCGACGCGACCAAGAGCAGCGAGATCCGTGAACGCTTCGGCATGTCCACCACCGCCTACCACCAGATCCTGAACGCATTGCTGGACGACCCGGCTGCGCTCGCGGCCCAGCCCCTGCTGGTCAAGCGACTGCGCCGACTGCGCGAGCAGCGCCAGCGGGCCCGGTCAGCCTCGCGGTTGGCCCAGCACGGCTGAGCCCACCACCGACCGGGGGCGACCGCTCTACTTGCGCGGGCGCGAGGCCATCGTCCGCAGTTGGGCGAAGCCCTGGCGCAGCGGACGAACCGGGGCGCTGCGGTAGCCACCCAGCTGGAGGTCGGCCGACTGCTCGAAGAAGTTGGCCGCTGCGCGGTCACCGGTGCGCAGCCACGACCAGCCCATGGCCGCCGCGTACACCGGCAGGTACGGCAACCCGAGCGAGTAGGCCCACTGCCAAGTGTGGTTGACCTCGTGTTCCAGCAACCCCGGACGACGCGCCATGATCGCGGCCCACGACGGTGAGGCGGTCAGCACCACCGAACCGATGGTGAAGGCGCCTGCCATCGGGAAGCCCAACCGGTAGCCCTCGGCCATCCAGATCCCGTCCGGGCCGCGGAAGACCCGCGCGCGGCCGATCGCGGCGACGACCAGGCCCAAGGGGGTCGACAGGTTGCACCAGTTCGCGAAGTTGCGCACGCGGGGCATCAGTGGGTTGCTCACGAGGTCCATTCTGCCGGACCCGGACCCGGTCGCAGGCGTGCTGGGATCGTCCCGATCTTTGCACTCGCTTGGGTCGAGTGCTAAGAATGGTGTTAGCACTCGTTGCGTCAGAGTGCTACCGCCGCCAGGCAGGTGAGGCTCCCACGAGCCGTCCGTCGCGGGCACCGGTTTGGCGTTCACCACCAATGGGGCTCGACAGCCCCCGACGCGGGAGGATTCCCCAGGAACCATGGCAAAGCTGATTGAATTCAACGTCGAGGCCCGCCGCGCCCTCGAGCGGGGCATGAACACCCTCGCCGACGCGGTGAAGGTCACCCTTGGCCCCAAGGGCCGCAACGTCGTGCTGGAGAAGAAGTGGGGCGCCCCCACCATCACCAACGACGGCGTGTCCATCGCCAAGGAAATTGAGTTGGACGACCCCTACGAGAAGATCGGCGCCGAGCTGGTCAAGGAGGTCGCCAAGAAGACTGACGACGTCGCAGGCGACGGCACCACCACCGCCACCGTGCTGGCCCAGGCGATGGTCCGCGAGGGCCTGCGCAACGTCACCGCCGGCGCCAACCCGATCGAGCTGAAGCGCGGCATCGAGCTGGCCGTCGAGGCCATCGTCACCGAGCTGGCCGAGCAGGCCCGCCCCGTCGAGACCCGTGAGCAGATCGCTGCCACCGCCTCGATCTCGGCCGCTGACCCGTCGGTCGGCGAGATCATCGCCGATGCGATGGACAAGGTCGGCAAGGAAGGCGTCATCACCGTCGAGGAGTCGAACACCTTCGGCGTCGAGCTCGAGCTCACCGAGGGCATGCGCTTCGACAAGGGCTACATCTCGCCCTACTTCGTCACCGACACCGAGCGCATGGAGGCCGTGCTCGAGGACCCCTACATCCTCATCGTGAACTCCAAGGTCAGCTCGCTGAAGGACCTGCTGCCGCTGCTCGAGAAGGTCATGCAGGCCTCCAAGCCGCTGCTGGTCATCGCTGAGGACGTCGACTCCGAGGCCCTGGCCGGCCTGATCGTCAACAAGATCCGTGGCACCTTCAAGTCGGTCGCCGTCAAGGCCCCCGGCTTCGGTGACCGCCGCAAGGCCATGCTGCAGGACATCGCCACCCTGACCAACGGCACCGTGATCTCCTCCGAGGTCGGCCTCTCGCTCGACACCGCCACCCTCGACCTGCTGGGCCAGGCCCGTTCGGTCGTCATCACCAAGGACGAGACCACCATCGTCGAGGGCGCCGGTGACCCCGAGGCCATCGCTGGTCGCGTGCAGCAGATCCGCAACGAGATCGAGAACTCCGATTCCGACTACGACCGCGAGAAGCTGCAGGAGCGGCTGGCCAAGCTGGCCGGCGGCGTTGCCGTGATCAAGGTCGGCGCTGCCACCGAGGTCGAGCTCAAGGAGCGCAAGCACCGCATCGAGGACGCCGTCCGCAACGCGAAGGCTGCCGTCGAAGAGGGTCTGGTCGCCGGTGGCGGCGTGGCCCTGGTGCAGGCTGCCAAGTCGGCCAAGGTCGACCTGGAGGGTGACGAGGCCACCGGTGCACAGATCGTGTTCTCGGCCACCTCGGCCCCGCTGCGCCAGATCGCCAGCAACGCCGGCCTCGAGGGCGGTGTCGTGGTCGAGAAGGTGCTTGGCCTGGAGACCTCGCACGGCCTGAACGCTGCGACCGGCGAGTACGTCAACATGCTGGAAGCCGGCATCATCGACCCGGCCAAGGTGACCCGTTCGGCGCTGCAGAACGCGGCCTCGATCGCCGGCCTGTTCCTCACCACCGAGGCGATCATCGCCGACAAGCCCGAGAAGGCTGTCGCGATGCCCGGTGGCGCTGACGGCGGCATGGGCGGCATGGACTTCTGAGTCCACGCCACCAGTTGCACCAGCTGGACGGGCGGTCCTCCTGCGGGAGGGCCGCCCGTTCGGCGTTCCCCTCGTCCGCCCGGGCCTTTCCGGACGAAGCGGACTGGATGGATGTCAACCAGTCCGATGCGATCCTGAACCAAGCCGGCAGTTCCTCCGGCTGGTAGGGGCTTGCCCGCGCCGGCCGGACGGTGAGGGGACTACGGTCATGACCATGACCCGTGCGACACGCCACCGCCAGGCTCCGGGCCGTCCTCGCCGCAGGCATCGCCTGCGTTGCCCTCGTCGGCTGCACCGGGGGTGACAAACCCCTGAGCGTCGACCATGTGCGTGAGCAGGCCTCGGCGAGGGTGACCGAAACCGGGGCGGACGGGGTCGCCGAGCTCACCCTCAGTAGCACCGGCGGCGGCATCGTCCTGCGCAAGGGCAACCAGCTCACCAGCTACGGGGTGCTGTGCGGCGGTGGTTCGGTGGGTGAGGTCAACCACCTGTCCCTGGGCGCCAAACCGGTGGACGAACTGCCCATCCAGGAGCTGGTCGACGCCCGCGCCGCTGCCGACCAGCAGTGCAAGGACGTCCGCCTCACTGGCGCAGGTGCTGGCGGAGTTCGGCACCAGCCACGGCGGGCAGGTGGGCACCATGCGGATCGCCGTCGGTGACCGTCTTCACCCCCGAGCAGGCCGACGTCAGCGGCACCCAGTGCCTGCCCGGGCTGCAGCACTCGACATTCGGCGAGGGCGGCCAGGGCATCACGCTGCCGTGCGACTCGAATGCTTCGCTGCTGGTTGAGCAGCCCTTCGCGGTGGCCGACGTGCCCGCCGACAAGCTGGCGGCGGCATTGCAGGCTGTCTTTTCGGAGATCCCCCGGGACACCATCCAGTACGTGGACGTGCGCAGCACGGCTGAGGGCATCAGGCTCTTCGTGACCGCAGAGGGCACCAACGGCACCTGGACCCTGGACGGTGCCCGGGTCTGAGCGCCGTCAGAACCCGGCTTCGGCAATCTTGCGTCGAGCGACGTCCAGGGACTCCTCGGCGCGGGCGCGGATCACCTGGGGATCCAGGTCTCCCCATTCGACAGCACTGAGTTCGGCCTGGGCCTCATCGATGGCAGCGGCGGCATTCTGCCAGGCGCGCAGGAACTGCTCGCCCAAGGTGATGTTGTCGATGTCGCGCAACAGCATCGGGTCGATCTCGACGGTGGTCGGTTGCTTGTCCGGACGCATGGTCAGGGTGACGCAGCCGTCGGTACCCACGAACTCCCGTTGGGCGAAGGCGCGGGTCCGCTCGACGATGCCGGCGAGCTTCGGCCCCAGCAGTGAATCCTGCAGGGCCGGCGCGAGGCTCGCGGCGATCCCCGCCTCGGCCTCCTGGGTGGCCTCGGCCGTGCGGGCATCGAACTCGGGCAGCTCAATGTCGAACTGCTCCTTGTACTTCGTCCGCATGTTCTCGAAGGCGGTGGCCCTGGCCGATTCGTAGGCCTCCTGGAACTCCTGCGTGATGGTGGTCGGCGTCGGGCGCAAGGTGAGGCTGCCGTCGAAGGCGACGGCATGGAGGGCGCCGCCTGCGTCCAGCGTGACCGTGCAGCGGGAGGACTCGGAGTGGCCCTCCTGGGGTTCGGCCGTGATCGACAGCAGTTCCTGGTGGAGCGCCTGCATGCGCTCGGCCTGTACCGCGATGGCTTCGGGGTCGCCCATGGCCGAGCGCAGGGCCTCGGAGACCTCGGCGAATCGGGGCGGCAGCGGGGGTTGCGTCACCGTCATGCCCCCTGCGGGCCGAACTGGGAGGTGTACTCACTCAGTTCGTCGATGTCAGCGTTGACCGGAGGGATGTTGAGGTCCGGCGGGCGCAGGTTGTTGGCGCTGAGGTCGGTGATGGAGGAGTTCAGGTAGTTCGAGAGGGTCTCGCCGGCCTTCGTGACGGCCGTGAGCTGCTTGTTGAGATCGGTGAACAGCTTGATCTCGAAACCGACCGCGGCAAGGATCAGCGCGGCCCAGCTGGCAGCTGCCGGCCACTGCCCGGCCAGGGAACTCCCCAAGGTGGCCGGGGCGAGGCCGAGCAGCATCAAGGCGGTGACGATCAGCGGGACATTCAGGGCCACGAAGCCCATGGCGGCCGACACCACAGCCCACCCCGCGGCCTCCAGCAGGGCCTTCTCCGCGTCGGCCAGCGCCGCGATCTTGGGGAAGACATCGGTGCGCAACTGGTCGATGTACGCGACGAAGGCCTCAGCAGCGGGACCCTGCCACGACTTGCCCAGCTCGACGATGGGAAGTTCGAGGCCATTGGTGAAGGCGTTGCAGTACTGGCTCACCGTCGACCACTGGCCCCCCTCGGTGAAGAAGGCCACCGGGTCGCACAGGGCAAGAGCAATCGCGCCGACGTCGGTGGCCAGGACGATGGTGGCGGCACCGCTCGGCACGGTGGCCCCGGCGGCAGCGGCAAGCGTGGCCGCCTGGGTGGCCAGAATGGCGATGGATGGGCCGGACATGGCCGCGACGGCCGGTCCTGCCAGGTTCAGGGAGGTCTCGCTCATGACTGGCTCCTCAGCGGACGACGGCGGCGTCTTCGAGGCGGCGATACACCTCGACGATCTGGTTGATGGCTGTGGACATGGCGGTGACGCTCGCCCCGACATCTTCCGCGGCGTCGCGGGCGTAGCGCAGCGACTGGTTGTACGGCTCGACGCAGAAGAACATCATCAGGGGCCAACCCAACGCACCCATCTGGCCGGTGGCGCCCTTCACCTGTGACTCGTAGTCGGTGGCGAGCCCGTCCATCAGCTCTGAGACGCGGATCATGTCCGGTCGTGCGGTCTCGGTGTAGTAGCTCATCCTGCGGTGCCCTCCCCCTTGATGACCTCGTTCAGCTCGTGGGCAGAATCATGGCACGGGGCGGGGTCATGGCCTGCGGCGGTGGACCCTGCCTGACAGGGGCACTCAGCGCAACGGCTGGAGGTTCTCGTCCACTGCGGTGGCGCTGCCCGCGCGCCCGAGGGTGATGCGGAGCCCGCCCTCCTCGCGAGCTTCGTAGACGATGACGTCATCAGGGTGTGCCTCCAGATGTGAAGCCACCACGTCGGGAAATGGGTGGAGGACGGGGAAGGTGGCCGCGTTGGGCTGAGCAGCGCTTGACCCGTACCTGCGGACGCGGCCGTCCTCCCACTGGGCCCACTGTGAGCCGGCGGGGCCCTGGCAGTGGACGACCATCGAGTCCTTGGTCACCCGGATGAGCTGGGGGTCCCCCTCGCAGTCGCCGGCGGCACTGGCCAGCGCGGCATTCACCCGACGCTCGGTGGTCAGGGATTGATCGCGCTGCGTCCAGAAGTAGACCGCGATGGTGGCGACCAATGCCAGGCCCACCAGTCCGGCGACGATGCCGAACAGCTGGTTGAACTGGCTTCCCTGTGACATGGGGACAGGCTAGCTCGCCCGTGGTGCACGCCCTCGTGCGGCGTTGCTCCCGACGGGGACGCGCCCGCGGCAGCACACTTGACCCATGAGTGGCTTGCTGGAGGTGATTGCCCTCCACGAGAACGATGCCCGTCGCGCCGAGGAGGGCGGGGCCGACCGGGTCGAACTGCTCGGCAGCCTCGACGATGACGGCATGTCCCCGGAACCGGCCATGGTCGAGAAGACCAGGGCCAGGATCGACATCGAACTGCGCCCGATGGTGCGGCTTCGTCCGGGGTTCGGCACCGACGGGGGAGAGGCGACCCGGCTGCGGGGCCTGATCATGTCCTACCTCGATGCCGGCGCCGACGGCGTCGTGCTCGGCTTCCTCAACGGCCACGGCGACGTCGACACCGAGGTCGTCCACGCCCTGGTTGGTGAGGGGGACTGGCCGTGGACCTTCCACCGGGCCGTCGACCACGCCCTCGATGCCCGCCGGGCCTGGCAGGTGCTGCCCGACCTGCCGCGGGTCGACCAGGTGCTGACCGCCGGCTCCCCACGTGGGGTGGAGCACGGGCTCGACGACCTGCTGCAGACCATCCGTGACGTCCCCCGGGCCGCCGGCCTGGTGATGGCCGGCGGCGGACTGGCGCCTGAACACGTGCCCTGGCTCGCGCGCGCCGGGGTCACCAGCTTCCACATCGGCAGCCGCGCTCGTCCGCAGGGCAGCTACAAGGCGTGGGTGGACGCCGACCTGGTCAGCTCATGGAAGCACCTGGTCGACACCGAAGTACGGCACGCCCACCCCGGCTGAGGGGCTGAACCTCTCCAAGTGCATCGTTCAGGGGCACGTGGCTGCTGATGGGCTGTGCAGCGGTGGCGTCGGCGGCGGGGAAGTGGTTCGTCCACCCGTGCAGGCCGGGCTGGTAGTGGGCGCCGGCGGCGGCGTGGGCCTCACGGTCGGCCTCCAGCACGGCCCGGTCGACGTCATTGATCCGCGACGACGCCAGCCGCCGCGGGTCGAACTGCACCTCGGCGTAGCGTCGCCGCAGGTAGAGTCGCAGCTGCACCGCACCATCGGCGCTGCGACCGGTCGACTCGCGACCCTGCCAGTGGCCGAGCCCCTCGTCCGGGGGTGAGCGCCTCGAGCCGGTCGTGCACCTTCTCGAGCTGCTCGGTGAGGGCGTTGTAGTTGTCCCAGCTCATCAGCGGTCCTTCCCCGGCGGCCTCGCCGGGCTCGTCCTCGCGTCGGGTCGTCCTCGTCCAGTTCGTGGTTTTCTCCCCACATGGTTGCCCCCTCGATGACCCCCGTGTCCGGTGACGGTGACGCTCTTGTGACGCTGTCATGGAAATGATTCCGGCGGGCAGTGAATTGGCCCAACCCTTATGCAGTTGGTTGTGTCAGTGGTGAGGCGTAGGCTCTGCCAACGTGTCAATCACCCCCGTGATCCAGGCCAGGGGCCTGCGCAAGCTGTATGGAGAACTCGCCGCCGTCGACGGCATCGACTTCGACGTGGCACCGGGGGAGTCCTTCGGGCTGCTCGGCCCCAACGGGGCGGGCAAGTCGACCACCATGCGCATGATTGGTGGCACGCTGAGCCGCAGCGGGGGCACGTTGACCATCAACGGCCTCGACCCCGAGACCCACGGCCCGCAGGTGCGCGCCCACCTGGGCGTGGTGCCCCAGCAGGACAATCTCGACGAAGACCTGCGGGTGCGCGAGAACCTGATCATGTACGGTCGCTACTTCGGTTTGCGCCGCGACTACCTGCGCCCGAAGTCGGACGAGCTGCTGGCCTTCGCCCAGTTGACCGACAAGGCTGAGGTCCGCGTCCGGGAACTGTCCGGCGGTATGAAACGCCGCCTCACGATCGCCCGCGGGCTGGTCAACGAGCCGCGCATCCTGCTGCTGGACGAACCCACCACCGGCCTCGACCCGCAGGCCCGGCACACCCTGTGGGACCGGCTGTTCCGGTTGAAGGAAGCCGGGGTGACCCTGATCGTGACCACCCACTTCATGGACGAGGCCGAGCAGCTGTGTGACCGGCTCATCGTGGTCGACAAGGGCACCATCATGGCCGAGGGGTCACCGGCCCAGCTGATCCGCGAGTACTCGACCCGCGAGGTGCTCGAGCTGCGCTTCGGGTCCGATCGCAACGCCGCCGTCGTCGAGCAGCTCGGCCACCTGGCCGAACGCATCGAAGTGCTGCCCGACCGGGTGCTGATGTACACCCACGACGGTGAGGCGACGCTGGCGCAGGTCACCGACGCGGGCCTGCTGCCGGTCACCTCACTGGTGCGCCGCAGTTCGCTGGAGGACGTGTTCCTGCGGCTGACCGGAAGGACCCTCGTTGACTGACATCGCTGAACTGGACACGCGGCAGTTGGCCAACTCGGGGCGGGTGCCCGCCCCCGAGGTGATGGCCGCCCGCGCCACCCGCTGGGGTGTCTTCTACTACGCCGAGACCTACCTGCGGGGGGCGCGCGCCTACCTGTCGTCCATCGTGTTGAACGCCGTCGGCACCCCGCTGCTGTACATGCTGGCGATGGGGGTGGGCCTGGGTGGCCTGCTCGACCGGCAGGGCACCACCGTCGACGGGGTCAGCTACCTGGTCTTCGTCGCGCCGGCGATCATGGTCGCCACCGCGGCGCAGTCGGCCTTCGGTGAGTCGACCTACCCGATCATGGGCGGGTTCAAGTGGCAGCGCACCTACTTCGGGCCGGCCGCCACCCCGATGGACCCGGCCCAGATCGCCTGGGGCCACCTGGTCGGCGTCGGGCTGCGCTTCACCGCCCAGTCAATCGTCTTCTGGGTGATCATGGTCGCCTTCGGTGCCGCCCCCAGCGCCTGGTCGTGGGTGGCGATCCCGATCTCGACGCTGACCGCGCTGTCGATGGCCGCCCCCATGCAGGCCTACGCCGCGACCCTCGAGAACGAGGCGGCGCAGTTCACCACCATCCAACGGTTCGTGATCATGCCGATGTTCCTGTTCGCCGGCACCTTCTTCGCCCTGGGGTCGATGCCGATCTACCTGCAGTGGATCGGCTGGATCTCACCGATCTGGCACGGCTCCCAGCTGGCCCGGTGGGCCACCTACGGGATGACCGAGCCCTGGTGGCTGGTCGCCGTCCACGTGCTGGTCCTGGTCGCGCTGACCGCGGTCAGCGCCGTGCTCGCTGCCCGCACCTACCGCCGGAGGTTGTGGTCATGACCAGCCTGCCCGTCCAGGAACGTGAACCGGCCACGATCGACCCCGTCACGGTGGTCGAACGCCGGCTGGCGGCCCCGCGACCCTTCCCCAGCCTCTACTCGGGCAACCTGCTGGCCGTCCTCGAACGGGGCTGGATCGCGATCAAGACCCAGAACTGGGTGATCCTGATCAGCGGCTTCGTCGAACCAGTGCTCTACCTGCTGGCCATGGGCATCGGCGTCGGGGCCCTGGTCGGTGACGTGCCCGGCCCCGGTGGGCGCACGATCAGCTACGCCGCCTACATCGCCCCGGCCCTGCTGGCCACCTCGGCGATGAATGGTGCGCTCTACGACTCCACCACCAACGTCTTCTTCAAGCTGAACTACGGCAAGATCTACCAGACCATGCTGCAGACGGCGATGGGCCCGATGGACGTCGCCCTCGGAGAGATCATGCTCGCGCTGCTGCGTGGGCTGATCTATGCCATCGGGTTCATGGGGGTCATGGCGGTGCTGGGCCTGGTCACCTCGTGGTGGGCGCTGGCGATGATCCCGGCGGCGCTGCTGATCGCGTTCGGGTTCGCCAGCATCGGCATGGCCGTGACCAGCTACATGAAGACCTTCCAGCAGCTCGACATCATCATCTTCGTGATGCTGCCGATGTTCCTGTTCTCGGCCACGCTGTACCCGATCGAGGTGTTCCCCGAGGCCGTCCAGTGGTTCGTGAAGGCCCTGCCGTTGTGGCACGGCGTCGAGATGATGCGCCACCTGGCCGTCGGCCACCTGACCTGGGCCACCCTCGGGCACATCGTGTACTTCGTCGCCATGTGCGCGCTGGGCACCCTGCTGACCACCCTGCGCCTGCGCAAGCTGTTCCTGCGCTGAGGCCGGCAACCCCGGGATCCTCGCGACGAGGCCCCGGGCCAACCGGTCCCACTCAGCGGTTGCGCAGCGCCGCACCCATCCGGCGGACGACCTGCTCCAGCACCGGGCGCGGGGTGCCGAAGTTCAACCGCACCGAGTGCTTGCCGACATCACCGCAGGCCCCACCGTCGGTGAGCGCCACCCGGCCCTGCCGCAGGAAGAAGTCGCTGGGGCGGCCCTCGATCCCGAGCGCCTCCACGTCGAGCCAGGCCAGGTAGGTGCCCTGGTTCGGCACGAAGACCGCCCCGGGCAGTTCCTCGGCGACCAGCTCGAGGAGCCGCTGCTGGTTGCCCTCGAGGTAGGTGATGACCTCCTCGAGCCACGGCTCACCCTCGTTGAAGGCGACGATGTTCGACAGCATCCCCGGGGTGGCGGTGCCGTGCAGGTCGAAGGCGAACTTCTTCGACGTCTTCAGGTCTTCGTCGTTGAGGACCAGCTGGGCGCACTTGTAGCCGGCCAGATTCCAGGCCTTCGAGGCCGACATCGCGGTCAGTGAATGCGCCGCCGCCTCGTCGCTGACGCTCGGGTAGGGCACATGGGTGGCCCCGTTGAGGGTCAGCGGGGCATGGATCTCGTCATTGAACACCCGGCCGTGGTACTTCTCGACGATCTGCGCCAGCCGCGCCAGCTCGTCACGGGTGTAGACCTTGCCGATCGGGTTGTGCGGGTTGCACAGGACGAACATGTCGCCCTCTTCGAAGGCATCCTCGATCGCGTCGAAGTCGAGTTCCCAGTTGTCGGCGGTGCGGAGCATCGGCACCTGCACCAGCTCGTGGCCGGCCATCTGCGGCAGGAACATGAACGGCATGTACGCCGGGGTGGGCAGGATCACCCGCGCCTCGGGCTTGAGGTGGTGGCGCATCGTGATCAGCATCCCGGTCAGCACGTCGGGTGCCGAGAGCACATTGCGGGTGTCCACCTGCCAGCCGTAGCGGCGGCCCACGAAGTCAACGGTGGCCTGCTTCAGCTGCTCGTCCCAGGCCGGGGAGATGTAGCCCGACAGCCCGTCGTCGACCATCTGGTGCAGCACCCGCTTGATCGGCTCGGCCAACCCGAAGTCCATCTCGGCGACGAAGGCGCCCAGCGCGTCGCCGTGGCGACTCCACTTGCTGCCGCCCAACCGGAACAGGTCCTCGGCGGTGATGTCATCAAAGCGGACGGGCTGCTGAGCGGTCATCGTTCTCCTCGCGAGTGGTCACTGTAGATTGTGAATCTACGCCACCGGACGACCCGCACGGGGTCGTCCGAGGAGCATGGACAGGGGTTCGTCCGCAGTGATTGCCTACGCCGCCGACCGGGTGCTGAACACCGATCCCGTCGAGACCATTGAGCGGGGTGTCGTGCTGGTCGACGAGAGCCGCATCGAGTGGGTGGGGCGCCGGGCCGACTTCGACAAGCTCGGCGCGGGCCGTGGGGCGCAGCTGGTCGACCTCGGTGATGTCACCCTGATGCCGGGGCTCATCGACGCTCATGTACACCTGGCCTTCGACGGCGGCGACAACCCGGTCGACCGGATGAACCGCGAGAGCGACACCCAGCAGGTGGCCCTGATGGTGCGCAGTGCTCGTCGGCTTCTGAGCGTGGGGGTCACCACCGCCCGCGACCTGGGTGCGCGCGGCTACACCGATGTGGTGGTTCGCGACGCCATTGCCGAGGGCACCCTGCAGGGCCCGCGGCTGCTGACCGTTGGTGCCCCCATCACCATCACCGGCGGCCACTGCTGGTTCATGGGCGGCGAGGCCGACTCCTTCCACGACGTGCGCAAGATCGTGCGGCTGCACCACAAGAACCGTGTCGACCAGGTCAAGGTGATGGCCACCGGCGGGTTCATGACCCTCGGGTCGGCCCCCTGGTACCCGCAGTACGAGACCGAGGCGCTGGTCGTCATCGTGGCTGAAGCCCACCGCGTCGGCATGCGGGTCGCGGCGCACTGTCACGGCGTCGAGGGCATCCGCCGGGCGGTGGAGGCCGGGGTCGACACCCTCGAGCACTGCTCCTTCGTCCTCGAGGGGGGCGAACTGTCGTATGACCCGCAGCTCGGTGAGCTGATCGCCGCCAGCCGCGCCTTCGTCTCGCCCACCATCAACCTGCGCGCCAAGGACTTCGACCCCACCTTCATCGAAAGGTTGGGACAGTTGCGCCGGGCCGGGGCCAGGTTCATCACCGGCACCGACGCCGGGATCGACCACGTGCCCCACCACGGCTACCCGCAGTCACTGCCCCTCTACCGCGAGCTGGGCATGAGCACGGCCGAGGTCATTGAGTCAGCGACCAGCCTCGCCGCCACCGCGCTGGGCCTGTCGGGGGTCACCGGACGACTTGCTCCCGGGCTGGACGCCGACCTGGTCGCGGTGCGCGGCAACCCGCTGGACGACCTCTCGGCGCTGGCCGACCTGGAACTCGTGGTGGCCCGCGGACGACGCTTCGTCCCCGATGAACTGCCCGAGATCGGGCCGCTGCCCGACGACCTCGTCCCGATGACCGAGCGGCACAGCTTCGAACGCCTGGACGGCGATGACGCCTGAGCCGCCCACCGCCGTCGACCCCGCCTACCGCCCCAACCAGTGGCGACTGGCGCTCGCGCAACTGCTGTCCGGCATCGGCATCGCGTCCGGGGTGGCGGTCGGGGCGGTGCTGGTCGAAGAGGTCTCCGGCAGCACCAGCGTGGCCGGGTTCGCGCAGACCGCCACCATCCTGGGTGCCGGGCTGCTGGCCTTCCCCCTGTCGCGGCTGGCCCATTCCCGCGGACGCCGCATCGCGCTGGGACTGGGGTTCGGCCTGGGGGCGGTGGGTGCGCTGTTCATCCTGCTCGGGGTGCAGACCCGGCAGCTGGCGGTGCTGTTCCTCGGGCTGGCCCTGTTCGGGGCGGCCACCGCGGCGGGACTGCAGTCCCGCTATGCGGCCACCGACCTGGCGCCACCGCAGATGCGCGCGCGGGCCATGTCGATCGTCGTCTGGGCCACCACCGTCGGGTCGGTCGCTGGGCCACACCTGTCCGCCCCCGGGGCGGCACTGGGACGCCTGCTCGGGTTGAACCACCTCGTCGGGCCCTACCTGTTCTCGGTGCTGGCCTTCGTCACGGCCACCCTGGTCACGCTCAGCATGAAGCGCCCGCAGCAGCCGTTGGGGGAGGTGCACCAGGCCGGCCGCAACGTGTCGGTCGCCGAGTGCCTGCGGGTGGCGTGGAACCACCCGATGACGCTGTTCGGCTTGGTCGCGGTGGTCACCGGACAGATGATGATGACCGTGGTCATGGTGATGACCCCGCTGCACATGTACCACCGGGACATGAGCCTCGAGGTGGTCGGCATCGTGATCTCGAGCCACATCTTGGGCATGTACGGCCTCTCACCGCTGGTGGGCTGGGCCATCGACCGGCTGGGGGCCCCGAAGGTGATCCACACCGGGATGGTGTTGTTCCTGGCCGCGTTCGCCGTCGGCATCCTGGATGCGGTCGGCCAGTCCCACCTGGTGCGGCTGATCCCGGCGCTGACCCTGCTGGGGGTGGCCTGGTCGTGCACCATGCTGGCCGGTTCGGCGCTGGTCACCGCCACCGTCGACCCCGGGATCCGGGTGCCCATGCAGGGTACGGTGGACGCGTTCATGAACTTCGGTGCCGCCGGCATCACCGCCTTCGCTGGTGTGGTGCTGGCCTGGCAGGGGTTCGTGGGCATCAACCTGATGGCCACCGCGGTGCTGTTCGTGCTGCTGCTCGCCGCCGTGCGGGCGCGCGTGATGCCGGTGGTGGTGCACAGCCTCACCGAACACCCCGAACGCTGAGGAGGACCCCACGTGGCCGCAGCCCCTGACTCACCCGCTCCGCGCGCTCCCGGCCCCGGCGCTCCTGACCCCGGGACTGCCGGGCGGCGGCTCCGGCACCGGCGCGCGGCCCGGGTGATCGTCCGCAGTGGTGCGACGGAGGGTCGTCCGCGGGTGTTGCTGTTCGCCGACCGCGACCCCGGCCTGCCGGGCACCCAGTGGTGGGTCACCCCCGGCGGCGGCATGGACCCGGGGGAGACCTGGGCCCAGACCGCGGTGCGCGAACTGTTCGAGGAGACGGGGCTGGTCGTGGGCGAGTCACAGTTGCAGGGCCCGGTGGCCTCGCGGCTTGCGGTGCACGGCTACTCCGACCAGGTGCTGGTGCAGCACGAACAGTTCTTCCTGGTCGACGTGGACCGCTTCGAGGTCGACACCTCGCGCTTCACCGAGCTCGAGCAGCGCACCCTGCTGTCCCACGGCTGGTTCGACGCGGACGAGTTGGCCACCCGCGTGGTCTGGCCGGCGCAACTGGGGGACTACCTCGCCTGGGCCGGCGAACCCGCGGACGAGTGGGGCGTGATGGACGAGTCGACGGTGCCGGTGGACCCGGACCTGCTGCGGGCCGAGACCGAGCGCTACACCAGCTCCTGAAGCACCCACATGCCCTAGAAGGGTGCACTTGCCCCTGTTCCGGAACAGGGGCAAGTGCACCGTTCAGGGGCAAGTGCGTTCAGGGGCATGTGGAAGTTGGGCGGGCCGGACGAGGCGGTTGGCGGGGCGGACGGGGCAGCTGGCTGCCGCTCAGTCCTGGTCGAGCTGGTCCAGGTCCTCGGCGTCCACGATCCGGTAGGAGTAGCCCTGCTCGGCCAGGAAGCGCTGCCGGTGCTGGGCGAAGTCGGCGTCGACGGTGTCCCGGGCCACCACCGCATAGAAGCGGGCCACCAGGCCATCCTTCGGACGCAGCAGTCGCCCCAGTCGCTGGGCCTCCTCCTGGCGCGACCCGAATGCCCCCGAGACCTGGATGGCGACCTCGGCGGTCGGCAGGTCGATCGAGAAGTTCGCCACCTTCGAGACCACCAGCCGCTTGATCTCACCGGCGCGGAACTGGTTGTACAACGCCTCACGCTGCTTGTTGGTGGTGGCGCCGGTGATCAGCGGGGCATCCAGCGCGCGTGAGAGTTCCTCCAACTGGTCGACGTACTGCCCGATCACCAGCGTGGGCTGGTCCTTGTGCCGCTCGGCCAGTTCCTCCACCACCCGCTGCTTCGACGCGGTGGTCGAGGCCAACCGGTAGCGCAGGTCGGGTTCGGCCAGGGCCTGGGCCATCCGTTCGTCGTCGTCCAGGCTGACCCTGACCTCGACGCAGTCGGCCGGGGCGATCCAGCCCTGCGACTCCAGGTCCTTCCACGGCGCGTCATAGCGCTTGGGCCCGATCAGGCTGAACACATCACCCTCTCGTCCGTCTTCACGGACCAGCGTCGCAGTCAGGCCCAGGCGTCGGCGGGCCTGAAGGTCGGCGGTCATCCGGAACACGGGGGCCGGCAGCAGGTGCACCTCGTCGTAGATGACCAGGCCCCAGTCGCGGGCGCTGAACAGTTCCAGGTGCGGGTGCACCCCGCCACGTTTGGTGGTCACCACCTGGTAGGTGGCGATGGTCACCGGACGAATCTCCTTGCGGGCGCCGGAATACTCACCGATCTCGTCCTCGGTGAGGGTGGTCCGGCGCACCAGCTCGTCACGCCACTGCCGCGCGGCGACGGTGTTGGTCACCAGGATCAGCGTGGTCGCCCCGGCCAGCGCCATCGACGCCGCCCCGACGACGGTCTTGCCGGCGCCACAGGGCAGCACGACCACGCCCGACCCGCCGTGCCAGAACGACTCGGCGGCGACCTTCTGGTACGGACGAACCTGCCAGCCGTCCTCGTCCAGCGCGATCGGGTGCGCCTCACCGTTGACGAAACCGGCCAGGTCCTCCGCCGGCCAGCCCAGCCCCAGCAGCACCTGCTTGAGGTGGCCGCGTTCACTGGGGTGGACGAGCACCGTCTCGTCGTCGATGCGTTCACCGACCAGGCCCTTCACCTTCTTGGCACGCAGCACCTCGGTGAGCACTGCCTTGTCCTGGCTGACCATGACCAGCCCGTGCACCGGGTGCTTCTCGATCCGCAGCCGACCGTATCGTCCCATCGTCTCGGCGACGTCGATCAGCAGCGAACCGGCGACCGGGTAGCGCGACCAGGTCAGCAGGGCATCGACCACCTGCTCGGCGTCGTGGCCGGCGGCCCTCGCATTCCACAGGCCCAGCGGGGTGATCCGGTAGGTGTGCACGTGCTCGGGGGCCCGTTCAAGTTCGGCGAAGGGGGCGATCGCCATGCGGACGGTTTCGGCGTCCGGGTGGTCGACCTCGAGCAGCAGGGTCCGGTCGGACTGCACGATCAACGGTGAGGTGGGATTCATCACCGTCGAGTATCCCCCAGAGGTCAACCCCCTTACGCCACGGGGGAGCCGTCGCTAGGCTCTGGGTACAGGTCCTCGTCCTGCAGTGCTGCCGGTCGGGCCTGGCCCAGATATCCCTACCACCCCCTCGCACTCCCACCCTCACGGGTGAGCGTGGGTGTTGCGAGCGGGACGAAGGAGCAGCCCATGCCGGGAACACTTGCCGACGTCGAACGTGTGATCTCGACGCTCACCCAGACCATCCTCGACAACGAGAAGTACTTCGGGGACCTTGATGCCGTCGTCGGTGACGGTGACTTCGGGTACTCATTGGCCCGCGGGTTCGAGATCGTCCACGAGAAGTGGGACGACTTCGACCGCACCGACCCGGGCGTGTTCATTACCAAGGTCGCGATGGCCTTCTCGGCACGCATCGGCGGCACCTCGGGACCCATCTGGGGCACCGCCTTCCTTCGTTTCGGCGGCAAGCTGAAGGGCTCCGATGAGTTCAGTGCCGACGACGTGGTCGCCGGACTGCGTGCCGCGGTGGAGGGCATCAAGCAGCGCGGCAGCGCCGAACTGGGCGACAAGACCCTGCTCGACGCCCTGGTGCCGGCCATCGACACCCTGGAGGCCGAGGTCGCCAAGGGCAGCTCAGCGGCCGAGGCGGTGCGGGCCTTCGCCACCACCGCCCGTGAGGCGGCCGAGGCCACCAAGGACCTGGAGGCCCGCCGCGGTCGCGCCTCCTACACCGGTGAGCGCAGCATCGGCTCGGTCGACGCCGGCGCCATGGCGGTCGCGGTGCTGGCCGAGAGCCTGGCCGATTCCTGGCCGACCGACTGACCCGACCGACAGCCCCGTCCGACCACTGACCCCAACTTCGCAACACTCACAGGAGAGAACAATGAAGAAGTTCGTCAACGACCCCCAGCAGTTCGTCCCCGAGATGCTCAAGGGCATCGCGCTGGCCAACCCCGACACCATCACCTACGTCCCCGAGTACAACCTGATCATGCGCTCGGACGCCCCGAACGACAACAAGGTCAGCATCGTGCAGGGCTCCGGCTCGGGCCACGAACCAGCCCACGTCATGGTGGTCGGCAAGGGCATGCTGGACGCTGCGTGTCCCGGTGACGTGTTCGCGGCCCCGCCGTCGGACTACGTCTACGAGACCGCCAAGCGGGTCAACTCCAAGAAGGGCGTGCTGCTGCTGGTGAACAACTACACCGGCGACAAGATGGCCTTCGAGATGGCGCAGGAGATGGCTGCGGCCGATGACATCGAGTGCGACACCCTGTTCATCGACGATGACGTCGCCGTGCAGGACTCGCTGTACACGGTTGGTCGCCGTGGCGTGGCCGGCAACTTCTTCGTGATCAAGGCCTGCGGGGCCCTGGCCGAAGAGGGCGCCAGCCTGGCCGAGGTCAAGGCCATCGGTGAGAAGGTCAATTCGGTCACCCGGACGATGGGTGTCGCGCTGACCGCCTGCACCCCGCCCGCGAAGGGCTCCCCGCTGTTCGAGCTCGGCGACGACGAGATCGAGCTGGGTGTCGGCATCCACGGTGAGCCGGGCCGTCGCCGCGCGAAGCTGGTCAGCGCCAACGAGATCGTCGACGAGGTGCTCACCCCCGTGGTCAGCGACCTGCCGTTCAGCTCGGGTGACCGGGTGGCGCTGATGGTCAACGGCCTGGGCGGCACCCCGATCAGCGAGCTGTACCTGCTGTTCGGCATCGCGGCCGAGAAGCTGGCCGACCAGGGCATCACGGTGGCCCGCAGCTACGTCGGCGAGTACTGCACCTCGCTCGAGATGGCCGGGGCGTCGATCACCCTGGTCAAGCTGGACGACGAGATCGAGCGCCTGCTCGAGGCCCCGGCCGAGATCGTCAACCGCATCTTCTGAGAAGAGTGCGTGGTGCGGGGCGTGGTGATCCACGCCCCGCGCTTACGCTCAGACCCATGGTGACCCCGATCATCGTCCGCGGCGACATCACCCAGCTGCACGTCGACGCCGTCGTCAACGCCGCCAGCAATGCGATGCGCGGCGGCGGGGGAGTCGACGGCGCCATCCACCGCGCCGGCGGCCCCGCGGTGCTCGCCGACTGCATCGCGAAGTTCCCCCACGGCCTGGCCACCGGCGATGCCGGCGCCACCACGGCGGGCGACCTGCCCGCGACCTGGGTCATCCACACTGTGGGGCCCAACTACCGCGCCGGTGAGCGCGACCGGTCGTTGCTGGTCTCCTGCTACCGCCGCAGCCTTGAGGTCGCCGACGACCTCGGCGCCCGCACGGTCGCGTTCCCGCTGATCAGCGCGGGGGTCTACGGGTGGCCCTTGGACGACGCAGTCGCCGCTGCGGTCGAGACCATTGCTGCGACCCCGACCGCCGTCGAAGAGGTCACACTGGTGGCCTTCGACGCCGACATCCAGGACCGGCTCGTCCGGGCGCTGGGGGCCGCCTAGCTCCCCTCGGGTGGCGGGTGGGTGATGCCGACGGGTGTACGTACTGGATATGTACACGTCTCGCCGGAATTCGTACATGTTCAGCGGACGTGCTGACGACGTGTACAGGTGGACGAACCCGGAGTGAGGGTCCTCAGTCGATGTCCTCACCGGCCAGCGCCTTGGCAGCCAGGCGCTCCTCCTCGCTGACCTCCCAGACCTCCTTGGCGGCGTGCAGCGCCAGCAGGATGATGCCGCAGCCGAGAATCAGGTCGGGCCACCCGGACTTTGTCCTCAGGGTGACCAGCGCCATCGCGATCACCGCGAGGTTCACCAGCACGTCGTTGCGGGCCGAGAGGAATGCGGTCCGGCTCAGCGAGCCACGCGCGTGGCGGACCCGGGCAAGCAGCCAGGCCGAGACACCGTTGATCACGATCGCACCCAGTGAGGCGAGCACCACGGGGACGACGGCCGGGGCACTCGGGTCGCCGAACCGCTTGATGGCCTCCCAGCCAGCGAACAGTGCCGGCCCCAGGATGATCAGCGCCATCAGCTTTCCGAGTCGCGACTGACTGGCCAGCGACCACCCGAGGGCGATGAAGATCAGCAGGTTGACGGCGGTGTCCTCGAGGAAGTCGACACTGTCGGCCAACAGCGACACCGACCCGGCGACCAGCGCCACGCTGAACTCGACGAAGAAGTACGCGAAGTTCAGCAGTGCCACGGTGAGCACGACGCGGCGCAGGGTGCTCGCCTCGATGATGGGTACCTGGTCCTGCTGCTGCTCGGTCTGACTGGTGGTTCGGTCGCTCACGATCCGTAGGCTATCGAGCCGGCGTGCCGCCCCGGGAGACGGGTGGCCGCCGCGCGTCCGACCACCATGCGTCCCGCCATCACAGCAGGACCGCTTCGCGGCGGATGTCATCGTCCAGCGGTTCGCACGACCTTCACGTTGAACGCCGTCGTGCCCAGGGACCCCATGAGGGGTCAGCAGGAGGGGTGTTCGCTCGGGGAGCCGGTCGGGGAACCAGGTTCGCTCGACAGGGACGAGGTCGGCTCAGCTGAACCGCTCGGCTGGGCCGAGGGCGACGGGCTGGGAACGGTCGGCGCCGTCGAGGTGGTGGCGGTGGCCGTCGGGGTGTTGTCCTCGGTCGAGCACGGGTCCAGCGTCACGTTGGCCGAGACCGACGGGCTCACGCTGGGGCTCAGGGACGGCGACGGGGTGCCCGGCAGGGTCTCCGACGGGGTCGGCGAGACCGACAGCAACGTGGGGTCCTCGGTGGTGGGCGGGGCCGTGGTCGGCAGCGTCACCGGCGGCGGCACGATCATCAGGGCACGCCACTCGCCCTGCAGGCCGTTGCCGTCGACCGGGGCCACCTGCACCAGCACCCGCTGGTTGCTGTTGACCCAGGCCAGGGTGATGCTGGGCTGCTGGGTGCGCCCGACCAGGAATCCGTTGGCCAGCACCACGTAGTGGCGAATGCCGGCGGCGTCATAGCTGGGCCGCCAGGCGATGGTGAAGGTCTGCCCGGTGTTGCTGGCCAGGTGCAGGTTGCGGATCGGGGTCGGCAGCGTCCGGTCGGCATGCAGGCTCGGGCTGGGGGTCGCACTCGGGGTGCCGGCCATGCGTCGATTCGCCTCGCTCGGGGCGGCCGTCGCGCCGGTGGTGCTGGCGCTCGCCGACGGGGTGCGTTGGTCGAACTGGGTGCCGGCGTCGCCCAACTGGGTGGGGGACAGGTACAGCGCGGCTCCGCCCACGGCACAGATCACCATGGCGGAGATCCGTTGCACCATGACCCATCGCACGCATACACCCTACGGTGAGCCCTCGTCAACAACCCGCTCAGCCCGGCCGTTCTGAGGGACTCTTCAGAGTCTCTTCATGACTCTTGGGTGATCGTGATCAGTCCGTGACCATCGAGACGACCCGGGCCAGCGGCAGGGTCACCGGGGGCGATGCCCGGCGGACCAACCTGACGTGCCCGGCAGCAACTCCCAGGATGCGCGCGGTGTCGGTACGCGGGCGCCCCTGGTCGTCCACATGGGTCACGTGCACCCAGTCACCCGAACGCTGCGCCGACTGCAGCGCAGCCACCAGGTCGTCGGCGGCCGCGACCGGGTCGGGCAGCAGTAGTTGCCTGGCCAGCACGGTGACCTGGTCGCGGGTCGGTGGTCCGGGCTCGGTGGGCGGCGACGGGGCGTGGGTGGCCCGCAGTGGTCGCGGTGCCTGCATCACCTGTCCCTCGGCCGACTGCGCCACCGGGGCCTGCCCGAGCCCCTGCAGCACCTCGACCACCTCGACGACGTCACCCTGAGCGGCCACCGCCTGCGGCCCGACCTTGGTCAGCCCCAGCACCGATGCCTCTGGGGACCGCAGCAGCGACTCCAGCAGCGCGGGGTCCTCGATGGTGATGATCGCCGCCGCCGGCATCACCCTGATCTGGCCGTGCTGGCGGGCGACGTCGGCGATGAGATAGGTGAGCGGCTGCGGCAGCGGGGTCATCGAATGGGCGGTCAGCCAGTCGACGATCTGCTCCGAGCCCAGCCCGGTGTCCAGGCCGCGGCGGATGCTGGCGGGGGTGAAGCGGCGTCCGTCCGGGCCACGGTCGGTGAGCTGGTCGAGGCGGCGGCGCACGGCGACCTGCAGCGGCCCGACCGGGGTGGCCGACAGGTCGGCCTGCACCACGAACTGGTGGGTGGGCGGTGGGAAGCCGGGGTCGTCGGTGGCCTCGAGCAGCTGCGAGGTGCGCCCCAGCGCCAGCGCGCCGAGGGCAGCGGCCTCAGCGCTCAGCTGCCGGGCCGCGTGGCTGGTCTGCTCTGCGGGCCAGCTGGGCTGGCGCCAACCCACGCGTGCGGCCAGCAGGTCGGGGTCCATGGCGGTGCCGGCCGGTGCCCGGCGCCACTCGGCCAGCACCGCTCGGCGCATGCCGACGATGCTGCGCTGCCCCGCGGGCAGCAGCGGGTCGGACGACGCGCTCGGCCAGCGGTCCAGGTGTGCCCAGGCGCGGACGAGGTCGCGCCACTGGTGCCAGGGGTCCTGCTCGGCCCACCGGTCGAAGGCGGGGGTGGCGAGCCAGCGCGGACCGTGGCTGGCGATCATGCCGGCCTGCCGGGCCAGGGCCAGCATCAGCGCGGCGGTGTCCTCGTCCGCACCGACCGAAAGGGTCTTCAGGTCGCGCCGGCCGAGACCGCCGGTGCTCAGTACCTTCGGGGTGAGCAGAGCCAGCTGTTCGACGATGGTGGTGAAGGTCTCGAGGGCCTCGACGGCGGTGCCCAGGGCGGCATTGGCCTGCACCCGGTCGGGCTGGGCGGCCGGCAGCGCGGGCGGTTGCGGGGCCACCGGTTCGGGGAACAGGCGTCCTTCGCGCAGCCGCATCGCCACCTCGCGGGCGAGCACCACGGCATCATCGGCGACCGGACGCAGCAGCCGCGCTGCCACCAGCCGCTCCGAGGCGGTGACCGCATTCGCGGTGGTGATGGGGCGCTGCGCGTTGCGCAGCCTGCCGACCGGTTGCCACATCAGCCGGTGCAGCACCTCGTGCTGCTCCCGGTCGGCTTCGGCCAGGGCCTGGTCGATGGCGATGGTGGACAAGGGCGCCGGGCTCGGCGGGGCCAGGCCAGCGGGGTAGGGGCCGAAGGCCATCGCGGCCGACCGGGTCAGCAGCACCGACCCGGTGCGGCTGTTCGGCGACCAGGCCAGCGCCCAGGCCAGCAGCGTGTCGAGGGCCGACTGCACCGCGGACTGGTCGGCGTCCAGGGCCCCGGCCAGGGCGCGTGCCGTGGTGGGTTCGGTGCAGGTCGCCAGTGCTTCGGCCACCGCACGCTGCCAGGTGTCGAGCCGGTCGACGGCCAGGCCGGCCGACGTGGGTGAGCCGGCCCGTTCCACCAGTTCGCCGAGCGAACTGGGGCGGGGCTGGGCCAGGTCAGGACGAGCCAGCAGCAGGGTGACCAGCTGCCGCTCGTCCATGCCGCGGATGGCGTCGGCGAGGGTGCGCGGCTGGTCGCTCACGGCCGGGGTTGCTGGGGTGCGCGGGGTTGCTGGGGTGCGCGGGGTTGCTGGGGTGCCCGCGGCTGGGAGCTGCGCGGCCAGGCCAGGTAGATGCCGTAGGCCAGCGCAGCCAGGGCACCCAGGCGCGACCAGGTGCCCAGGCTCGCCAGCACGTCCTCATGGATGTTCCACACGAAGGCGAGCAGCAGCGCCACCGCGGCCGCCAGGCCGGTGAACTGCCGCAGGCGGGGGCCGAAGCGGGGCACGCGCATGGCCAGCGGCACCGCCACCACCACCATCACGAACGACAACTGGGAGATCAGGACCCCCACCGCCAGGCTGACCACCAGCGGCGCGCCCAGGCGGCCGACCAGGAACTGGGCCATCGCCAGCGCCCTGCCCAGCGGGTTCAGCGGCTGCCCGGTGGCGTCGTAGCGGGCCGGGCCGGCGGCCGTCGCAGCGTTGCCCGGGGAGTAACCGCCCGGGCCCTGCTGGGGACCGGGGTCGGACTGGGCGCCGGGGCCGGCGGGGGCGACCGGCTGCCCGGTGGGCGGCGGCAGGGTCGCCAGTTCCGCCTCGGGGTCACCGGTGCTGATCGGGGCATGTGGGTCGAAGGGCTTGTCCAGGGTGGTGGTCGAGGCATGGGTCGAACCCCACGCGCTGGTCGTCATCACCGTGCTCACCGTGCCGAAGGCCTGCTTGGGGTCACGGCTGGGGCCGGTCGGCACACCGTGGCTCCCCAGGGGAGGCAACTGGGCGCTGGGCTGGAACGTCTCGGGCTGGTCCACGGGCCGGTCCTTGGCGAGGTGGACCACCGGCGGCGCCTGGTCGAGGGGCGCCGTGCGGGGGGTCGCGAATCCGTCAGGACGCTCAGTGGGCGCGTACTCGGCGCCGTCGGTCCATGAAGCCATACCGGGATCCTACCCAGCCCCCGGGCCTGCCGCCGGGTGGTCGCGCCAGTGATCGAATTGCGCTCTTGCGGTGAGCGAATGCTCGGAATCTGTGGGCGGATGCCGACTGCTGGGCGCTCACGTTCCTACGCTGGGTGATGGCCGGGTGACCAAGGACGGGTGCCCAGGGGCGGGGCGAAGCTGCCCCGGTACCGTCAGTGGAAGGGAACGCTGTGGAAGTCATCATCTGCGCCAATGAGGAGCAGGTCGGACGCATTGCTGCAGCCCGCATCGCGAGCGCGCTGGCGCGGCGCCCCGACCCCGTCATGGGACTGGCCACCGGGAGCTCGCCGCTCGGCACCTACGCCGCCTTGAAGGAGCGGGTCGACGCCGGCACCCTCAACCTGTCCAATGCCACCTTCTTCGCCCTGGACGAGTACCTCGGGCTGCCGCGCACCGACCCCAACAGCTACGCCGAGACCATCCGACGCACCTTCACCGAGCCACTCGGGGTCGACCCGCAGCGCGTGCACGTGCCCGTCGGTGACGCCGAGGACACCGATGCCTCCTGCGAACAGTACGAGGCGGCGATCGCTGCGGCCGGTGGCATCGACGTGCAGATCCTCGGGATCGGGTCGAACGGCCACATCGGCTTCAACGAACCCGGTTCGTCGTTCACCAGCCGCACCCGCACCAAGACCCTGACCGCCCGCACCCGCGCCGACAACGCGCGCTTCTTCGGGCCGGGTTTCGTGCCCACCCACTGCGTCACCCAGGGGCTCGGCACGATCATGGACGCCGGACGACTCGTCCTCACCGCGCTGGGGGAGGCCAAGGCCGAGGCGGTGGCTGCTGCCGTCGAGGGACCGGTGTCGGCGATGTGCCCGGCCAGCATCCTGCAGTTCCACCGCTACGCCACCGTGGTGGTCGACGAAGACGCTGCCTCCCACCTGCAGCTCAAGGACTACTATCGCGACTCGTTCGCCCTGCTGCCCCAGGGTCGTCGTCCGGTGTGACCCGACGACGCGGCGGCAGCCCCAGCCGGACGTGCCGGGGGACCTCCGGTTCGATGATGACCAGGCCCCGGGGACCGATCCGCAGCCGCTGACCGGTGAATCGTCCGATCGCGAGGCTGGTGAGCACCATGGCGACCAGCAGCAGGGTGCCGTTGAGCGCCAGCGTCGCCCGCGGCCCGATCAGGTCGACCACCCCGCCGATCAGCGGCCCACCCAGCGCATTGCCGCCGAAGGTCACCAGGGTGAACAGGCTCATCACCCGGCCCAGGGCGACCGGGTCGGCATTGGCCTGCACCAGCGTGTTGGCCAGCAACTGGAACAGCACCACGACCGTGTTGATGGCGATCACGAACAACCCGAACACCAAGGGGCCCTCCGCCTGTGAGGTCAGCACCAGCACCAGGCCGTAGAGGCCCAGCCAGGTCGCCAGTTCGCGCAGCCGGCTCGTCCCGCGGCGTCGGGCGGCGATCAGGCCACCGGTGACCGCGCCGACCGCGGCCAGGGAGTTGAACTGCGAGTAGCCCTCGACGCCGGTGTGGAAGACCTCGTTGGCCATGCCGGCATAGATCAACGGCATGTTCAGGCCCAGCACCGCGATGCAGGCCAGCAGCGCCAGCGCCCAGCCGATCTCGGTGGTCTGCCGGATGGTCGCCAAGCCTTCGCGCAGGCCCACCTTCTCGACGGTGCGCCCGGGTGGGTCGTCCACCGGTAGCCGGGCCAGCAGCAGGCAACTGACCAGGCAGGCGGTGGCGTTGATGGCGAAGGCCCAGCCGGGGCCGAAAGCGCCCACGACCGCCGCCGAGATCAGCGGGCCCCACGAGCCGGAGACCTGGAAGGCGATCGAGTTCAACGAGATCGCCTGGCCGATGTAGCGGCCCGACAGGGCGGTGATGATGCGGGCGCGGCCGGGTTGGTCGATGACGTTGGCGAAACCGATCCAGGTGGCGGCGATGAACACGTGCCAGGGTGCGATCCGCTCACTGATCGCCAGGACGGCCATCGCCAGCGCCGACATGCCGGTCATCGCCTGGGCGAGCACGACCAGCCACTTGGCGTTGAACTTGTCGGCCAGCACCCCGCCGTAGAGGCCGAAGAACAGCACCGGCGCGAACTGCAGGGCCGTGCTGATGCCGACCGCCTGCACGTCGCCGGTCAGGCGCAGCAGCAGCCAGTCCTGGGCGATCTTCGAGATCCAGAACCCGGTCGAGCCCTGCACCATCGACAGCAGGTACAGCGGGTAGCCGCGCTGGCCGAGGGCGCCGCGGCGCCAGGGCGGGCGGCGGGTCGGGTGTTCAGGCATGGGCAGCAGTCCGGGGTCTTGAGGTGGCGGGGCGGGCTCTGCTGGGACGACCGCAGGGAGGCACCCCACCTGGGAACTCTAGGGCCAGCCGGTGGGGGCGGCGAGTCCCGGTCGCTCCCGGTGAGCGCTTCCCGGGCGTGGCCGGGTCATGGCCGGGTCCTGGTCGGGCGCCGGTCATGGTCCCGCTGAAGGGTTGCGAGGATCGACGGGATCAGGGTGGAGCCCACCGTGAGCCAGCCGGTAGTCTGGGGGCTCATTGAACATGCCGGGGTTTCCGGCCGGAATGGACAGAGGTTGACGTGCCGATCGGCAAGGTGCGTTTCTATGACGCGGAGAAGGGCTTCGGCTTCCTGCAGAAGGAGGACGGCGGCGACGTGTACGTGCGCGCCAACGTGCTCCCACCGGGGGTGACCAGCCTCAAGGCCGGCCAGAAGGTCGAGTTCGGGGTCATCGAGGGCCGCAGGGGTGAACAGGCGCTGTCGGTGCGCCTGATCGACGTCCCGCCGTCACTGTCCAAGGCCTCGCGCCGCAAGCCCGACCAGATGGCTGTCATGGTCGAGGACCTGATCAAACTGCTGGACGGGATCGGCAACGACTACCGCCGCGGACGACACCCCGACTCACGCCACGCGCAGAAGATTGCTTCGGTGCTGCGTGCTGTCGCTGACGAACTGGAGCTGTGAATGGCGGCACTCGCCACTCGTAGGAAGCCGAAGATTGACGCCATCCTGGCAGCGGCGATCGACCAGGCCCGTGAGGCCGCCCAGGCCTACGCCAAGGATTTCGGTGTCGGTGAGCACATCGGCATGCTCGCCGATGACGAACGGGCAGTGACCCACCTGTTCACCTGCGAGCACCCGGGCTACCAGGGCTGGCACTGGGCGGTGTCGATGGCGCGGGCCTCCCGCGGCAAGTACGCCACCGTGAACGAGGTCGAGCTGGTGCCGACTGATTCCGCGCTGCTGCCGCCCGACTGGCTGCCGTGGGAGAACCGCATCCAGGGCGGCGACATCGGCGTCGGCATCCTGCTGCCCACCCTCGACAATGACCCGCGCCTCGAGCCCGGCTTCACCGGCGGTGAGTTGGCCGCCGACGCCGACCCGGCCGAGTGGTCCCAGACCCGCGCGGTGGTCGCCGAGCTGGGGCTGGGCCGCGAACGGGTCCTCAGCCGTGAGGGTCGTGAGATGGCGGCCGAGCGGTGGCTCGCCGGTGACGGTGGCCCCGACAACCAGATGACCCGGCAGGCGCCCGACAACTGTGTCTCGTGCGGCTACTTCCAGCGCATCCAGGGCAGCCTGGGCATGCAGTTCGGGGTCTGCACCAACGAGTTCAGCGACGCCGACGGACGAGTGGTGAGCGTCGACCACGGCTGCGGGGGACACTCCGCCGTGGTGGCCGAGGAGCGCGGCATCGAGTTGCCGCTGCCGGTCTACCACACCATCGAACCCGACTTCATCCTGTTCGACTGACCGCTGGTCGGGCGAGCGCGGGACTACTGCTTGGTCGCGGCGGCGGGGGCGCCCAGCCCCTCGTCCGCGGCTGCCCGGCGACGGCTGCGTCGGCGCAGGCAGTAGGCCAGCGCGACCACGCCCACCCCGGCCCCGGCCAGGCAGGTCCACAGCCACCAGGTCTGGTCGCTGGAGTCGCTGCCGGCTCCGCGCAGCAGCAGCACGACCGCGGCGACCACCCACGCGAGGGTGCCGATCGCCATCACCTGCACGCCGTCCTCGTCCAACGGTTTCACGGGGGCCTGGGTCAGCATGGGCCCATTCTAGGGCGGCCTGAACGCCTGCCGCCCGGCGGCAGGGGGTTGGTTGCACAGGTGCCCACAGGGCCCATCCTGGTTGGATGGGCCCCGGCCACAGGTCCTAGCATTCGGGCCATGGCCCCAACTCCATCTGACACCACCACTGAACCCGAAGCGGCCACCGGCAAACTCGACCGCTTCTTCGACATCACCAAGCGCGGCTCGACCGTCGCCCGCGAGGTTCGCGGCGGGCTGGTGACCTTCTTCACGATGGCCTACATCATCGCCCTCAACCCCCTCATCATCGGGACCGCCGCCGACAAGGACGGCAACCTGATCACCGGCCAGCCGATGTTCCTGGATGCCGCCGGCACCCAGTTGAACGAGGCGGCCATGAACGAGTCGAAGCTGATGGTGGCTGCCGCCACCGCGCTGGTCGCCGGCGTGCTGACCATCCTGATGGGCGTCGTCGGGCGTTTCCCGCTCGCCCTGGCCGCCGGTCTCGGCCTCAACGCCATGCTGGCCTTCACCCTCGCCCCGATGATGACCTGGCCGCAGGCCATGGGCCTGATCGTGTGGGAGGGCATCCTGATCACCCTGCTGGTGTTGACCGGGTTGCGAGAAGCGATCTTCCGGGCGGTGCCCGGCTCATTGCGCTCGGCGATCTCGATCGGCATCGGCCTGTTCATCACCCTGGTCGGCCTGGTCTCGGCCGGCGTCATCCGCCCCGGTGCGGGCACCCCGCTCGAACTGGGTGTCGGTGGCTCCCTGGTCGGCTGGCCGATCGCCGTGGCCGTGTTCGGGTTCTTCCTGCTGGTCACACTGGTGGCCAAGAAGGTGCCCGGCGCGATGCTGATCGCGATGCTGGTGACCTCGGCGGTCGCCGTCGTCCTCGAACTCGTCTTCAAGATCGGCCCCCGGGTCGACGCCGAGACCGCGACCGGCTGGTCCCCGCCCGGCCCGGTGCTGCCGGACGCCTCGGCCTGGGCTGCCCCCGACCTGGGGCTGCTGGGCCGCGTCGACATGTTCGGTGCCTTCAACGGGCCCGACGGCAACTTCAACCTCGGCTACCTGCTCGGCCTGGTGCTGATCGTCTTCTCACTGCTGCTGGCTGACTTCTTCGACACCATGGGCACCGTCGTGGCCGTGGGTGCCGAGGGTGGCCTGCTCGACGAGAAGGGCAACCCGCCGCGGCTGCGCGAGATCCTGCTGGTCGACTCGCTGGCCGCCGTTTCCGGTGGCCTGGGGTCGGTCTCGTCGAACACCTCGTTTGTGGAGTCCACCTCGGGTGTGGCCGAGGGTGCCCGGACCGGTCTGGCCTCGGTGGTCACTGGTGCGGCCTTCGTGCTGGCGATCTTCCTGGCCCCGATCGTGGCGCTGGTGCCCGCCGAGGCGGCCGCCCCGGTGCTCGCCTACGTCGGCTTCCTGATGATGGGCCAGGCCACCACCATCAGCTGGGACGACATCGAAGAGGGCATCCCCGCCTTCCTGGTGGTCGCGCTGATGCCCTTCGCGTACTCGATCACCGTCGGCATCGGCGCGGGCTTCATCGTCCACGTGCTGGTGAAGGTGCTCAAGGGCAAGGCCAAGCAGGTCCACCCGCTGATGTGGGCCACCGCGATTGCCTTCGTGGTCTACTTCGCCCAGGGCATCCTGATGGACCTGATCGGACGAATCTGAGGTTCGCCCCCGCTGGTTGCCCCTGAAAATTGCAGTTGCCCCTGTTCCGGAACAGGGGCAACTGCAATTTTCAGGGGCATGTGGCGATGAGGGGACGAGTCAGTCGGCGCGGAAGCGGGCCTCCACCTGGATGCGGACCTGGATCTCGCGGGGGGACAGGTCGAAGCCCTCGTCGGCCGCCGATGCCGCGCCGGCCCTGGCCATCATGGGGGCCGGTGCAGCCTCGGCCTGGGGGCGTTCCAGGAGCCCGGTGTCGGCCACCTGCAGCGGGGTGACCTGGTCGAAGCCGGACGCGGTCGCCATCACCTGCGCACGCCGGCGGCACAACTTGACCGCCTCGGTGGTCACCTCGGTCTCGAGTTCACGCTGCGACTGTTCGGTCAGTTCCCAGTGCGGCGCGGACAGGTTCAGGCCGTCGACGCCGCTCCACTCCTGGGTGAGCCTGGCCACCAGGTCGAAGTCGGTCAGCGCGATCTGTACTCGTCCGCTCGACTCGTGCTGCATCGGCAACTGCTTGCCCTCCTTGTTCCACGGACGCCAACTGCGGGTGCCCACCGGCGAGACCACCAGCCGGTCGACGATCTCGGGACGATCGGCCTGGATCTGGCGCACCTGGTCGGAGAGCTGGCGCATCAGGGTGTGCGCGGCGCTGGCAGCCTGCTGCTGGTTGGCCGATTCACGGCTGACCCGCACGGTCAGAACGGCAATTTCGGGGACGCGACGTCCCTGCGCGGCGGCGCGCACGGTGATTTCCATGACACCATCCTGCCTGCGCCAGGTGCCCGCGTCGATGGTTGCGTGCCTGCTGGTGAAGGTCTGGCCACTAGTCTTGTGCCCATGTTCTCCAAGGTGCTGGTGGCCAATCGTGGCGAGATTGCAGTGCGGGCGTTCCGCGCTGCCTATGAGTTGGGGGCGCGGACCGTCGCGGTCTTCCCCTATGAGGACCGGAAGGCCGAGCACCGCATCAAGGCGGACGAGGCGTACCTGATCGGTGAGAAGGGCCACCCCGTCAGCGCCTACCTCGACATCGAGGAGATCATCCGCGCCGCGAAGGAGGCCGGCGCCGATGCCATCTACCCCGGCTACGGCTTCCTGTCCGAGAACCCGGACCTCGCCCAGGCCTGCGTGGACAACGGGCTGGTCTTCGTCGGGCCCCCGTCCGGGGTGCTCGAGATGGCCGGCAACAAGGTGCGCGCCATCGACGCCGCCCGCCGGGCCGGCCTGCCCACCCTGAACTCCTCAGCCCCGTCCCAGGACATCGAGGAACTGGTCAAGGGTGCCGAAGAGATCGGGTTCCCCGTCTTCGTGAAGGCCGTCGCCGGTGGCGGTGGCCGCGGCATGCGCATGGTGGAGGACCCCGCCGACCTGCGTGAAGCCCTCGACGCCGCCATGCGTGAGGCCATGGGTGCCTTCGGTGACCCGACCGTCTTCGTCGAGCAGGCGGTGCAGCGCCCCCGCCACATCGAGGTGCAGATCCTCGCCGACCAGCAGGGCAATGTCATCCACCTGTTCGAGCGTGACTGCTCGATCCAGCGGCGCCACCAGAAGGTCATCGAGATGGCCCCGGCCCGCAACCTCGACCCGCAGCTGCGCGATGCCATGTGCGCCGACGCGGTGAAGTTCGCCCAGACGATCAACTACCAGAACGCGGGCACGGTCGAGTTCCTGCTCGAGACCGCCGGCCCCCGCGCCGGGGAGTACGTGTTCATCGAGATGAACCCGCGCATCCAGGTCGAGCACACCGTCACCGAAGAGGTCACCGACGTCGACCTGGTCGCCTCACAGATGCGGATCGCCGCCGGGGAGTCGCTGGCCGACCTCGGCCTCAGCCAGGACAGCGTCCAGGTGCGCGGCCACGCCCTGCAGGCCCGGATCACCACCGAGGACCCGTCCAACGGGTTCCGCCCCGACACCGGCGTGATCACCGCCTACCGCTCCGCCTCGGGTGCCGGCATCCGCCTCGACGGCGGCACCACCGCCACCGGCGTCGAGATCAGCGGCTTCTTCGACTCACTGCTGGTCAAGGTGACCGCCCACGGCCGCGACTTCGAGACCGCCCTGCAGCGCCAGCGGCGCGCGCTGGCCGAGTTCCGCGTGCGCGGCGTCTCCACCAACATCCCCTTCGTCCGCGCCGTGCTCGACGACCCGGAGTTCCAGGCCGGCAACACCTCGACGCACTTCATCGACGAACGGCCCTACCTGCTGACCTCCCGCGCTCCCGCCGACCGGGGGACGAAGGTGCTGCGCTGGTTGGCCGACGTGACCGTCAACCGTCCCAACGGGGAACCGGTCACCCTGCTCGACCCGGCCGACAAGCTGCCCGAGCTCGACCTGAAGACCCCGCCGCCGGCCGGTTCGCGGCAACGGCTGGCCGAGCTGGGCCCCGCCGGTTTCGCGCAGTGGCTGCGGGATTCCGACCACGTCGAGGTCACCGACACCACCTTCCGAGACGCCCACCAGTCGCTGCTGGCGACCCGCGTGCGCACCCGTGACCTGCTCGCCGCCGCCCCGGCCGTGGCCCGGATGACCCCCGAACTGCTCAGCGTCGAATGCTGGGGTGGCGCCACCTATGACGTGGCGCTGCGTTTCCTGGGGGAGGACCCGTGGGAGCGGCTGGCCCAGCTGCGTGAGGCCATGCCGAACATGGCGCTGCAGATGCTGCTGCGCGGGCGCAACACCGTCGGCTACACCCCCTACCCGACCAAGGTGACCACCGCCTTCGTCGAAGAGGCTGCGGCCACCGGCATCGACATCTTCCGCATCTTCGACGCCCTCAACGACGTCGAGCAGATGCGCCCGGCGATCGAGGCGGTGCTCGAGACCGGCACCTCGGTGGCCGAGGTGGCGCTGTGCTACACCTCTGACCTGAACAACCCGGACGAGGACGTCTACAACCTCGATTTCTACCTGCGGCTGGCCGAGAAGATCGTCGAGGCCGGGGCCCACGTGCTGGCCATCAAGGACATGGCCGGCCTGCTGCGGCCCCCGGCAGCCTTCGACCTGGTGACCGCGCTGCGCCAGAACTTCGACCTGCCGGTGCACCTGCACACCCATGACACCGCCGGTGGACAGACCGCGACCCTGCTGCGGGCCATCGACGCGGGGGTGGATGCCGTCGACGTGGCCAGCGCCCCGATGGCGGGCACCACCAGCCAGCCGCCGGCCTCGGCGCTGGTCAACGCCCTGGCCCACTCGCAGCGCAGCACCCGGCTCAACCCCACAGCCGTCAGCGACCTCGAGCCCTACTGGGAGGCGGTGCGCAAGGTCTACAGCCCCTTCGAGTCCGGGCTGGCGAGCCCGACCGGTCGCGTGTACACCCACGAGATCCCCGGTGGGCAGCTGTCGAACCTGCGCCAGCAGGCCATCGCCCTGGGCTTGGGTGACCGCTTCGAGCAGATCGAGGCGATGTATGCGGCGGCCAACAAGATCCTGGGTCGTCCCACGAAGGTGACGCCCTCGTCCAAGGTGGTCGGCGACCTGGCCCTGCACCTGGTGGCCGTGGACGCCGACCCGGCCGAGTTTGAGGCCGACCCGCAGAAGTTCGACATCCCCGACTCGGTGATCGGCTTCCTCAACGGCGAGCTGGGTGTCCCGGCCGGCGGCTGGCCCGAACCGTTCCGTTCGAAGGCGCTGGTCGGACGAGCGGCCCCCGTGCGGGTCACCGAAGTGGAGCCGGAGGACGAGGCGCTGCTGAACACCCCCGGACGAGACCGCCAGCAGACCCTCAACCGGCTGTTGTTCCCCGGCCCGACCAAGGACTTCAACGAGTCACGCGAGGAGTTCGGCGACCTGACCGGTGTGCCGACCGTGCCCTACCTGTACGGCCTGCAGCCCAATGTCGAACAGGGCATCACCATCGACAAGGGCGTGACCCTGATCGCGTCGGTGGAGGCCATCGGCGAGCCCGACAAGAAGGGCAAGCGCGTCGTGATGACCCAGTTCAACGGGGCCATGCGTCCGGTGCGGGTGCGTGACCGTTCGATCAAGCCCGACATCCAGGCCGCAGAGCGGGCCGATGCGGCCAACCCCGGCCACGTCGCGGCCCCGTTCTCTGGTGCGGTGACCGTGCGGGTCAGCGAGGGCGACACCGTCAACGCGGGCGACCCGGTGGCGGTGATCGAAGCGATGAAGATGGAGGCCTCGATCAACGCGCAGGTCTCCGGTGTGGTGGAGCGGGTCGTGGTGACCGACACCGTCCAGGCCGAGGGCGGCGACCTGCTGCTGGTGATCAAGCAGGCCTGATCACTCCGGCCCTCACCGCCGCCCAACCGCCAAATGCCCTACAACGGTGCACTTGCCCCCGTTCCGGAACGGCGGCAAGTGCACCGTTCAGGGGCAAGTGGTGCTGGGAAACCCGTAAGGGTCAGCGGCCGGGCTGGCGGGGCTGTCGTCCGGTGACGATGGGGGCCGTCGGGTCGAGGTCGCGGGGATGGTGCGAGCGGGTCTGTCGTCCGGTGACGATGGGGGCCGTCGGGTCCCACTCACCCTGCCCGTGGCGCGGCTGCGAACCGGTCTGGTAGCCGGCCTCAGCCTGCGGCTGCTGGGTGGTCATCTCGGCGCGGTTGGTCTCCCACCAGGTCACGTACAGGTCCGGGAGCATCCGGTCGGCCTGCTGGGCCTGGCGGGTCCACTCGGCAAAGGCGTCCAGGAAGGCGAGCAGGTGCTCGGCGCCACCACGCCAGTCCTCGTCGACCTGGTCGACGATGCTGCGCAGGGCCTCGGCGGTGGCCAGGGCGTGCGGGTTCTTCGAGTAGCCGACGTGCATGCCGTGGGCCGGGCGCAGCGGCAGCGAGGCATCCAACGCCATCAGGCCCCGCAGGCTGAACTGCGAAGCCAGGCCAGCCTTGGTCAGGGCGAAGTCGAAAGCCTCGGCCTGGCCGGGGTCCAGCGCCAGCGTGGTCGTCCCGTAGTCCCTGGCATCAACCCACGCATCCACCACCCGCCAGCTGGCGACCAGCCGCGAGGGTTCGACATAGCGGCCCTGGATCAGCGCCTCCCAGTCCGAGGGGATCGGGTGGTCATGCGGCACCACCACCGCCAGCGGGTCACGCCGAAACATGGGCCCGATCCGCTGGATCATGCTGGGCTTGCGCTGCTGTTCAGTGGCGGGCACGACGAAGGCGTCCGAGGCGATCTGGCGCAACTGCGCGGCCAGGCCCGGATCGGCTCCGAACATGTCCCGGATGTCATAGACGCTGATGGCATGCAGCCGTAGCTCACCCATGTGCCAACGGTAGCCGATGGCGGCTAAGGTAACTGGAATGAACCCCCGTAGCCGCAAAGCCGTCGTGTCCCTGGGGCTCGTCGCGCTTGTGGTCCTGGTCGTGCTGGGCGCATGGCTCGCCTGAGCCGGTGCCGGGCCGCCCTCGTGGCCGCCGTCCTCGCGACCAGCCTGTCCTTCCAGGCCCTGCCCGCGCACGCGGAGGACACCACCTTCGCCGTCACCTCACAGCTGGAGCTGACCGGGCTGGCCGTCGACCAGGACCTGGGCATCTACTGGGCCGTTCAGGGGGCAGCGTCGCGCAACATCATCGCGGTCGACTCCACCGGCACCGTCGCCGGGACGATGACGCTGAGCGAGCCGGTCACCAGCGTGCAGGCATTGGCCAGCCGCAACGGGGTGCTCTACGTCGCCGACATCGGCGACCCGCAGGCCAACCGCGAGACCATCACCGTGCTGCGCGTCGGTGAGCCCGGCTACCACCAGGTCACCCCGCTGGAATGGGAGTTCACCTACGAGGACGGCCCGCACGACGCCGGCGCCTTCGGCGTGTCCGGACGAGGCAACCTGTACGTCATCACCCGCGGCGCCAACCCCGGCATCTACCGCGCCAACACCCAGCCCGAGGTCGGGGTGACCAGCACCCTCACCCGGCTGGCCGACGCCCCGGCAGGGGTCAGCGACATGACCTTCCTGGCCGACGGCTCGACCATCGCCCTGTGGGGTGAGGCGGGGCTGTTCCTGCTGAACGGTTTCGACTTCCGGGTCACTGCCGTCTCGCCGGTGGCCCGCACCGGCGAAGCGCTGACCGTGGGCCTGGAACAAGAACTGCTCATGCTGGGCACCGGCGGCAACCCGGCCCAGGTGGTGGCCACCCCCCGCCCGACCGGGATGACCTCGATCACCCCCGCCCCGAGCCCCACGCCGACCCCGACGCCCAGCCCCTCAGCCTCGGGCACCCCGGGTGATGAGCAGGTGCCGGACGGTTCGGCGGCCGCGCGGCGCACCGGCACGATGGCCGCGATCGGTGGCGCTGCCGGGCTGGCCGTGCTGGCCGGGGTCGCCACCGCCTTCTGGCCCGTGCGCCACCGCCGCGGCCCGCGCCGAGGCGTCTGACCGGGGCCGCTGCCCCGGGGGCGCCCCGGCTGGGGCGAATGCCTCAGTACTGCCCGAGCAGCCAGTCGATGCTGGCCAGCAGGGCGCTCACGTCGTCCGGGTCGACGCTGGTGAAGCAGCCGATGCGCAGCTGGTTGCGACCCAGCTTGCGGTAGGGCTCGGTGTCGAGGATTCCGTTGGCACGCAGGTCGGCAGCCAACTGCTTCGCGTCCACCGTGTCGGCGAAGTCGATCGTGGCCACCACCGGGGAGCGGAACTCCGGCGCCACGAAGGGGGTGGCCAGCTCGTGGGCCTCGGCCCACGCGTAGACCCGGCCCGACGACTCAGCCGTTCGTCCGGTGGCGAAGCCCATGCCGCCGTTGTCGAGGACCCACTGCAACTGCTCGGCCAGCAGCACCAGGGTCGCCACCGCCGGCGTGTTCAGGGTCTGGTTGGCGCGCGAGTTGGTCGCCGCCACCGCCAGGTTCAACGACTCGGGCACCCAGCGGTCGGTGCGGGTGGTCAGCTCCTCGGCCCGGGCCAGCGCCGCCGGCGAGCAGAACGCCAACCACAGCCCACCGTCGGACGACAGGTTCTTCTGCGGGGCGAAGTAGTACACGTCGGTCCGGGCCAGGTCGGCGGCCATGCCGCCGGCCGAACTGGTGGCATCGACGAGCACCAGTCCGTCCTCGGTGCCCTCGGGGCGGACGACCGGGGCCGCCGCGCCGGTCGAGGTCTCGTTCTGCGCCCACGCGTACAGGTCGACACCCTCGGTGGCCGTGGGCAGTACGACGGTGCCCGGCTCGGACTCGAAGACCACGGGCTCGGCCAGGAATGGCGCGCGCTGCGCGGCGGCGGCGAACTTCCGGCTGAACTCCCCGTAGACCCCGTGGGCGCTGCGCTCGGTGACCAGCGAACAGCTCGCCACGTCCCAGAACATCGTCGCGCCACCGTTGCCGAGCACCAGCTCGTACCCCTCGGGCGCCTGGTACAGCTCGGCGGCCTGTTCGCGGATGCGTCCGACCAGGTTCTTCACGCCCGGCTGGCGGTGCGAGGTGCCCAGCAGGGGGCTGGCGGCCAGCGCGGCGACGGCCTCGGGACGAACCTTGGCCGGGCCGCTGCCGAACCTTCCGTCGCGGGGCAGCAGGTCGGTGGGGATACGCAGCGTCATGGGGGGATTCTCCCACCCGTGACGAGCGCGGTCACCGCAGGTCCAACCCCCGCACACGGTGCCTCGTCGGCGCACGAACTGTTCCTCGGGGCAGCAGGCAATCGACTGTGGCACGGGTGCCAGAATGGGCCCATGGTCGACCTGCACAGCGCCCGGCGTGAGTATGCCGGGGAACCCATTCCCGGCGACATCGACTCACCCTGGCCGCTGTTCGAGCAGTGGTTCGACCAGGCCCGGCAGGCCGAGCGGGACGGCGCGCTGATCGAGCCCGCAGCGATGACCGTGGTCACCGTCGATGCCGACGGGCAGCCCAGCGCGCGGGTGCTGCTGCTGAAGGCCTTCGACGCCGAGCGGGGCGAGCACGGCAGCTTCGACTTCTACAGCCACGCCACCTCGCGCAAGGGCATCGCCCTGGAACACAACCCCAGGATCGCGCTGCTGCTCTACTGGCCGGCACTGAACCGCCAGGTGCGCATCGAGGGTACCGTCACCACCCAGCCCGCCGCCGAGGCCGAGGCGTACTGGCACGAGCGGCCCAAGGCCTCGCAGGTGGCCGCCGTCGTCTCGCACCAGTCGCACCCGCGCGACTCCCGGGCCTCGCTGGAGGCCGAGTTCGCTGCCGCCACCGCCGAGTACGCCGACCGTGAAGTGCCCTGCCCGCCGGACTGGCGCGGCTACCGGGTCAGCCCGCACCGCTTCGAGTTCTGGCAGGGCCTGCCGGGTCGCCTGCACGACCGGGTCGCCTGCACCCTGCAACCGGACGAGGCCTGGTTCAGCGAGCGGCTCGACCCCTGATCGCCTGGTCGTCCAGGTCGATCGTGATCGCCCGGGCCAGGCCGACAGCGTCCTTGAGCACGTCCAGCCGCGGGTCGGGCACCGGCAGCACCGGGTGGGCCGTGCGCAACGCGGCCAGCGGTGCCAGCCGCGCATCGTCCAGCACCGCCGCCACGAACGCGGCGTCGCCCCCACAGACCAGGCCCTCCAATGACCCCACCTCGGGCAGCAGCCGGGTCAGGCACCGTTCGACGGTGGCCTCGACCGCCTTGTCGGCCTGGTTGCCGCGGCGGCGGGCGTAGCGCTGCTGCGACCAGCCACCGGCCTTCGTCCGGCCCTGAACATAGGACGTGTCGACCTTCGAGGCGACCAGTTCACCGCCCTCGGCGATCCCCACCGCGTGCGCGGACTTGCGACCCAGCAGCAGGCCGATCCTTCGGTCGCGGGTGAGGTGGCGGACAACTGCCCCCGGTGAGGCGTCCTCGGCGAGCGGTTCCCACGGGTTGTGCAGCAGCGCGTGGGCGCCGTCGGTGGCGGTGAGCAGCACCGTCCGGGGGGCCACGACCCAGGTGGTGGGGCCGTGTCCCTGCCGGAACCGGTCGACCCACCCGGACAACCGCTCAGGGCTGACGCTCACCCGCTTGACCCACTCGGGGGATTCAGCAGTCGGCGAACCGGGGGATCCATTCACGCACCCACAGTGCCCCAGCCGTGGGCATCTCGCCACCCTTGTCGGTGCAGCGGCCTAGGCTGTCACCAACAACAGACTGGGGATGGAGGGTTCGGTCGTGACTCTGATCGCATCGCACAAGGTCGTCACGGGGGACACCGGCCCGGAGCCGCGCCCCCTGACCCTGCGCATCGAGGACGAGCGGGTCCTCGACGTGCGTGACGGGATCGATGCCGCCGCCGAGCTGGTCGACGGCTGGGTCATCCCCGGCTACGTCGACACCCACTGCCACGGGGCCGCCGGTACCGACCTGGCCGCCGCCGACCCCGACGGGGTCGCCGCGGCGATCGCCCACCACCGCCGCCACGGCACCACCACCCAGTTCGCCAGCACCGTGACCGAGTCGATGGACGAGGTCGTCGCGCAGGTCGGACGACTTCGTCCGCTGGTCGAGGCGGGGGAGTTGGCTGGCATCCACCTGGAGGGGCCGTTCCTGTCGGAGGCGAAGAAGGGCGCGCACAACCCCGACCTGCTGGTCGACCCCACCCCTGAACGGGTCTCGGCGATCCTGGAGGCCTCCGGCGGGTCGGTGCGCTCGATCACCCTGGCCCCCGAACGGGAGCACGGCCTGGCCGCGACCGCCGCCTTCACCGAGGCCGGCGTGATGGTGGCCTTCGGCCATTCCGATGCCGACCACGTGACCACCCGCGCCAGCCTCGACGCCGGGGCAGGGGTGGTCACCCACCTGTTCAACGCGATGCGCCCCATCCACCACCGTGAGCCCGGGCCGATCCCGGTGCTGCTCGACGACCCCCGCGCCATGGTCGAACTGATCTGCGACGGCACCCACCTGCACCCCGATGTGATCGCGATGGCCATCGACGCCGCCGGCATCCACCGGGTGGGGCTGGTGACCGACGCGATGAGTGCCACCGGGCAGCCCGACGGGGACTACGGCCTGGGTAGCCTGCGGGTGGGCGTGCGGGGTGGGGTGGCCAAGATCCTGAACGACGACGGTTCCCTGGGGGCCATTGCCGGGTCGACCCTGACGATGGGCGCAGCGGTCGAGTTCGTCGTCAGCCAGGTCGGGCGCGAGGTTGGTGAGGCCGCCATCATGGCCGCCACCACCCCTGCGCGCAGGTTCGGGGTCGACCAGGTCGGCCAACTGGTGGCAGGACGACTGGCCGACCTGTGCATCGTCGATGATGGAGGTGCGCTGCAGAAGGTCATGCGGCGTGGTGTCTGGGTGGAAGGGGCTGGCTCATGAGTGAACTGATCGACACGACGGAGATGTACCTGCGGACGGTCTACGAGCTGAACGAGGAGGGGGTGCCGCCGATGCGGGCGCGCATCGCCGAGCGCCTGCACCAGAGCGGCCCGACCGTCTCACAGACCGTCGCCCGGATGGAACGCGATGGCCTGCTGCACCTGGCCAAGGATCGCACCATCCTGCTCACCGACGAGGGCCAGTCCCTGGCCGAGGCCGTGATGCGCAAGCACCGGCTCGCTGAACGCCTGCTCACCGACGTCATCGGGTTGGACTGGGAACTGGTCCACTCCGAGGCCTGCCGCTGGGAACACGTCATCTCCGACGAGGTCGAGAAGAAGCTGTTCGAACTGCTGCCTGACGTCCGCGAATCCCCCTACGGCAACCCGATCCCCGGCATGGAGGTGTTCGGCCTGACCGAGCCGGCCCCGGGGTTCCGGGAGGGGAACCGTCCCTTCGGTGAACTGCTGGCGGAGGGCGGCGGGCCGACCAGCGTCGTCCTGGTCAGGATGAGCGAGGCCGTGCAGGCCGACGACGACCTGCTGGCCCAATTGGCTGCCGCCGGCCTACGCCCCGGGACCGAGGTGCACCTGGACCCCGCCCAGCCCCTCACCCTGACCGTTGCCGGGCACGAACCGGTGACGGTGCCGCACGCGTGGGTGGTCGACGCCCTGTTCGGCCGCCCCGCATGAATGCCCCACTTGACCAGGTGATGGACAATGCCGGGCTCATCGCCCTGGCCGATGGCCACTGGTTCGACGCCGCCGAGGCCATGCTGCGCCAGCGGCTGGCCCGCGGCGAGGACGACCCGGCCCTGAAGCTCGCCCACCAGTTCGCCTCGATCGGCCACCGCGTCATCTCGCTGGACGCCGAGGACTTTCTGGAACTGGCCAAGCAGGCCAGTGGCCGCGACTGGAGCCGCCAACTGCAGCGCAGCTGCTTCCCGATCGAACCCCGCGCCCGGGAGCGCGGCGCCCTCGGCTCACTGGTGCCCCTGTACGAGCTGATGCTCGAGGTCATCCAATTGCGTTCGGAGCGCCACGAGCCGCAAGCACTGGTGGTCACCGCCCACCTGATCGCCGAGTACCTCTGCCAGTTGGCCTGGGAACCGCGGCTGGGCCACGGTGGTGACCCGCTGAAGATGCCCCGTGACGTGGGCCAGCGGTGGGGCACCGACGACCCCGACTGCCCGCACTCCTCGGCGATGCGCTCGACCGCCAAGCGGTCGATCAACGCCGGCAAGGGTGACGTGGCCGGGTACACGAACTACCTGGACAAGTTCCACTCCCGGCTGGGTGACACCCTGGCCGTGTGCGGGATGAACCACGAGACCATCGATGCCGGCCAGCGTCCCGATGTGGGCCCCACCTGCCCCAACCCGTGCTCGTGGGCGGTGCGCGGTTCGCTGGAGGAACGCCGCGACCTGGACGCCCGGCTGCGGCTGGCCCTGATCTACCTCGACTCGCCGCTGGTGTCGCTGCGCCACCACGCGCCGGTGGGGCATTTCTTCGGGGTGCCCTCGATCAGTGAGATCTCCGACGGCTGGATCGCGTCCTGGAAGAAGCTCACCCAGCCATGGAAGGACGGCACGAACCCGCTGCTGCATGCACTGGAGGAGGGCACCTACCGCACCGACCCCGACGAGGCCCTGCCCGGGTTGTCGCTGCTGGTGTCGGTGGTCGCGAAACGCCAGATCAGCCCGGGCCACGTGCTGCACGACATTGCCGACGACATCGTCACCACCCTGCAGCACGCCGGGCGCTGAGTAGGCTGTGGGCATGGGCCGTTGGACCGAGTACATCAGCAGGTTCCACCACGAGCGCCCCGGTCTGGCCACCGAGGTGCTCGCCCGGTGTCGCGCCGGTGAGCACAACCCGCACACCTGGCTCGCCCGGGCAGTGAGCGGGTCGTCCCGGCGGGTGGTCGACATCGGCTGCGGGTCGGGCCCGATGAGCCGCATGCTGGAACGTGACGGTCGCACCGTGCTGGGCCTCGACCTGTCCTGGGAGGAGATCCAGACCGCGCACCGGCTGGGCCCCGGGCCCTTCGTGCAGGCCAACGGGTTGGCGCTGCCGGTCGGCAGTGGTGCGGTGGATGCGGTGATCTCGTCGCTGGCGCTGTCGGTGATCGAGGACACCGGCGCCCTGCTCGACGAGGTAGCCCGGGTGCTGCGCCCGGGTGGGATGTTCGCGGCCATCACGCCGACCTATCGTCCGATCAACGTGACCGACATGAAGCTGCTGGGGCCGCTGACCGCCCGGCTGAAGGGCCCGCCCCGGTTCCCGGTGCGCCTCGACATGCGGATGGGGCCGATCCTGCTGGAGCACGGGCTGAAGAAGATCGAGGACGCCCGCGAGCGCTACTACTTCGACGTCAGCAACCTGGAGGACGCCGAGGCCCTGCTGAACGCGCTCTACCTGCCGACCATCGGCGACTTCTCCGTACGCCGGGCGGCGGCCTGGCTGGCGAAGCGGGCTGCGGACGAGGGTGAGCCGGTGCGGGTGCCGATCCCGATGCGGCGGGTGGTGGCCATCAAGATGCGCGCCGAGGAATCAGCTAATGGATCACCGCAAACAGGTTACTCGCCTGGGGATTCCCTTTCGACCCGAGCATCCGTATGAGACTCATGCTCGATTATTATTATTATAGAAGCCCCCATGAATAAATCGCTCATCATTTTCGGCATCGTCAACATAACCTCGGACAGTTTCTCCGATGGAGGCCGGTATCTGGCGCCAGACGCAGCCATTGCGCAGGCGCGTAAGCTGATGGCCGAGGGGGCAGATGTGATCGACCTCGGTCCGGCATCCAGCAATCCCGACGCCGCGCCTGTTTCGTCCGACACAGAAATCGCGCGTATCGCGCCGGTGCTGGACGCGCTCAAGGCAGATGGCATTCCCGTCTCGCTCGACAGTTATCAACCCGCGACGCAAGCCTATGCCTTGTCGCGTGGTGTGGCCTATCTCAATGATATTCGCGGTTTTCCAGACGCTGCGTTCTATCCGCAATTGGCGAAATCATCTGCCAAACTCGTCGTTATGCATTCGGTGCAAGACGGGCAGGCAGATCGGCGCGAGGCACCCGCTGGCGACATCATGGATCACATTGCGGCGTTCTTTGACGCGCGCATCGCGGCGCTGACGGGTGCCGGTATCAAACGCAACCGCCTTGTCCTTGATCCCGGCATGGGGTTTTTTCTGGGGGCTGCTCCCGAAACCTCGCTCTCGGTGCTGGCGCGGTTCGATGAATTGCGGCTGCGCTTCGATTTGCCGGTGCTTCTGTCTGTTTCGCGCAAATCCTTTCTGCGCGCGCTCACAGGCCGTGGTCCGGGGGATGTCGGGGCCGCGACACTCGCTGCAGAGCTTGCCGCCGCCGCAGGTGGAGCTGACTTCATCCGCACACACGAGCCGCGCCCCTTGCGCGACGGGCTGGCGGTATTGGCGGCGCTGAAAGAAACCGCAAGAATTCGTTAACTGCACATTCGGGATATTTCTCTATATTCGCGGTTCAGCAGGCATGTCCCCTTTGAGGGCGACCCGACGACAGGATAATCGACCTTATGGTGCGCAAATATTTCGGCACAGACGGTATTCGTGGCAAAGCCAACGAAGGCGCGATGACGGCGGAAACCGCCTTGCGCGTCGGCATGGCGGCTGGCCGTGTCTTTCGTCGCGGTGACCACCGCCATCGTGTCGTGATCGGCAAGGATACGCGCCTGTCGGGCTATATGCTTGAACCCGCGCTCACAGCCGGTTTCACCTCGATGGGCATGGACGTATTCCTTTTTGGCCCGCTGCCGACAACGTATAGGAAGAATAAACGCCCTTTTCACCCAAGTCCAACAGCTTTGGACCGCAGTTGACTCTTTCGACACCCCTGCGATGCAACCCAATCCGGCTGACGGGGAGCCAGCAACGCTGAAAATTTACCCTCCTCTTTCCCACTAGCGGCTCCTTTTCCGACAACCAGCACGGCGGATCCCTGCCGCGGCGCTGTGAACGCAGCATTTTGATTGGTATCGTTGGCCTTCAGGCTCGTCAGTCAAACAGACCCAGGAGCAGCTCAGCCGGTGGCGCCCGGCTTTCGGGTAACGCCCTGGTCCCGCTGGTTTCGGCTTTGTGCTTCAGGTGATCAAGGATCTGCTTGATCACTATAGGGTCTTCAATGCAGGCGATGACTTTCATGGCGCCGCCGCAGCCGCTGCAAAACAATTCGCTTCGATAAAGCATTTAACCCTATTAATTCAATACTTTTCTTTAAGAACAATATTGCTTTCATTGCCAATTCAGCTGCAAATGCGGTAATCCTGCACGGTGAAAATTTCAACGAAATACAAAAGCTAAATCGTAAAGAAAACCCACTCTATTGTAAACAAGACATTTTTATCTTTTATATTCAATGGCTTATTTTCCTGCTAATTGGTAATACCATGAAAAATACCATGCTCAGAAAAGGCTTAACAATATTTTGAAAAATTGCCTACTGAGCGCTGCCGCACAGCTCCATAGGCCGCTTTCCTGGCTTTGCTTCCAGATGTATGCTCTTCTGCTCCTGCAAGCACCGAGGGACCAGGTACAGAGGCACCAAACTAGCCTCCGGAATCAAACCAGCCCCCCGGGTGTTGGACCACATGTCTGCGCCTCGAACGGGGTGCCCGCCATCTGCAGAGAGGACCCCAACCATGGGTGACAAGACCGTCGAACTGAACGCCGGCAACTTTTCCGAGACCATCGACGCCCACGATGTGGTGCTGATCGACTTCTGGGCCGACTGGTGTGGCCCCTGCAAGCGGTTCGCCCCGATCTACGACGAGGCGTCCGAACGCCACGAGGACGTCACCTTCGCCAAGCTGGACACCGAGGCCGAGCGTGACGTCGCGGCCGGGCTCGAGATCACCTCGATCCCCACGATCATGGCCTTCAAGGAAGGCACCCTGGTCTTCCGCCAGGCCGGCATGCTGAACGGCAAGCAGCTCGACAGCCTGATCGAGCAGGTCAAGGCGCTCGACGTCGAAGCGCTCAAGGCTGAGGCCGCGGCCGCCCAGCAGGGCTGAGCCCGCACCGCCCGCCGCGTCGAACACCAACGAGGAACGCCGCCACTGCCCCGAGGGGCGTGGCGGCGTTCTGCATGCTGGGCGGCCCTGGCAGGAATCGAACCTGCGGCACAAGGTTTAGGAAACCTCTGCTCTATCCCCTGAGCTACAGGGCCATCGGCCCATCCAGAGTAGTCCCCGGCGGCGATCGCGACCAACCCGGTGACGTCCTCGGTAGGGTGGCGCCATGAGCGATGCCGGACTTGCACGTGCCCAGGAGAAGATGCGCGCCGATGGCCAGCCCGAGGCAGCCATTGCCGTGTTCAGCGACTACTACCGCCAGCTCGAGACGGGCCAGACCGGCCTGATCCGCGAGGACACGATCGAGCCGCTGCTCGACCCGCCGATGCTGGCCGACGTGGAGGTCGACGAGGACGCCGCCCGCGACGCGCTCGACAAGACGGTCATCATCAAGCTCAACGGTGGGCTCGGTACCTCGATGGGCCTCGACAAGGCCAAGAACCTGCTGCCGCTGCGTGAGGGCATGACCTTCCTCGACATCATCGTCAAGCAGGTGCTGGCCGCCCGTGAACGCTACGGCGTGAGGCTGCCGCTGCTGCTGATGAACTCCTTCCGCACCGCCGCGGACACTGAGGAGGCGCTGGCCGCCTACCCCGAGCTGGCCCGTGATGGGCTGCCGCTCGGCTTCGTCCAGAACCGGGAGCCGAAGCTCACCGCCGACGACCTGGAACCGGTGGAATGGCCCGCCGACCCCGGCCTGGAGTGGTGCCCGCCCGGTCATGGTGACCTCTACATCGCGCTGCAGGCCTCCGGTGTGCTCGACCAGCTGATCGACAACGGCTACCGCTACGCCAACGTCTGCAACGGCGACAACCTGGGCACCTCGCCGAACCCGACGATCGCCGGCTGGTTCGCCGCCAGCGGTGCCCCCTATGCCGCCGAGGTCTGCCGGCGCACCGTCAACGACCGCAAGGGCGGTCACCTGGCGATCCGCAAGGCGGACGAACAGCTGATCCTGCGCGACACCGCGCAGACCGCCGACGACGAACTGCACTACTTCACCGACGAGCACCGCCACCCCTTCTTCCACACCAACAACCTGTGGTTCGACCTGGTGGTGCTGCGCGACGCGCTGGCCGACCGCGATTCGGTGCTGGGGTTGCCGCTGATCCGCAACGAGAAGACGGTCGACCCGGCCGACAAGACCTCGACGAAGGTCATCCAGATCGAGAGCGCCATGGGCGCGGCGGTGGAGGTCTTCGAGGGGGCCACCGCGATCTGCGTCGGACGAGACCGCTTCCTGCCGGTCAAGACCACCAATGAACTGCTGCTGCTGCGCTCCGACCTCTATGAACTCGATGAGGCCTTCCGCCTGGTGGCCACCACCGATGCGACCGTCAAGGTGAACCTCGACCCGGACCACTACAAGCTGGTCCATGACTTCGATGCCCGCTTCCCGGCCCCGATCGGCCTGCGCGGTGCGACGTCGTTCGACGTGGCGGGGGACTGGAGCTTCGGGCAGGACATCTCGGTGGTCGGCGCGGTCTCACTGGATGCCGAGCAGGCAGGCCCGGTGGCCGACGGCACCGTGCTGCGCGGTGAATGAGCCCGGGGGACCGGCGGGGGCCGGACCTGCCGAGGCGGCGCTGCACCTGGCCATCGGTCACGCGCTGACCGGGGAACGACTCGAGGCTGTGGTACCCGCGGGCAGGCCGGACGCCGCCGGGGTGGTCACCTGGCTGGCGGCTTCGGGGTGGGACGCCACCCGGCTGCAGGCCCACCGGGCGCTGTGCCAGCATGAGCGCGAACCCTGGCCGCACTCGGTGCCCGAAGGACTGGTCACCGCCTGGGGGCAGTACTCCAGCCTGCTGGCCCAGGTGCGGGCGGCCCTCGACCTGCACGGCCTGCACCAGCAGGTGCGCCACGGCCCCAGGGTGCTGGGCCCGGCCGAGCTGAGGTTGCTCGCCGACAAACCACCCCACCACGGCTGAAGTGCCCGGGAACGAGACAGCCCGCGTCCACCGGGAGGACGCGGGCTGTTTGCTTGCCCGGGGGGAGGAAGGGGATCAGGCAGTGGGGTTCTGGCGGGTGGCCAGCAGGTCGCGGATCTCGGTGAGCACCTCGACCTCGGTGGCGACGACCTCTTCGGCCTCGTCGTTCTTCTTCATGCGCTCGACGACCGCGGTGTAGGGCTTCACGATGCCGAAGTAGACGATCGCAGCCAGCAGCAGGAAGGCAACCAGGGCGGTCAGGAACGGGCCGACCGACACGAGGCCACCGGGCTGCCACTCGTCGAAGTTGGGGGCGCCGCCGGCCTTGGCCAGCAGCTCGATGACGATCTGGGTGAATGACTCGACGACGGTCGCGAACGCGCCGCCGATGATGAAGGCCACGGCGAGCTCGATCAGGTTGCCGCGCAGGATGAACTCCTTGAAGCCCTTCATGGGTGTCCTTTCGTGCGGGACTGGTGGCCGGGGTGGCCGGGTGTGCATTGGGGTCCAGTACCGCCGACGTACGGTACATGAGGCCACCCGGTGGTCTCGACACGAAAGGGCCGAAAGTCCAGTCTGACTGGACCAATGTTCCGCGATTTCTCAGGAAAGAGCTTCCCTTGAAGGAGTAGCGATCCCCCTCAGCCCAGGGACACCTCAGCCCAGGGACACCGACAGCCCGGGGTTCGATGCCCAGGCACTCAACCGCACGGCCGTCTGCTCGTCCACGTCGACCACGACCACGCCACTGGCCGAACCGCCGGTGTCGAGCACACCTTCGTCGACCACCTGCGGCACCGCGGCGATGCGGACACGCCTGGCCAGCACCACGGGGGTGCCCGCGTCGTCCGAACCGATCACCGTGATCTGGTCGCCGACTCGCAACAGGGCCAGCACCGCCGGGTCGTCGACCCGCACCGGCACCAGCAGACGCCCCTCGGGCACCCGGGTGGAATCAATGACCGAGTGGCTGCCCAGCGGCGAACCCCGCGGCGACGCGGCCACCAGCACCCGGCCCAGCAACTCGTCCGAAGTGCCGGCAGCCCCACCGGGCACAAGCTCGGGCGGGTAGCCGACCACCCGCAGGTCGCCGGCGGTGAGGCGGTGGCCGGCAGGCAGGTCGGCGGTGGTGACCACCACCTCGACATGATCGGGTGCCGCCGGTGACAGCACGGTCAGGCTCGCCAGCACGGCCACCCCGGCCGCCACCGCCGCCACCCAGCGGCGGTGCCAGCGCAGGAAGGTGGTCAACCGGGTGCGCCAGGGGCGCGGAGGGGAGTTCTCGCTCACACCACGGTCATGGCGCCGGACCGGCCCAAGTGTTCAGTTGTCCACAGGAAATCTTCGCTGATCCCCCACGGACGTCACCGGCCGGCCCGGAGAAGCGGGCCGGGAACAGGCTCAGGCGCTGGCGGGCGCCGAGGACGAAGTGGTGCTGCTCGAGCTGGGGGCGGGGCTGCTCGACGAAGGCGACGAGTCCGAGGAACTCGAGGTGGTCGACGCCGAGGTGTCGCTGCTGCTGGCGCTCTTGCCCGCGTCGCCGCCGGCCGGCACCGAGGCGGTGTTCTTGCTGCGGTTGTCGGTGGCGTAAAAGCCCGACCCCTTGAACACGACCCCGACCGCGTTGTACACCTTGCGCAGCTCGCCACGGCATCGCGGGCACTCGGTCAGCGAGGCATCGGTGAACTTCTGCACGACCTCGAGGTCGTTGGCGCATTCTTTGCAGCGGTACTGGTACGTGGGCATCGACTCATCCTGGGGTGACAGCGGGCAGACGGGCCGACCTTCACGGTGGCCACCGTGCATTCTACGTGTTCGCGCAGTGCTCCACCGACCGCTGTTCACCCGCAGCGTGCTGTTCACCGGCGGCGACAAGCTCAACCGTCGTCCCGGTGTCGGCCACGTGGATCGTGCCGACCTCGGTGACCAGGGCATCGACCCGGTGGTCGTGCTCCGCGTGGGGCAGGGTGTCGAACACGTCCTGCTCGTCGACCACCAGCAGCACCCGCGCTCCCGGCCGGGTGTGCACCAGGGCCCGGTCGAACCAGCCCGCCCCGGCGCCCAACCGGGAACCGTCTCGTCCACCGGCCAGGCCCGAGACCAGCACCAGGTCGGCCTCGTGCAGGGTCGCCGCGGGCAGGGCCGGCCCCGTGGGTTCGGGGATGCCGAGGTAGCCGGGTCGCAGGTCCGAGGGGCCGCGGTACCAGGCCCAGGTCGGGTCCCGCCGGGCAGCGCCGGGGGTGTCGGTCAACGCCGGCACCAGGATCCGCTGGCCACGTCGCCACAGCACGGCCGCCGCCTCCAGCGTCGAGGGCTCGTCCCCGCGCGACAGGTACAACGCCACCACCGCGTCATTGGGCACCTGCGGCAACAGGTGGCGCAGCCGGGCGATGTCACGGGCCTGGCGCACCTTGGGTGGGGTCTCACGGCGCCGCTGACGGGCCTCGCTGCGCAATGCCCGCTTGGCTGCTGCCACCGGGAAATCCACCCGAGTCACGTGGGAGTGCGGGGGCTCCGAGTGTGCGTCGAGGGGAACGGAGGGCATTCACCTATCGTAGGTCGCATGCGACTGTTCGGCAGGAAGAAGCCAGTAGAAGAGCCCGTGGTCGAGGCGCCACGCCCGACGCTGCCCCCGGGCCCGGAGGTCGGCCCCGACGGGCTGCGCAGCCTGGCCGATCACCGCAACTACCTTCTGAGCCTGGTCGAACCACTCACCCCTTTCGGCATGCAGCTGCTCGACGCTGACGGCTTGGCCATCTGCGAAGAGATCATCGCCCCGGCCCCGCTGCCCCGGGCCAGCACGGCCGCCGCCGACGGTTACGCCGTGCGCGCCGCGGACTTCACCGATGACTTCGCCGACGGCGAGTGGCCGCTGCTGCAGGTCGTCGAGTCGGTCGAGGGCACTCTGCCCGAGAACGCCGGGCTGTGGGTCGAGGAGCACCAGGTGCTGCCGGACGGCGCAGACACCGTCATGGTCGAGTCGATGACCGAGGCCGTCGCCCCCGACCCCGAGGGCATCGGGGGCACCCAGCTCGAGGTCACCCGCCGTGTCCAGGTCGGCAGCCACGTGCGTGCGGCCGGCTCCGACGTGGCTGACGGCCAGGTGCTCGTGCCGCACGGCGTCTCGCTCGACCCCCGCCTGCTGGGCCTGCTCGCCGCCGCCGGCATCGACAAGGTGCTCGCCCGGCCGCGCCCCCGCATCGTGGTGATCTCCACCGGGCGCGGGCTGGTCGAACCCGGCCGACCGCTGCCCAGCCACCGCCACGTGCATGATGCCAACGGCTACATGCTCGCCGCCGCCGCCAAGGCCGAGGGCTGCCAGGTGTGGCGCATCGGGGTGGTCTCCGAAGACCTTGACGAGGTCCGCGAGACGATCTCCGACCAGCTGATCCGCGCCGACCTGGTGATCTCCACCGGTGGTTTCCGTGAAGAGGACGGGGACCTGCTCAGCGAGGTCGTCCCCTCGCTGGGGGCCGCCGATTTCGCCGAGGTCAACATCGTGCCGGGGCGCCAGCAGGGCTTCGCGCTGATCGGTGAGGACAAGGTGCCGATGGTGATGCTGCCGGGCGACCCGTTCGGCGCCTATGTGTCCTACCACGCCTTCGTCCAGCCCCTGATCCGCAAGCTGATGGGCACCGAGCCGGTCGTCCGCCCACCGGTGCGGGCCATCACCCGCAGCGTCATCCGGTCACTGCCCGGCGTGCACGAGTTCGCCCGCGCCACGCTCACCACCGACCGGGGCACCCGCTCGGTGGAGGTGAGCCCCCGCCGGGAACAGGCGAACCTGGCAGACCTCGCCAACATCAATGCCCTGGTGGTGCTCGACGAGTCCGTCGAGGCGGTGCAGGCAGGCCAGCAGGTGCAGGTGGTCGAATTCTGACCCAGCTCGGGCGCCAGCCCAGCCCGGGCGTCAGTCCAGCTCGTGCCAGCGCCCGAGCGGCGTCGTCCGGGCCTGCGCTACGAGCTGCGGCGACACCGCTCCCCGGTGCTCGAGGGCATCGAGCACTTCGGTGCAGGTGCTTTCGAGCGCTGTACGGTCGGCCTCGGGCATTCGCCTGAGCGTGCGGCGCAGTTCCCCGGCGGCGCCGCGCACCCCGTCCGCCGCAGGTTCGGCACCCGCGCCCACGACGGGCGAGTCCTCCCGCAGCAGGGAGGTCACCTCCTCGATCGCCGCACGCTACGCATGGGCCCTCGTCCGCTCGGAACCCACCGCCCAGAGGTTCGCGGCCGCCAGCACCATCGCGAGGGTGAACGGGACCACCCCCAGCACGGCCACCTTCCCGGGCACCATCGCGAGCGCCGGCACCACGAACCACGGCAGGACGACCAGCATGAGCAGCACCAGCAGCGACGCCACCAGGCGCGTCCCGGCCCAGCCCAGGGGATCACGCACCCAGCGCACCAGCAGTTCCAGCTGCAGCAAGCACACCACCGCGTAACTCGCACCGAGCAGGAGGAAGAACCGCCGCGCCGCCCCCGCATCCGCATACGGGAACCAGCGGCTGAACGGCGCGGACAGCAACGGGGCCAGGAGCACGACAAGCAGCCCGACGATCGCCGACCACCGGGGCGGGCGTCCGCGACGCCGCCACTGTTCCGGGTCCGGTGCCCGGCCCCCGCGCTCGGCCCGCAGCTTCTCACCGCCGAGGCGCACCACCCGCACCAGGGAGCGGTCCTGGAGCACGAGCCGCGCCTCGGCCTCCGCGAGCCGCAGCGGGCCCTCGGCCGCCAGCGCCCCCGCGACCGGGTCACGCCGCGAGGGCTGCCGGGCAGCAGCGTCCGCAGCGCGTTCGAGATCGGTCACCCCCCGAGCCTGGCAGAGCCGCGGTGCGGCCCCCATCGACCAGGCCGGCGCCCAGCCCCCCGATCATGGTGAACGGATCATGGTGGACGGTCGCCGATCATGGTCGTCGGCCACGTTTCGGCCAACACGCCGCCGCCGGTCGCCGGACCCCGGCGCCGGGGCCCCTACGGTTGTCGGCATGGGTTCAGGACTGATCTTCGCCATCCTCGTGGTGGGCTGGTTGGCCTACCTGATTCCGTGGCTGGCGTCGCGTCGCGAGACCGTCCCCGGCGAGACCACTGATCGTTTCGCCGAGTCGATGACCGTCCTGAAGCGTTCCAGCGACCCGCTGTCGACCGAGAGCCACGACCCGCTGCTGGAGGTCTCGACCCCGTTGACCCGCTCGGCCGGCGTCCACGAGATCCGTGAGTCGCACCGGCTGGCGGCCCGTCGCCGCCTCCGCGTCGTCCTCGTCCTGCTGGCCGCGCTGCTGGTCACGGTGGGACTGTTCGCGTTCCAGCCGATCCCCGCGGTGCGGGTGGCCTGGTGGGTGCCCGTCATCCCCGCCGGACTGCTGGCGGCGTTCCTGGTCGTGGCCCGCTTCAGTGTCATCTCGCTGAACAAGGTGCTCGACGCGCGCATGGAACAGCTCACCAGGGGCTGGCAGAACGAGACCATCGCCCTCGACGTGGCGCCGCTGCGCCAGGCCGCCCAACCCGAGGGGGTCGAGCACTCCATCGAACTCAGCGGGCCGATCGAACCCACCGGTTCACTGTGGGACCCGATCCCGGTGACCGCCCCCACCTACGTCTCGAGGCCGATGGTGCCGCGCACCGTGCGCACCATCGACCTGGCCATGCCGGCTCTGCAGGCGCCCGACACCACCCCGGTCACCGCCGAGCCCATCGACTCCGACGTGCCGGTGACCGAAGAGACCCTCTCGGTCGACTCGGACGACTACCGTCGCGCCGTCGGCGAGTGAGCCGGACGAACCTCAGTTCTCGCCCAGGACGCGGCTGATCTGGTACCCCCTGGACAGGTCGGTGACATGCACCTCGACGATGCCGTGCGGGTCGATCAGGTAGCGCTCCTCGATGATGCCGCCCTCGCCGATGCGGGTGATCGGCAGGCCCTCGAGGTCCTGCCCGCGCAGGGCGGGATCGTAGGGGAACAGCATCTCGGCGAAGGGGACGATGTCGCCGGTGGGCAGGCCCTGCTCGTCCACCGAGGCGTACTCGACGAACCGGAACCAGCCGATGTTGTGCTGGGGCTGGTAGCGCCGGATCACCTCGAAGGTGTCGGTGCCGGTGACCGTGGTGCGGTCGAAGATCTGGTCGAAGCTGATGCCCTGGCCGTCGTCGGCCTCCCGGAAGACCCCGAAGCCGCGCGAGAGCCGGTCCTGCAGGCTGAACCCGGCCGACTCGTCCGCCGCGATCGCCAGCCCGATCGCCGTCGAGGCAGCGGGGTAGGGGGAGCGGTGCACGCGTCGTCCGAACTGCTCACGCAGGCGGCGGGCCACCAGCGGCAGGCCGGAGGCGCCGCCGACCAGGTAGATGCCGGCGACCTCGGTGTCGTTGAGGCTGGGGTTGCCCTGCGCGTCGAGCCCGATCAGCGGTGACATGGTCGCCACGGTCCGGTCGACCAGCTCACCGGCGACCTCGTAGAAGTCGGGGATGCGGACCGTCACGGGGGCGTCGTTGACGTCGACGGTGACCCGCCGGGTCTGCGCGTTGATCGACTCCTTGGCGGTGCGGCACTCGTCGACCAGGTCTTCGTAGGGGCGCCGACCCAGCTCACCCCAGGGCAGCCCGGCCTGCGCGACGGCCACCTGCGCCAGCGCCGCGTCGAAGTCGTCACCGCCGAGCCGGTTGTGGCCGGCGGTGTCGAGCACCTCGTGGGCGGTGCCGTCGACCTTGATCAGCGACGAGTCGAAGGTGCCACCGCCCAGGTCGTAGATGATCACCCTGGTGCGCCGCGAATTCAGCGTGCGCCCCTGCCGGTGGGTGTATTCGAAGCCGGCCGCGGACGGCTCGTTGACCACGCCGAGCACGGTGAACCCGGCGCGGCGGAACGCCTCCAGGGTGAGGAAGCGCTGGATGCCGGGCGCGTGGGCGGGCACCGCGACCATCGTCTCGTCGCCGTCGAACTCGTCACTGATCGAGGAGCGCTCGGCCAGCGCGGTGCGCAGCGCGCCGAGGAAGCCGGTGATGACATCGACCACTGGCACCAACTTGCCGCCGACGCTCATGGTGGTCTCGGCATTCACATCGGGGTAGGCCAACCGCCGCTTGAACGAGCGGATCAGGCGCAGGTCCTCGTCGCGGGCGGCGGCGATGGCCTCGAAACCAAACAGCAGGCCCCGCTCGGGGTGAGCCACTGCCACGCTCGGGAAGTGGTCGTGGGCGTCGCCGTCGGTGTCGAAGAAGCTCACCACCGGGTAGTTACCCCGATCAACGCGGGCCACGAGGGTGCGGGTGGTGCCGAGGTCAATTCCGAGTCGCATGACTTCGAGGGTATGTCGTCGGCGGGTGTCGGCGCCGGGCGGGTCCGGGGATCGGCGGGTGCCCGGCGATGGTCGCGGAGTGTGCCTGCCGGGCGTTGCGTGGCCCCCGTTCGCCGGTCCCGAGGGCATCCGGCGGTGCGGCACGGCTAGAGTCGGAACCAGACCGGCGACCGGAAGGACATGACCCATGACGATCAGCGACAACGGCCCCCACCCCACCTCTTTCAACCTGGAGGAGGCGACCGTCCACAACGCCACCTACCGCACCGTGGTCTGGAGCGGGCGCTACCTGCAGGTGACCCTGATGTCCATCCCGGTCGGTGAGGACATCGGCCTCGAGGAACACCCCGAGACCGACCAGTTCATCCGCGTCGACGCCGGCCGGGGGCGCGCCGAGATCGGCCCGTCGCAGGACAACCTGGACTTCACCGCCGAGCTCGGTGACGGTGACTGCGTGATCATCCCGGCCGGGTCGTGGCACAACGTCACCAACATCGGGGACGAACCGCTGCAGCTGTATACGATCTACGCGCCGGTGCACCACGCCGCCGGCAAGGTGCATGCCACCAAGGAGATTGCCGAGTCCGACGAGGAGGCCGGCAACGACGAACCCCCGGCCTGGTCGGTGCAGCCGCCGCACCTGGCCGAGGACCAGCACGCCTGAACACCACGACCAGTGGCGTCGCGGTCCTGCTGTACGACCCCGACTGCGGCTTCTGCACCCGCACCGCGACCTGGCTGAAACGCCGCTCGCGGTGCGCGGTGCGCCCGCTGTCGCCTTCCGCTGTCACTGCCTATGGGTTGGACGCCGAGCGCTGCCGTCGTGAGGTGCCCTTCGTTGGTGCCGATGGACGAACCAGCTGGGGGGCGGCGGCGATCACGGCCGCCCTGCGGACCTGCTCGGTGCCCTGGTGCTGGGTCGGATGGGCGCTGGCCGGCCGGGTGGGGCAGGGGCTGGCTCGTCCGGTCTACCGCTGGGTCGCGGCCCACCGCCACGAGCTGCCCGGTGGGACGGCTGCCTGTGAATTACGCTGAAAGCCGGCCATCGCGACTGTGGCTTGACTAGCATCTGCGTACCGGCGACGGGCCGCGTCTCCGGGACCATCAGTGCCGATGGGGGAGCCATGACCGGATTGTCCGCCCGCCTCAGCGAGATCGTCGAGGCGCTGCCACTGGAGCCGGGCATGCGGGTGCTCGAGATCGGGGGAGCGCCGGGATCAGCAGCCCGCGCGGTCGCCGGGAAGGTCGGCCCCGAGGGGCATGTGATGGTGATCGACCGCTCCGACAAGGGTGTGCTGCAGATCTATCACCTGGCCACCGACGAGATCGATGCCGGCCGGATGAGCGTGCGCAGCGTCGCCGCCGAGGACTTCGACATCCTCGACCTGGAGCCGTTCGACCTGGCGTTCGCGATTCGGGTGGGGTCCTTCGACGGGCGCCACCCCCGCAACCGGGCCCAGGCCCTGCGGCGAATCGCCGCGGCGCTGACCCCCGAGGGACGGCTGTTCATCGACGGCGGTGACCCGCTGATCGAGGTCGACCTGAGCGAGTACCGCCCCGCCGCCCGGCACTGACCGCCCGGGCGTTCACCGCGGTTGTCGAGCCTGACAACGCTGAATGCGGAGTCGGGCTTCATTACGTGATTCTCATGATCAAAGGGGTGGCGGGTCGCCGATCACTGGGTAACGATGTTACTCAACATCGTGGCAGTCGCCACCACATCCCCTCACAGTTGGGTAGACCCTCATGCCTACAGACCCCTATGGCCGCGACAACCCCCTGGGCCCGCGCGGGATCCTCACTTCGTACTCCTCGACCCTGACCGCGATCGAAACCGGGCGCGCCGATTCGCTGCTCGTCGCCACCCAGCAGAGCCTCGACCTCACCGGCATTGACGCCGGCCTGGCGGTCACCGTCGCGGCCCACCAGCGAGACCTCAAGCAGCTGTCCTACCAGTTCGGCGAACTGGTGGAACCCGACTTCGTTCACCTCACGGTCGAACTGAGCAACCTGGTGGAACTGCTGAAGGCCGCTGACCAGTCCCACCGGGCCCCCGCCGACGCCGAACTGTGCTGGCAGGGCGTCACCGAGACGCTCAAGGCCGTCGCCGACAGCACCGGCGAAACGCTGGTCAGTGCCGATGCCGCCGTCGACCGCCTGACCAGCGTGAACGCCGAGATCGACCGGGTCAGCAAGAGGCTTGACGTTGCCCTGAAGCTGGCCCAGGACTCCCTGGCCGCGGAGGCCAAGCAGACCCTGGCCCGGGTGGAAGAGCTGACCAGGAAGATCTCCGAGAACATCCAGGCAATCGTCGACGGAGCCCTGGCCACCGGTGATGCCTTCACCGACTTCGGTATCGGCCTGCTGACCACCATCACCAAGGGCCTGCCCGATGACGACAAGAAGCCGGACGACAAGAAGGACGACGGCGACAAGAAGGACGACGACGGGGACTCGGGTGACGGGGAGTCGGACGACGACGCCGATGCGGCCGATGCCGGCGGCGCGGACTCCGACGACGGCGTGCTCGAGTCCGAGGCGCTGCTGGGCTCGCTCAGTGCCGCCGAGAAGTCCGAGGCCACCAAGGACGCCGGCACGAAGAACTCCGACGGCAAGGTGCCCGACGTGAGCTTCGTGGTCAGCGCCATCAAGGCCGGGTTCAAGGGCACGGAGAAGTACGCCTCGGCCCTGAAAGACCTGCAGGCCAACAACGACGAACTCGCCATCGCCTACCAGGCCATCGCCGCAGTCGACCTGCTCATTGCTGTGGCCAGCGCCACCCAGGCCCAGAAGAACCTCTTCGCCACCTCGATGCAGGAGGCCCTCACCGCCGTCACCGGCATTCGTGACGGCTGGGCGGCTGTCCATGCCGGCTACGAGGAGTGGAGCCACACCGACGACCGCACCGAGTTCGCCCGACTCCAACCGGGGGCGATGGCCCAGTGGAACAAGCTCACCGCCGAGGCCGAGCGCATCAAGCGCCACCTCACCCATGTCCGTGGGGCGCGCCTCGTGTAGCTGGTGCCCCCGCGCGCCAAGCCCATCGTCCGCCGACCTCTCGTCCGACCAACCCCTCGTCCGACCAACCCCTCGTCCGCCGACCCCCCTCGTCCGACCAACCCCTCACCTCCGTTACCCCTCACCCCCAAGGAGTCCCGCCATGTCCCTGCTACTCGCCCCCACCAAGCCGCCGGTCATCGAAGACCTGATGACTGCCAACAACACCCAGCTCAGCGTGGGCATGCAGATGCAGAGCTACTGCAACACCGTCCTGAGCCAGCCGAATGTCAGCTTCAAGGGCTTCGACACCCTGGCCAAGTTCGAGACTGAGGTCAACGCCGGCATCGCCACCGCAAAGGCCCATGCCAACCACTACCTCAATGACATCCAGCCCCAGATCATCAGCAACATCACCAACATGTCGAACTACTTCGACGTGCACCAGGCGGTGGCCACCAGCCTGCCGCCCGGTGCCACGAAGCAGGAGTGGCTGAACGCGCTGGCCGCGGTCAAGGAGACCGCCGACGGCTATCAGGACGACGCGAAGGCAGTGGTGGTGCTGCTGCAGGGCCTGAACACGGATCTCACCGGCGACGTCGCATCGTTCAGCTCCACCGTCACCAACCTGAATGCTGCCGTGGACGGTGACAACGGTGTGCTGGCCGGTATCGACAAGCAGGTCAGCGACATCGACGGCAAGGTGGCAGGCGCCATCACCGGCATCGTCCTCAGCGGCCTCGCCGTGGTCGGTGGCAGCATCATGATTCTCGTGGGGGCGCTGGCCGAGATCGCCACCGCCGGCCTGTCCACGGCCCTGATGATCGGGGGCGCCGCGGTGATCGTGGCAGGCGTCGGCGGCGCGGTCGGGTCGGGCCTGGCGCTGGCCGGCCTGCTGGATGCGAAGGCCGACCTGATTTCCAAGAAGGCGCACCTCCAGGCCGAGGTGAAGCTCGCGCAGGGCATGAGGTCAGGATTCAAGGCGCTGGGCAACCAGGCCCTTACGGCCGTCGACGCCGCCTCAGACATGCGCAACGCCTGGAGCTTCCTCAGTGAAGACCTCGGGACGCTGTCGAGCAACCTCAACAAGGGCATCATCAGCACCGACATCATGCGCCAGATCTGGTTGACCACTGCCAACAGCGCCATTGTCCGGGTGCAGGGCGACATCGGCATCATCAAGCAGCAGATGACCGGCGTGACCAAGGAGCAGGCGCCGCAGGGCGTGATCATCAGCGAGTTCGTCAAGGACACGGCCCAGAAGCTGGATGCAGCAGCATGACCGGGTTGATGTCGGCGGCCATCGCCAACGTGCGCTCGGCCCAGGCGGCGGCGTCGGCGGTGACCGGTCTGCCGGGGAATGCGGCGGCGATCCAGTCGGCCATGGCGACCACCATGGACGCCATGGTCGGCCACGTCGAGGGGGCGTGCACGGCAATCGTCTCGGCAGCCAACGCCTCCACGGCCCCGTTGGATGCCGCCGATGCGGCGGTGGAGGCGGGCAATGCGGACAACCTGGCCACCGCGCTCGGCCAGATCCAGGCCAACATGGCGCAGGTCAGCCAACAGGTCACCGCCGCCAACGACCAGGTCAAGGCATCGTTGAACTCGATCATCGACGACTGCCACACCCTGGCGGGGATCGGCAACGACCTGGCGGCCGACATCACCCGAGCCCAGGCCAAGGCCGACGAGGCCGCCCGGGCGGCTGATGCCCTGGACAAGAAGAAGTGGTATTACCTCATCCTCGGCCCGTTCGGGGCGGTCGGCCTGGCCGCCTGCATCGCGTTGATCGTGGAGGCCCAGAAGAAGGTCGACAGCCTGCGCAGCCAGGTGAGCAACCTGCGCGGCCAGGCCACCAAACAGCAGAAGGTTCAGGCTGACCTGGACCTGCTGCGCGACGAGGTGCCGACCGTCTCGAATGCTCTGATGTCGCTGCAGAACGGGCTGAGCTTCCTGCAGGGCGACACCTCAGCCGTGGTTGAAGATGTTCGCCGGACCCCGGGGTCCTCGATCGCCAAGGCGTTTCTCCTGGCGGCGCGTCACGAGGTCCAAACCCTCGCCAGTGACGCGTCGTGACATCCCCTCAGGCCGCGCCCATGCCGTCATTGGCATGGGCGCGGTTGGCGGTGGTAATGTGGACGACGCTGTCCGGGCGTCGTCCCGTGGCATCCAGGGGCTATGGCGCAGTTGGTAGCGCGTCTCGTTCGCAATGAGAAGGTCAGGGGTTCGAATCCCCTTAGCTCCACCACAAGAAGAGCCCCCGACAGGTGTTGTGCCGAGTCGGGGGCTTCGTCGTGCTTGGGCGGGGTTTCGTCGTTCCTCAGGTCGGGCCTCGTCGTCCCCGGCTGAACGGCCCAGGCTGCGATCGTTGCACCAGTGCAAGGAATGCAGCCCGATCAGCGCCGGCGGCGTGTATTCGTTGCACGTGCGCAAGGAGTGCAGGTTTACCCCCCGAGGTCGTCATCACGCAGCGTTCGTGGAGTCTCTCGGTGGCGTTCCAGGCGATGTTGGGGTGCTCATGCGTGGTGAGTTCGCGCAGGGCATCGATCGCGTCCGGGGACGGGTTGTGGCGCAGCGCCCAGACTGCCTTGACTGCCAGCGCTCGAACCTCGTCCTCCTGGAGCATGTAGTCCGGCAGCCAGCGGGCGGCCTGCAGCAGCGCAGGGACAGTGGTCGGGTCTCGGAGGTCATCCAGGAGGTCGACGACCCATTCGTTGGACTGGTGCCAGTCCTCGTAGGTCAATTCGGCGAGGGTGGGGGCCAAGGAGGCGTCGATGGCCCCGAAGCTGTCCCCCAGCGTCATGGCAAGGACGAATCGGGTCGGGTCGCGGTCTGCGATGGCCTCGCGCAGCAGGTCTCGACCCAGTTGCGCCCCGTCCGTGGCGGGGTAGCGGTTCAGGAACTCATCACGAGAGATCGGGATGTGCCCCTGGTAGCGCGCGAGTTGCTTGACCAGCTCGCGTTGCTCGGGTGTCACCGTGCCTACATGCGCTGATCCTAGTGGGACGACACCTGCTGCGACCTCACGAGCGTGGTGCTGGCATCGGGGCGCGTGGCGCCACCTCAACCGGACGCGGCTCCCGGGTGACGATCGAGAGCACCGCGGCGATGACACAGGTCGCCGCACCCGCCCACCAGGCGTAGGTGTACTCGCCGAAGGCATCCCGGACGACCCCCGCGCCGAACGCGGCGACTGCCGCGCCGACCTGGTGGGAGGCGAAGACCATCCGAAGATGATCGTGCCGCGCTCCCGGAAGATGGTCCGGCACAGCGCCGCGGTGGGGGGAACGGTGGCGACCCAGTCAAGGCCGTAGAACAGATGAACGCGATCATGCTCACGTGCAGGGCGTCCGACAACAGCCAGGGCAACAGCAACAGGCTCACCCCGCGGAAGGTGTAGTAGACCGCCAGCAGGACCCTCGGGTCGAACCGATCGGTCAACCACCCCGAGAAGACCGTGCCCACGATGTCGAAGACCCCGACGGCGGCAAGCAACCCGGCAGCCGTGGCCGCAGGCATGCCATGGTCATGCGCCGACGGAATGAAATGCACCCCGACAAGCCCGTTCGTGGTCGCCCCGCACACCGCGAAGGCGATGGCCAGCGCCCAGAAGGACCGGTGCCCGGCCGCGAACCGCAGGCTGTCGAGTGCCCGCGCCATCGCCCCACCGGACGCCCGGGGCGGCGCCACCCAGGTCTCGGGCTCGGCGCCGTAGGGCAGCACCCCGACGTCGGAGGGGTGGTCGCGCAGGACCCAGGCCGCCAGCGGGATCACCGCCAGCGCCACGGCACCGATGATCAGAGTGGCGGGTCACCAGCCGATGTTCTCGGCGATCATGGTGACCGGGGGCAACACCAGCAGCTGACCGGTCGCCTGGCCCGCCGTCAGTACGCCCATCACCAACCCGCGGCGGGTGACGAACCAGCGGTCGGTGATCGTGGCCGCGAGCACCAGCACCATCGAGCCGGTGCCGCCGCCGATCAGGACCCCCCCCAGAACGCCAGCAGGTGCCAGGAGGCGGTCATGAACACGCTGCCCATCGCGCCGAGGGCGACCAGCGCCAATGCGGTCGAGACGACGCGGCGGATGCCGAATCGCTCCATGAGTGCGGCGGCGAACGGGGCGATCAGGCCGTAGAGGACCAGGTTGAGGCTGACCGCCACCGACATCTCGCTCATCGTCCAGCCGAACTCCTCGTTCAGCGGCACCATCAGTGCGCCGGGTGCCCCGCGGAACCCGGCGGCCCCGAACAGGGCCAGGAACGTGACGGCGGCGACCCACCAGGCGGGGTGGATGCGGCGACGGGCTCGGGTGCCCTCCGCTGGCGGGGTGGTTGTCACGGCACAGCTTTCTTCAAGCAAGATAATGGTGTGTCACCCTATGGTCCTCGGGGCGTTGCCCGACGTCAGGTTCTCGGTCGACACCGTCGACCACGCCATCGGCTACGGCGCCCACCAGTACGGCTACAACGGCTGGGGGATGGCGGCGCTCACCCCGTTCGGCAAGTGGGTCTCGCTCACCCTGCTGCAGGGCTCGCGTCTGGACGACCCCGCCGGGCTGCTGACTGGCAGCACCGCCATGCGCCACGTCAAGGTGTCCACCCCGGTCGAGGTCGCCGCTGCTCAGGCCGCGATCCTCGACCTCGTCCGCGACGCTGCAGGTCAGAGGTAGTCGTTCGGGTCGAACTCGTCGATCGGGACGATCCGCAGGCGGGGCAGCTTCTCGTTGAAGGCGCCGACGTGGGTTTCCAGGTCGAAGAGTTGGACGCCCTGCTGCTGGAGGTCGCGCAGGCCGGCGCTGAAGAGTTCTTCGAAGCCCACCAGGCCCACCCGTCGTCCGTCGATCAGGGCTTCGAGGTCGGTCTGGAAGTCGCGGTCGTGGGAGGCGAGCACGACGTCGGCGTCCCGGGAGAGCAGCGCCCCCAGGGTGCGTTGGATGGCGATGTCGACGACCTTCTGGTCGGGCGCCCCGGACAGGGGGACCGGCCGGTAGCCGATGGCGGTGAGCGCCTGCACGAAGGGCAGGGGGAGTTCGCCGCTGCTGGCGGCGAGGAAGAACAGCCCGGTGACGGGCTGGTCCCACGCGTCCCGCAGGTGGTTGAGCAGGCGCTCCCAGCGCGGGCGTTCGGCCGGCGTCGGCCGCCGCTGCAGGATGGACGCGCCCAGCGTGGCGTCGATGTTCTCGCCGTCAACCAGCAGGTACGTGGTGCGTTGCGTCATGGTCGAATCCTCGCAGATGACGCGGGTTCGGGTGGGTCAGGCCGCAGTTGCCAGCTGGTGGATGCCGCGGCGGGCGAACCAGGACGCAGCCTCGTCGCGTTGCGGGTCACTGGCGGCCAGCTCGATGGTGAGGATGTTGACCGGGAAGATCTCCATCACGGTCACGCGCTCGGCGAGGATGCGGACGGAGACACCCAGCTCGGCGGTCAACTGGGCGAGGGCGGTGCGGCCGGCGTTCGCGCCGACGAAAACGAGGTCGAGGGTCATGGCTGTGCTCCTGGTGCTGGCATGTTGTCGGGAGGGTTGCGGTGCGCGACTCCCGAGCCAACGGCGTCAGGGAGTCAGTCGCGACAACACGAACAACAGCCCGCGGGCATGACGAAGGACGGCATCGCGTGGGTGCGTGCGGTCGTGGCCATGCCGGAATAGTAACCCGTCGTCCACCGGCTGCGGAACCACCGGCAGGAATCTGGACCCCGGTGCAGGTTCACACCAGGCCCCGCTGGCGGGCCACGTGCACGGCCCGCGAACGGCTGTCGACGTCGAGCTTGGTGAAGATGTGCGCCAGGTGGCTCTTGACGGTGGCCTCGGTGACGAACAGTTGCCGGGCGATCTGCCGGTTGGTGGCCCCCTCGGCCAGCAGCTGCATGACGTCCACTTCCCGCTCGGTGAGCTTCGGCAGGGGACTGCGCATGGTCTTGAACACGCGGGTGGCCAGCTCCGGGGCGAGCACCATCTCACCGGCAGCCGCCCGCCGGATCGCGTCGATGATCGCCGACGGGTCGACGTCCTTGAGCAGGTAGCCGGTCGCCCCGGCCTCGATGGCACCGAGCAGTTCGGCATCACGGTCGAAGGTGGTCAGCACCAGAACCGCCGGGGCCGGGTCGAGGGCACGAAGCCGCGCGGTGGTCTGGATGCCGTCCAGCCCCTCACCCAGCCGCAGGTCGCACAACACCACGTCGGGGTGCAGTTCGGCGGCCAGCGTGATCGCCTCTTCACCGGTGGCCGCCTCGCCGACCACCCGCACGTCCCCACCGTCAACGACGGCACGCAACCCACTGCGGACGACGGGGTGGTCATCGACCAGCAGCACGGTGGTCGTCATGGCTTCTCCTGCGGTTCTGGGTTGATCGGCTCAGCGCGGACGCGCTGGACCGGCTCAGCGCGGAAGCGCTCGAACGGCACGTGCGCCGAGACCGAGGTGCCCGCACCGGGGCTGCTGTCGATGTCGAGCCCACCGCCCAGGTCACGCAGCCGGGCCCGCATGAACCGCAGGCCGTAGCTGCCCGAGGTCTCCCCGGCCCGCTCCCAGCCGGCGAGGTCGAAACCCACCCCGTCATCGGTGATGTCGAGGCGGACCGTGCCATCGTCGTCGACCAGGCTCACCACCACCCGCCGCGCCGCAGAATGCAGCCGGACGTTGGCCAGCGCCGACTGGGCCGTCCTCAACAGCGCCACCTCGACGGTCGTGGGCAACTGCGGCAGCGACTCGTCCACGTGCAGTTCGGTGGCCAGCCCCACCTCCGCCCGGGCCCGGTCGAGCATCCGTTGCAGGGCCGCAACCAGCGCCGCATCGTCCAGTTCGGCCGGCGCCAGGGCGGCGATGATGCGGCGCACCGCCGACAGGCTGTCGGCGGCCAACGACTCGACCAGCGCCAGCGTGCGGGTGGCGTCCGGGTCGTCGCTGCGCTGGCTGCCGGCATGCGACAGCAGCCTGATCGAGGACAGTTCCTGCGCGACGGTGTCGTGCAGGTCGCGGGAGATGCGGATGCGTTCGGCGATCGCGCCCGATTCGCGCTGGGCCAGGGCCAGCTCGTCCTGGAGGTCCGACATTTCCTGCTGGGCGCGGGTCAGCGAGGTCAACAGCCGCTCCCGTTCGGCGGCATCACGCAGCAGCTGCAGGTAGCCGCGCGAGATCGCGAACGCGAACACGCCACCGACCAGCGGGCCCAGCACGTCGGCGTAACTGGTGGTGCCGTGGTGCAGCAGCGGGGCGCCCACGGTGACCACCAGCACCCCCACCGACAGCAGCAACCCCCAGCGCAGCGGCAGCAGGTGACCGGCCAGCAGCCACAGCAGGAACGCCAACCAGACGAACTCCGACGACACCACCACCGCGCCGACCCAGACCACGACCAGGCCGACCAGCCAGCCGACCACCACCCGCGGTGGGGCCGAGCGGCGGGCCAGCGCGGCCCCGGCGGTGTGCCAGGCCACCACCGCCACCGCGGCGGCCACCGCGACCGGCCAGCCGACGCCCGCGGCGACCGCCCGCACCGCACCGATCACGCTCAGCAGCACCGCCATCACGTGCTGCCCGATCGTCATCGTGCGCACGGTGCCGCCCGCGCGGGGCAGGGCACCCTCAGCGCTGGACAGCGGCAGGTGCACCAGGCTCATGGACCCATTCTGTCTGCTCGGCGTGGCCGTGTTCGACCGGACGACCGGCCGACCGCGACGGCGCCCCGGCCCCGGGCCGGGCGGGCCACCAGCTGCGCTCGCCGACCAGGCTGAAGATCGCCGGGACGATCACAGTGCGCACCACCAGGGTGTCGACCAGCACCCCGACACCCACGACGAGGCCGAGCTGGCCCAGGGTGACCAGGGGCAGCACGCCGAGGGCGGCGAAGACCCCGGCCAGCACGATTCCGGCGCTGGTGATCACACTGCCGGTGTGGGCGATCGCCTCGACCATCGCCGCACGGGTGCCGAGCCGGTCCACCTCGGAGCGGGCGCGGTGCACCAGGAAGATGGTGTAGTCGATGCCCAACGCCACCAGGAACAGGAACGCCAGGATCGGCACCTGCAAGTCGAGTGCCGGCTGGTCGAACAGCACCCGGCTCAACCAGGCCCCGGCGCCGATGGCCGCGACCGCGCTGGCGGCGTTGACGAGCAACAGCAGCACCGGCGCGACCAGTGAGCGCAGCAGCCCGACCAGCACCAGGAAGCAGACCACCAGCACCAGCGGTGCCACCAGCCACAGGTCGTGCTGGTTGCCGGCCCGCGCGTCCAGTTCGGTGGCCACCGCGCCGCCCACCAGCGCATTCGCACCCGGCACGGCGTGGACCGCGGCACGCAGGGCGTTGACCTGCTCGAGGCTTTCGGGGGTGCTGGGGGAGTACTGGCTGGTCACCATGATCCGGGTCAGGGTGCCGTCGGCAGTGGTGGCCACCGGGTGGGCCCGCACCACCCCCTCGACCTGGCCGGCGGCGGCCACGACCGCGGCCGCCGCGTCGCTGTCGGCCACGACCTGGATCGGCTGGGCCTCACCGGCCGGGAAGTGGGCCGACAGGGTCTGCAGGCCGCTGGCAGATTCCGACTGCACCCGGAACTTCTGCAACTGGTCGAGCCCGACCGAGGTGCCCAGCAGCCCCAGCGCCATCACCCCCAGCAGCACCAGCCCGGCGACCAGCGCCACCACCGGACGATGCACCACCCGCTCGGCGACGGCCCGCCACGGGCCCGGCCCGGCAGCCTCGTCCCCGGGGCGGGGGATGAACGGCCAGAACACCCGGCGCCCGCACACCGCCAGCAGCGGCGGCAGCACCAGCAACACCGCGGCGAGCGCGACCAGCAGCCCCGCGGCGGCCGGGATGCTCAGCCCGCGGGTCATCGGGATGCCGGCCAGCAGCAGCACCAGCAGGGCCAGCACCACGGTCACGTTCGAGGCCAGGATCGCCGGCACCGTGTGGCGCCATGCGGTGGCCAGGGCAGCGCGGTGGTCGCTGGTGTGCCCCAGTTCCTCGCGGTAGCGCGAGATGAGCAGCAGGGCATAGTTCGTGCCCGCGCCGAACACGAGCACGCTGATGATCCCGGCGTCGAACTCGAGGTGCCAGAACGAGCCCACCGCGGCAGCCACTCGTCCGGCCAGGCCGTCGGCGAGCGCGACCACGACCAGCGGCACCAGCCACAGCACCGGGGAACGGTAGGTGACCACCAGCAGCACCGCGACGATGGCGATGGTCACCAGCAGCAGGGTGAGGTCGGCGCCGTCAAACGCGGCGGCGACGTCAGCCCCGAAGGCGGGCCCACCGGTGACCTGCAACACCAGCCCGTCGGGGGTGTGCTCGCCGACCGTGGCGCGCAGCCCGGCGATGACCTCGGCGGTCTCGGTGTTGTCGGCCCCGACCGTGATCGGGGTGACCAGCAGCGCGGCCTGCTGGTCGTCGCTGACCATCGGCCCGGTCGCCCCACCAGTGGCCCCACCGGCGGACGAGGGGGCGAGCCGGGGCAGCAGTTCTGTCAGCGCGCTGAGGTCTGCGCTGGTCAGGGGGCCGCCGTCCTCGCGGACGGCCACCACGAGCACCGACTGCCGGTCGGCGTCGGGGAAGGTATTCAGCAGTGCGGCGACCCGTGACGACTCGGCGGTCGCGGGGGCCTGACCCGACCGCGCGGGCGCCTCGGCGCCGGCGAAGAGGCCGAACAGCGCCACGAACGCGACCGCCGCGAGGACGAGCGCGACCCGGGCACCGCGACGTGAGGTCAACAGGTCAGGGAAACGGGACAGGAAGCCAGGTTGTGCCATGACATCGAGTCCACCTCGCCGGGTGGGGTCCGGACATCGGGCACTGGGCGGGCTGACAGGTCAGCCAAAAGGATGATGCGTCGGGCGTCGGGCGTCGGGCGTGGCCGGCGCCGGGGCGGCGATCGCCTGCTCGCTAGGATCGGGCCGAACCGACCCGCCCCAGGAGTGACCCGTGAACCGCACCCTTGCCGTCCTGGTGAGCCTGCTGGTGGCGTTCATGGTCACCACCGTGGTCATCGCGATCTGGCAGGACTCGCTGGGCTGGGGCTGGTGGTGGGTGGTGCCGCTGGGTGGCGGGTTCGTGCTGCTGGTGCTGGCCTTCCGGGTGGTGCTGCAGCGTGCCCAGGACCGGGCGCACCTGCTGGACGCCGAACTCGACCGACTCGAGGAGCAGTCCCGCGCCGAGTGAGGGTCAGTGCAGTACGCGGTAGCCGAGGTAGACCACACCCGAGTCGAACGACCGTGACTCGACCAGTTCCAGCCTGCTGAGGTGGCCGTGGTGGGCGAAGAAGGGGGTGCCACCGCCCAGTAGCACCGGGCAGACCCTGACGTGGTACTCATCGATCAGGTCCAGGTCGGCGGCCTGGGCGGCCAGGTTGGCCCCGCCGATGCCGATGGACCCCTCGCCCGGCTGGGCGCGGAGTGCGGCGATCTCCTGCTGCAGGGTGCCGGTGGCGAGCCGGGCGCTGGCGTCGACCTCGGTGATGGAGGCCGAGAACACGACCTTCGGCAGCGGGTTCCACAGGTCGGCGAAGGTGCGTTCGTCCGGGGTGAACCCGGCAGGGTCCTGCTCGTCCCAGTAGCGCATGGTCTCGTAGAGCCGCCGCCCCAGCAGGTGCACGCCGACCCGGCGCACCTCCTCGGTCGCGAACCGGAACAGTTCCTCGTCGGGGGCGCTCCAGTCGAGGGACCCGTCGGTGTCGGTGACGTAGCCGTCCAGGGACATGGCGAGGGAATAGGTGACGTTGCGCATTGCTGCCTCTCGTCGCGGACGCCGTCGTCCGACTCTGTTGAGGATACGCTCCCGGCCGTGGGGCCGACAGGGCCTTTGCCGGGGGCGGTGCTCGGAGGATCAGGGCGGGTTCGTAGAATTTTGAACCATGGCAAGCAAGTTGGCGACCCCCAAGTGTCCGCTGCGACCCGGGGACCCCTGCTCGCTGTGTGTGCCGGGAGCCACGGGCCCGCAGGACTGCCAGACCGTCCGGCTGGTGATGGAGGACCCCGACCTGCGCGAGCTGTGGAAGCAGAAGCAGGCCGAATGGCGGGCCAAGTCGGTCGCCTGACCCCTCGCGGCTGGGCTCCTCATCGCGCGGACCCGGTCGTCCGACCCCAGCCTCGCCGCCCCCAGATTCGCGGATGCGCAGGTTCCATCACGGAATCACTGCCACCAGAGATGGGACCGTGTCGAAACCTGCGCAAACTCGGACGAGGGTGCCCGGCCGTGGGCCAGACGTCACACCTGGCTGAGCCCGGCGATGATCTCGTCAATGGCGCTGACCAGGTCGTCCAAACCCGGTTCCTCGATGGGGAAGTGGCCGCATTCACGCAGCAGCACCATCCGGCTGGGGCCGGCGACCCGGGCCAGGTAACGGGTGCTCAGCGCCACCGGCGTCCAGGCGTCACGACTCGGGTGCAGCAGGCTCACCGGTGTGGTCACCTGCCCCGGCGGGGTGTGGCCGAACCCGATGTAGCTGGTCAGGAACCCGACCGGCACCCGCACGCCGCCGCCCAGCGGGTCGGTGGCGCACATCCGGGACAGCTCGGGGTTGCGGCTCATCCGGGCCAGGTTCGCCACCCAGCTGACCGGCAGCATCACCCGCGCCAGTCGCGAGTCGCCCAACCACCGTTCGACCAGCAACGACAGCGGACGACCCACCACGCCGAGCGGTCCGAAGCGAGTCATGGCGGCCATCGCCCGCCAGTCCGAGGGGTCGAGCAGGCACGTCGCGGCCACGTGGTCGACCCGGGGGTTGCGGGCAGCGACGTCGGCCGCGAGCAGCCCGCCGATGCTGGCACCGAGCAGCAGCAGCGGTCGTCCGTCGTCCTCGGCCGTGACGAAGTCGACCAACAGGTCCACCCAGTCGCCGTAGCGGACCCCTGCCGGGTCGGCCACCTCGGTGCGGCCGTACAGCGGCAGGTCGGGGGCGGCGACGTCGAGCCCGCGTGAGGCGACCAGCCCGGCCAACGGCCACAACGCCCCGCTGTGCCCACCGGCGCCGTGCACCACGATGACCCGCACCGGAGCCTCGGCGGGCCGGGCCCGGGCGACGTGCACCCGTTGGTCTCGCCAGTGCCACCAGTCGTGCTCGGGCTCGACCCAGTCCCGCTGCCGGGACGGTGCCAGAAAGGCGGCATACGGGTTCTGGGTGCTCGGGTTCACCCGGTCACGCTAACCCGCCGGGGGGCCGACGACGGTCCCGCCCACCGGGCTCGTCACCTGCCGTTCACGGGCAACAGCTAGCCTCGACGGGTGACCCAGACCAAGCAGACCCCCGTCCACAGCCCCCATGAGACCTGGCACCAGGTCGACCCACGCGACCACGAGGTGCGCCTGGTGGTCTGCGACATGGACGGCACCCTGCTCGACGAGTCCGGCCGCATCCCGCAGGGTTTCGCCGAGCTGATCGACGACCTGGACGAGGCCGGCATCAGCTTCGTCCCCGCCAGCGGACGTCCCTACCCGACCCTCAGCGGGATGTTCACCGACTTCCCCAAGATCAACACCCTCGTCTCCGAGAACGGCTGCATGGTGGTGCGTGAGGGCACGATCGTCTCGATGAGCACCGTGGCCCCCGTCGATGTCGAACGGATCATTGACATCGCCGAGCAGTCCGGGCGCGACCTGGGTGTCATCCTCTGCGGGCGCGGCGGGGCCTGGGTCGAGCGCACCGACGAGGCGTTCGTCGAGCACGTGGGGGAGTACTTCAGCCAGCTGACCGGCGTCGAGAGCCTGCGCGAGATCGGCGACGACATCCTCAAGGTGGCGATCTACGACTTCGGTGACCCCACCGAACTGATCAACGGGCAGCTGGCCCCGGTCGGCCGGACCCACCAGGTCGTGCACTCAGCCGAGCACTGGATCGACATCATGGCCGCCGGCTCGAACAAGGGCACTGCCGTGCAGTCGCTGCAGGATGCCCTCGGGGTGACCCGCGCCCAGACCGTGGCCTTCGGCGACTACTACAACGACGCCGAGATGCTCGATGCCGCCGACCTGTCCTTCGCGATCGGCAACGCCCACCCCGGCATCCAGGAACGGGCCCGCTACGTGGCCCCGACCAACGCCGAGCAGGGTGTGGTGACGGTACTGCGCCACCTGCTCGACCGCGACTGAGCCCCTCCGCGGGTGACCTCGACCATTGCCCAGCGCCGGGGGGCGCTGTTCTCGCTGTTCTTCCTCGCCGGGCTGGCCCTGTCGTCCTGGGTGACTCGCACACCGGCGATCCGCGACCTGCTCGACGCCAGCACCGGTGAGATGGGCCTGGTGCTGCTCGGGCTGTCGGCCGGTTCGATGGTCGGCATCCTGTCCTCGGGCCCGCTGTGCATCCGTTTCGGTGCCCGGCCGGTGATCACCGTCGGCAACATCGGGATTGTGGCCAGCATGCCGACCATCGGCCTGGGTGCTGCCGCCGGCTCGGCCGGGCTCGTGGTGGCCGGGCTGTTCCTGTTCGGCGCCGGTTCCGGTGGCGCCGACGTGGCCATGAACGTCGAGGGCGCCGACGTCGAGAAGATCATCCAGCGCCCCTTCCTGCCGCTGCTGCACGGCGGTTTCAGCCTGGGCACGGTCGTCGGCGCGGTGGCCGGCATCGTCGCGATCGCCGCCGGGCTGCCGGTGACCTGGCACCTGATCGCGGTCGGCGCGGTCGGGCTGGTGCTGTTCCTGTGGGCGATCCGCCACCTGCCGCCTGCCACCGGACGAGCCGAGCCCGGCGACCGGCCGGTCGGTGCCGCCGACAAGTCCGGGCTGTGGCGCGACCCGCGGCTGCTGCTGACCGGCCTGGTGGTGCTGGCGATGGCCCTGGCCGAGGGTGCGGCCAACGACTGGCTGCCGCTGGTCATGGTCGACGGCCACGGCCTCGACCCGGCCCTCGGGTCGGTGGTCTACGCGGTGTTCGCCGCCTCGATGACCCTCGGCCGGTTCGCCGGTGGCCCGGTCATTGCCCGACTCGGACGAGCCCAAGCGCTGGCCGCCAGCGCCGTGCTCGGCGGAGTCGGAGTGCTGCTGGTCAGCGTGGTCGACAACGTCGTGGTGGCGTCGGCCGCGGTGGTGCTGTGGGGGCTGGGCGCGGCACTCGGCTTCCCGGTGGCCCTGTCGCTGGCCGGTGACTCCGGCCCGAACCCGGCCGCCCGGGTGGCCCTGGCGTCCACGATCGGCTACTTGGCGTTCCTGGTCGGGCCGCCGCTGCTCGGACTGGTCGGTGACGAGGTGGGCCTGCGCTCGGCGCTGCTCATCCCGATGGGCATGCTGCTGGTCGGTGCGGTGGTCGCGACCCTGCTCGGGCGCCGCACCGCCGGGCGCGGCTGATCAGCCGGCCGCGGCTGAAGGGCCGACCGGACGACGGTGCTGGCGCTCGTCCAGCACGGCCAGCGCGGCCGCAGCGAGGATGCAGACCAGGATCATGCCGTAGGCGCCGGCGAAGGCAGTCGTCCACCCCCGCGGCACCAGGGTGAACAGCACCCCGACGACCATGGCGTTGCCCAGTGCGGCCCCGATGCGTTCGACGGTCTGCTTGATGCCGCCGGCGGTGCCGCCGTGCTGCGGCGGCACGTCCTGCATTGCCAGGGTCTGGTTGGCCGAACCGACCACACCCATGCCGAAGCCGTTCAGCATCAACGTCAACGACAGCAGCCACCAGGGGGCCCCGTGCGGCACCAGCAACCCCACCCCGATGCTCAGCAGGGTGCCGGTGGCCATCAGCAGCAGCATCGCCACGATCAGCTGGCGGCCGTGGCTGAGTACGTACCTGACCGACCACACCGACGAGAACGCGCTGACAATCGCATTGGGCAGGCCCACCAGCCCGACCAGGACGACGGCCACCCCCAGACCGGACTGCAGGAAGATCGCCCCCACCGCGAAGGTGCTGGCCACACCGAGGAACATGGTGCCCGAGACCAGCATGCCGTTGCGGAACGAGCGGTAGGCAAACAGCGACAGGTCGACCATCGGGGCCCCACCACGCGCCGCATAGGCCCGTTCCCAGCGCACCCAGAGCCAGGCCAGCACCGGGGCGGCCGGCAGCAGCCACCACGCCCACGCGGCGTGGGCCATGAACGGGAACATCAGGCACAGGATCGCCAGGGTCAGGATCACCGAACCGACCGGGTCGAGGTCGAGCTTGCGACCCACCAGCTCGGGGGCGCCGGCGCGGCGTCGGCGTTCGTTCTCGAAGGGGAACCACAGCAACCCGAGCACCACCGCGAGCAGCCCGATCGGGATGTAGATGAAGAACGCCCAGCGCCAGCCGTCCTCGGGGCCGATGGCCTGGATGATGGTGCCGGTCAGCACCGGCCCGACAGCCACCGACGCCGAGATCACCAGCCCGAACAGCGCGAAGGCCTTCGCCCGGCCCTGCCCGGTGAAGTACTGCTGGATCATGCCGGTCACCTGCGGTGAGAAGATGCCGGCCCCGACCCCCTGCACGATGCGGGCGGCGTTCAGCACCAGTGGGTTCGGCGCCAGCCCGCAGACCAGCGAGGCACCCAGGAACAGCACCAACCCGATCAGGAACCAAGTGCCTCGTCCGAGCACGTCACCGGCGCGGCCGGCCGGGATCAGCGACACCCCGAACGCCAGCGCATAGCCCGACAGGATCCACTGCACATCGGTCGGGCTGGCCCCCAACCCCACCTCGATGGTGGGCAGCGCCACATTGACCGCCGAAAGCGCCATCAGCGACATCGACAGGGGCAGTAGCAGCACGGCCAACACCTTGAGCCGGTGGAAGGTCCGCTCGGTGCCCTCGACGCGGATGAGGTTGGGATCGGTCACCGGGCCGTTCTATCACGAGCCGGCCGCGGTACCCATTCCGTCGGCCCTGGCCCCAGCAACGTGCATCGACCGGGGTGGAAAGGGCTGTCAAGGCCGGTTGTCGGCCGGTCGATGCACACTGCTGGGGGGATGCGCCCGTTCACCCGCAGCCCGTCCACCCCGCGGCGGTCGCGTTCACCCGGGGGACACCTTGCGCCACTAGGGTCAGCCGACGTGAGCCAATCCACGCTTGCCCGGCGACTCGGGCTGGGCGACGCCACTGTCATCGGCGTCGGGTCCATGGTCGGCGCCGGCGTCTTCGCGGTCTTCGCCCCGGCAGCCCAGGCGGCCGGGGCCGCACTGCTGGTCGGCCTGCTGCTGGCCGCCGTCGTGGCCTACTGCAATGCCACCTCCTCGGCGCAGCTGGCCGCCGTCCACCCGGTCGCCGGCGGCTCCTATGCCTACGGACGAGCCGAGCTCGGGCCGTGGTGGGGCTTCGCCGCCGGCTGGTGCTTCGTGATCGGCAAGACCGCCTCGTGCGCGGCGATGGCGCTCACCTTCGCCGCCTACGTGGTGCCCGGCGGGTGGGCCCAGCGGCTGGTGGCAGTCACAGCCGTGCTCGTGCTGGCCGCCATCAACTACCGCGGCATCACCCGCACGGCGCTGGCCACCCGCATCATCGTGGCCGTCGTGCTGGCCGTCCTGCTGGTCTGGGCCACCGGCAACCTGCTCGCCGACGGGCCGAGCCACCTGGCCGGGCTGAGCATCGAACCCAGCCTGCTGGGCGTGCTGCAGTCGGCCGGCCTGCTGTTCTTCGCGTTCGCCGGCTACGCCCGGATCGCCACCATGGGGGAGGAGGTGCGTGACCCCGCGCGCACCATTCCCCGGGCGATCCTGGCCGCTCTGGCGATCGCGCTGGTGGTCTTCACCGTGGTGGCGCTGACTCTGCTCGACCGGCTCGGCGTCGAGGCGCTGGCCGCCAGCACCCGACCGGTGCACGAGGCCGCCGCCATGATCGACCCCTCCGGGGCGCTGGCGCTCGCGGTGACCGTGGCCGCCGCCCTGGCCTGCCTCGGCGCGCTGCTGAACCTGATGACCGGCATCGGGCGCACCACCCTGGCGATGGCCCGCGAGCGTGACCTGCCGACCTGGTTCGCCGGCATCCACCCGCGCTTCCAGGTGCCGCACCGCGCCGAGGTCGTGCTGGCGGTGGTCGTCAGCGTGCTGGTGGCCTTCGGTGGGCTGCGTGAGGTGATCAGCTTCTCCAGCTTCGGGGTGCTGCTCTATTACACCGTCGCCAACCTGGCCGCGCTGCGGCAGCGCGAGGGCCGCCGCTACCCCCGCGCGCTGCAGGTCCTCGGCATCGCCTTGTGCCTGCTGCTGGTGGCCACCCTCACCTGGCCGGTGCTGCTCACCGGCATCGCGGTGCTCGTCGTGGGCCTGCTCGGACGACGCCTCCTGCGCCCCGCCGACTGAGCCAGGCCCAGTCGGCGCCCGCTCAGTTCTCGAGCAGGGCGGCCAACCGGGCCAGGGAACGGTCCAGGTCGGCCACGCTCACCGAGCGGGCCTCCTCGAAAAGGTCCTCGCGGGTCAGGGTCGTCCAGTCGTAGCTGTGGGTGACCACGCTGGTGGCCGAATCGTCCGGGTTCGGCACCGCCGCCCAGCGCCACAGGAACCCGAACGGCTCACCGCCCACGGGGCAGGGCATCCACGCCACCAGCCGGTCGGCCTCGAACTCGACCACCCGGTTCTCACGCACCTTGCCGTTGCTGTTCAACATCAGGAACGAGACGCCCGCTGCGGTGATCGGCGTGGCGTCCTGGGCGGCGGTGGTGTTGCCGCGGCCGTCCATGTCGGGGTGCCGACGGGGGTCGGCGACCACCGCGAACACCTGCTGCGGGGTGGCCCGGACGACACGGCTCGCCGCCACGGTGCGGTCCTCAGTCATGGTGGCCGACCCCGGTCAGTGCTGCTGGCGATGCAGGGTGACCTGCGCCATGCCGGCGATGATCAGCAGCACACCGACCACCAGCATCGACCACAGCACACCCTCGGGCAGGCCGGACGAGCTGGTGGCGTAGACCACCTGCGGGCCCAGGCCGTTGTTGGTGGCGCCGAAGGGCGAGGCGATCAACTGGTAGGGCAGCACTGCGGTGGTCTCCTTCGTACTCGACACGCTGACGACCAGCGTGTAATACCCGGGCAGGTTCGCCAGGCTCCTGGACACGTAGAACGCCGGGTCCAGCGTGGCATCGGTCGCACCACCCGGGGACAACCAGACCGGGTTCAGCGAACCGAACTCCCCGGCCGGGTTGACCAGGTACAGCCCGCCACGCAGGCCGGCCTCACCCACCTGATCGCGCACCGACGGCGGGGGGTCGGGGAACACCAACTGCACCTGCATGCCCTGGCCCCACTCCAAACCGATTCGGTAAGTATGCAGCACACCGGTGCCGATCGAGCCGCTCACGGTCTGGTTGGGCTCCAGCACCTGCGCGTCGTCCAACCAACTGCCGGGTTCACCGGGGGTGCTGTTGCCCACGCTGATCGGCGACAACTGGTGCTCCACGTCGTGCTCGGGGTAGTCCTTGTCCTCCACCCCGGCCACGGTGAACAGCCTGATCCGCACCTGCGTGGCCTGCTCGGCCTCACCGCTGCGGCTGACGCTCAACAGCAGCCGGGTCGCGGTCAGGCACTGGTCACCTTCGCGCCGGGTCGACTCCACGGTGGCCGACATCACCGGGTCGCGCACCGAGGCGTAGCTGCTGGCGGCCGCCGACGAGCACCGGTTGCCGGCCGCATCGGTCAGCTGCACCTGCAGGCCGTCATCGGCCCCGGGGGTGCTGGGCGCGGTCACCGAGATGGTGACATCGGTACCGAGGTCACGTTCCACGGTGTAGACGCGCACACCCTCATCGGTGCCGGCGGTGCCCAGCTCGTCCCAGGAGTCGCCCTCGGGCAGCAGCGGCGCGCCGGTCGACACGCCGGTGCCCTGGATGCGCTGGCCGTAGGGGTTCTGTTCACCCGACCCGCACCCGCTGACCAGGAGGACCACGCCCGCCGCCAGGGCAGCGAGCAGTCTGGTCGTCCAGCGCGGTGAGGTCATGACAGCGAGTCTAGACAGCCGCGGCACCCCTGCCCACGCCGCGCGCAACCCGCGGGCGGGGATTGCATGGGGATGTTTGGCCCGACAACTGGCAAGATGGAGCGCGATGGGTGAAGTCTTCGCGGGTCGTTACGAGCTCGTCGACCCGCTGGCGAGCGGGGGCGGCGGCGTCATTTGGCGCGTCTGGGACCTGCGTGTCCAGGAGTACCGCGCCGGCAAGGTGCTCAAGCAGTCCCACTCCGACTCCCTGATCCGGTTCATGCGTGAGACCAGTTGGCGGGTCGAGCACGAGCACGTGATCACCCCGCTGGGCTGGGCCGGTGAGGACGACAAGGTGATGTTCACCATGCCGCTGATCCGCGGCGGTTCCCTCGCCCAGATCATCAAGGAGCAGGGCGCGCTGCCGCCCGCCTTCGCTGTCAAGATCATCGAGCAGCTGCTCGAGTCACTGGTCGCGGTCCACGAGACCGGGCTGGTGCACCGCGACGTGAAGCCCGCCAACATCCTGATGGAACCGAGCGCCAGCCCCGGCAAGCCCGACCCGTTCACCTACCTGTCCGACTTCGGCATCGCCGCCCCGATCGGTGACCCGCGGATGACCCGGGCCACCGAGGTGATCGGCACCCCGGGCTACATGTCACCCGAGGCCCAGTACGGCGCAGACCCGACCCCGCAGCAGGACCTGTACTCGGTGGGCGTGGTGCTGCTCGAGATGCTGACCGGGCGCCGCCCCCCGGCCGACGGCACCCCCGAGATCCCCGCCGCCGCGGCGAACGTGCCCCTGGGTCGCTTCATCGCGAAGCTGTTCGACGAAGAGACCAAGCGCTACCAGACCGCCCGTTCGGCGCTCGATGCGCTGCACGCGACCACCCTGCCGCGCACGGGCAATCGTCCGATCGTGGTGCCCGACCGCATCCCCGACTTCCCGGAGGGCTGGAACGAGGCCGGGCCGATGTCCGCCCAGGCCGGCAGCCAGGCGCGCCCCGGCGCGATCCCGGCGGGCGGCTCGGTCACCTCGCTGCCGGGCCAGCAGTTCCCGATGGAGCAGGCCCCCAGCGGGGCCCAGCAGCACCGACCCGCCCCGGGGTGGGCGCCCACCGACACCCCCGGCCAGTACCAGAACTCCCCGGTGAGCGGACGACGGACTCCCCAGCCGCCCCCGAACCAGCCGCAGCAGGTGCCGCAGGGGATGGCCTCGCCGTCTTCGCGGCCGATGCCGTCCCAGCCGATCCCGGCCCAGCCGCTGGTCGGGCAGGGCTACCGCCCCGCCGCCCAGCAGGTGGCTCCCCAGGGTGGCTACGGGCAGGTCGCCCAGCACCAGCAGGGGAGCCGCACGTTCCTGCAGAAGTACGCCGCCCTGCCCGAATCGGTGGGCTGGGGACTGCTCGCGCTGGGTGCCATCGTGGCCGGCCTGGCGCTGTTCCTGCTGCTGATCTGAGTCCTGCTGCTGGTCTGAGCAGGCGTCAGATCCGGGCAGGCGTCAGATCCAGGAGCCGAACCACATCCGCATCATCCACTGGCGGCGGGTGAGCAGTTGGTCGGTGTAGATCGGCCAGTTGAAGGCGAAGTTCAGCACCACGATGCCGACCACCGACGAGACGATCCACGAGTTGCGTTTGCGGTCGGGGTCGGTGGGTGCCCCCAGCAGTTTGCCGAGCACCAGCGCCAGGCAGACCACGGTGAACGGGATGATGCAGACCGCGTAGAAGAAGAACAGCGGTCGCTCGGTGTACTGGAACCAGGGCAGGTACATCGCCAGCGCTGCCACGATCGGCAGGCCGAAGCGCCAGTCGCGACCGGCGATCCAGTAGATCAACCCGGCGATCAGCGCCGCTGCGGCGAACCACCACAGGGTCGGGGTGCCCAGCGCGGTGATCACCCGCAGGCAGGTGTCACCGACCGCCTCGCAGCCCTGTTCACCGGGCTGGATGCCGTTCTGGGCGTCGATGCCGATCGGGCGGGCCATCACCAGCCAGCCGGCCGGGTGGGCCTCGTAGACGTGGGTGGCGTTGTTGATGAAGTCACCGGTGTGGAACTCGAACATCGAGCGGTGGTAGGCCAGCCACGACCCCAGCCAGTTGGGCAGGTCGGCCAGTACCGAGCCGGAGTTGTTCGGGTTGACCGCCCAGTTGCGGTCCCACCCGCCGGTGGTGCGGAACCAGCCGATCCAGCTCGCCATGTACACCGGCACCGCCAGCACCACCATCGAGATGAACGCCGGGATGCCGTCACGCAGCAGCGCCCACCACGAGCGGGCCCGGGCCCCGGCCAGGCGGCGGGCCGAGACGTCCCAGAAAACGGTCAGCAGCCCGATCGCGGCCAGGGCGTAGATGGAGTTCCACTTCACGGCGATCGCGCAGCCGAACATGATCCCGGAGACGACCCGCCAGGGCCGCCACCACAGGGCGGGCCCGAACTTCCCGTCGAGGTCGGGTTGGCCGATCTTCTCCAGGTGTCTGCCCAGGCGTTGTCGGAACCAGTCCCGGTCGGCGGCGATCGCCGCCACCGCGGCCACCAGGAAGGTGGCCTGAAAGATGTCGAGCAGGCCGATGCGGCTCATCACGAAGTGCAGCCCGTCGAAGCACAGCAGGATGCCGGCGATGGCGCCGACCAGCATCGAGCGGCCCAGCCGCGCCGCCAGCCGGATCACCAGAAAGATCATCAGCGCGCCGAAGATCGCCGAGGGCACCCGCCACCCCCACGAGTTCATGCCGAACAGCCACTCACCCGAGGCAATCAGCCACTTGCCCAGCGGTGGGTGCACCACATAGGCCGAGCAGATGTCGTCGACGGCGTTCGGCCGGGCACAGGGGCCCTGGATGAACAGCCCCGTCAGGTCACCGTTGGCGATCTTGTCGTTCGCGTCGGAGACGAAGTCGTGCTCGAAGCCGTGGTTCAGCAGCGCCCAGGCGTCCTTGGGGTAGTAGGTCTCGTCGAAGACCAGCTTGCGCGGGAAGTCGAGGTGCCACAGCCGCAGGCCCAACGCGAACAGGGTGATCGCGATCGTGACGACCCAACCGACCAGCCCCGAGCGCGGCGGGCCGTCCTTGAGGCGTTCGATGGTGGTCATCGGTGTGGCCGGCGTGATCGGCTCACCGACCGGCAGTGGCTTCAGGACGCGCTTCGACCCGCTCACCGGGGACGCCGCGTCGAACGGGTCGTCGCCGTCGTCGAGGCTGTCGAGGTCGGCCTGGTCCGCGGGGTCAAGGTCGGGGCTCACCGGTCCGTAGACCACCGAACCAGCCGGACGAGTCGTAGCGACGACCTCGTCGGCACCGGGTTCGGTGCTGGTGTCCTCCTGCTCGGGCATGCGGGTCACCGTGCCATCGTATGCGCATGCGAGGGCAGGGTCGGGCAGGATGGACAGGTGACCAGCCCGGACGACCTCGACAGCCCGCAGCCCGACGGCTCGCAGCCCGACGGCCCCGGGCCCAGCAACAGCCCCCGGCCCAGCAACAGCCCCGGGCGGGTGGTGCTGGCCGCCACCCCCATCGGGCACTCGAGCCAGGCCTCTGACGCGCTGCGGGTCGCCATCACCGCCGCGCCGCTGATTGCCGCCGAGGACACCCGGCGGTTCACCACCCTGCTGCGCCGACTCGGCCTGCGCACCGAGGCCCGCATCGTCAGCTTCTACGACCAGAACGAGGCCGACCGCACGCCCGAGCTGGTGGCCGCCCTGGCCGAGGGTGACGTGCTGGTGGTCTCCGACGCGGGCATGCCGCTGGTCTCCGACCCCGGCTACCGGCTGGTCCAGGCCGCACTGGCCGCCGGCCACGAGGTGACCGCGCTGCCCGGGCCCTCGGCAGTGCTGACGGCACTGGCCGTCTCGGGCCTGCCCACCGACCGGTTCTGCTTCGAGGGCTTCCTGCCCCGCAAGGACGGCCCGCGGCGCCGGCGCCTGGCCGACCTGGCCCACGAACCCCGCACCATGGTCTTCTTCGAGGCCCCGCACCGGCTGGTCGACTTCCTGGTCGACGCCGCCGATGCCTTCGGGGCCGAACGCCCCGCCGCCGTCTGCCGGGAGCTGACCAAGCCCTTCGAAGAGGTCCGCCGCGACGGGCTCGGCGCCCTGGGCGAGTGGGCCGGTGAACACGCCCGCGGGGAGATCTGCGTGGTCGTCGCGGGCGCCGAGGAAGCCGACGACGAGGTCGACCCGTTGGACCTGGTGCGTGCCCGGATGGCCCAGGGTGAGAAGCTGTCTGCTGCTGTTGCCGAGGTGGCGGCGACCACCGGCGCCAACCGCAAGCAGCTCTACGCTGCCGCGATCGCCGACCGTGACTCGAGCCCAGGAGGACACCGATGAGCACACCCACCGGCCTCGACGCCCGGCTGGACGGCTGGGGCCTGCCTCCGCTGCCCGAGCCGCTGCCGCGTCCGGTCATCGACTCACACACCCACGCCGACACGACCACCGAGTACACCGGCCTCGACGCCGACACCAGCCTGGGCCTGGCGCACCGGGTCGGGGTCACCCGCTTGGTGCAGGTCGGCTGCGACGTCGAGGGCAACCAGTACGCCGTCGACCTGGCCCGCCGGGTCCCCGGGGTGGTGGCGACCGTCTCGATCCACCCGAACGAGGCCGCCCGCGCCGCTGACCTGCTGGACGACCAACTCGCCCAGGTCGCCGAACTGGCGACCAGCGCGGCTGATGTCGTCCGGGGGATCGGCGAAACCGGCTTGGACTATTACCGCACGCGGGACCCCGAGGGTCATGAACGCCAGCAGTACAGCTTCACCCGGCACATCGAGCTGGCGATTGAGCACGACCTGACGCTGGTCATCCATGACCGCGACGCCCACGCCGACATCCTGAAGATGCTCGACCGGGTCGGGCTGCCGAACCGTATCGTGATGCACTGCTTCAGCGGCGATGCCGACTTCGCCCGTGAATGCCTCGACCGGGGTGCCTGGCTCAGCTTCCCCGGGGTGGTCACCTTCGGGTCGGCCGGCCCCCAGCGGGAGGCGCTGTCGATCACCCCGCTCGACCGGGTGCTGGTCGAGACCGACGCACCCTTCCTGACCCCGGTGCCCGCCCGCGGCCGCAAGAACGCGCCCTACGTGCTCGCCCACACCGTCCGTTATGTCGCCGACCACCTGGGGGTGGGCCTGGAGCAGTTGTGCGACCAGGTCAGGGCCAACACCTTCGCCGCCTTCAACGGCGAATGGGACGAGATCGACCCTGCCCACCAGCAGCTCACCAGCGCCGGGGCGCAGCGGTGAACGGGGACTCGAAGCTGCTGGGGGCGGCCGCCGTCCGTGAGCTCGCGGCCCGGCTCGACCTGACCCCGACCAAGCAGCGCGGGCAGAACTTCGTCATCGACGCCAACACCATCCGTCGCATCGTCGCCCTGTCGGGGGTCGGCCCGGACGACGTGGTCATCGAGGTCGGCCCCGGCCTGGGGTCGCTGACACTGGGGCTGCTCGAGGTCGGCGCCGAGGTGACCGCCATCGAGATCGACGACCGGCTCGCCCGGCAGCTGCCCGACACCATCGCCGAGCGGATGCCCGAGGCGGCTGAACGGCTGCGGGTGGTCGAGTCCGATGCGCTGGCGGTGGCCACGCTGCCCGGCCCGGCGCCGAGTGCGCTGGTGGCCAACCTGCCCTACAACGTGTCGGTGCCGGTGCTGCTGCACCTGTTGGCCCAGTTCGACACCTGGCGCACCGGCCTGGTGATGGTGCAGCTGGAGGTCTGCGACCGGCTGGTCGCCACCCCCGGGTCGAAGGTCTACGGGGTGCCCTCGGCGAAGCTGGCCTGGTACGCCGAGGCCACCCGGGTGGGCACGGTGCCGCCGAAGGTGTTCTGGCCGGTGCCCAACGTCGACTCCGGACTGGTCCGGCTGGTCCTGCGTGACCCACCGGCCACCACCGCCACCCGCGAACAGGTCTTCCAGGTCATCGACGCCGCCTTCGCGCAACGCCGCAAGATGCTGCGAGCCGCGCTGGCCGGCCTGTGCGGCGGCTCGGCCGCGGCGTCCGAGGTGATCGAACGGGCGGGCTTCGACCCGCAGGCGCGCGGCGAAACGCTCGACATCACAGCGTTCGCGAAGATCGCCGAGTCCCTGCACTCTGGGCTAGGTTGAGCGGGTGCAAGAGACAGGATTGGGCCGGGTGAAGGTCAGGGTTCCGGCCAAGATCAACCTGGCGTTGAAGGTGGGGGCCCTCGCCGAGGACGGCTTCCACCCGATCGGCACGGTTTTCCACGCCGTCTCGCTGTACGACGACATCGAGGCCAGGTCGGCCGACGAAATCACCGTCGAGCTGCGCGGCGAGGGCGCCGAAACACTGCCGCGCGACGAGGCGAACCTGGCCGTCAAGGCCGCCCAACTGCTGCGCGAGAGCTACGGGGTCGACGCTGGCGCCCTGATGTCGGTGCTGAAGACCATTCCGGTGGCCGGTGGCATGGCCGGCGGGTCGGCCGACGCCGCCGCGGCGCTGCTGGCCTGCGCGATGCTGTGGGACCTCGACACCCAGCCCCAGGACCTGCACGAACTCGCCAGCCAACTGGGCAGCGACGTGCCGTTCGCGCTGATCGGTGGCACCGCGCGCGGCACCGGACGAGGCACCGAGCTGGTGCCGATGATCAGCCGCGGCTCCTACCACTGGGTGCTGGCGATGGCCCGCGACGGACTCGGCACGCCCCAGGTGTACCGACGCTTCGACGAGATGCATGCCGCCGGTGAGCTCGAACCCAGCACCGAAATCCCCACCGAACTGATGAACAGCCTGGCCACCGGCGACGTGGCCGGGGTGGGCGGGGCGCTGGTCAACGACCTGCAGGCGCCGGCGATCAGCCTTCGTCCCGAACTGGGGTCGGTGCTCGACCACGGTCGTGATTTCGGCGTGCTGGGCGCCGTGCTGTCGGGTTCGGGGCCGACCTGCGCCTTCCTGGTCAGGTCGGAGGAGGTCGCCATGGACCTGGCCGGCCACCTGAAGACTCACCCGGCGGTGTGGTCGGTGCGCCGGGCGGTGGGCCCGGTGCCGGGGGCGCGGCCGGTCAGTTGAGCCCAGGGGGGTTTCTCGACGTGGAGAGATTCCGTGAAAGAATGCAGGGCATGCAGGACGAAGTGGATGAACTGATTGCTGCCTGGCGTCGTGAGCGGCCCGACCTGCCCCTGGAACCGATGGCGTTGTGGTCACGGGTCAAACGCCTCGAGCAGTACCTGGACATGGCGCGGCGCAGCGCCTTCGCCGAGCACGGCCTGGAGATCTGGGAGTTCGACGTGCTGGCCGCCCTGCGGCGGGCCGGGGACCCCTACCACCTGACTCCCGGGCAGTTGCTGAAGGAAACCCACGTCACCTCCGGCACCATGACCAATCGCGTCGACCGCCTGGTCGAGCGCGGCTTCGTCGTCCGCGACAGCCACCCGGTGGATGGCCGGGGTGTGCTGGTGGTGCTCACCGAGCAGGGCAAGCTGCGTGTCGATGCCGCGCTGGACAGCCTGCTCGCAACCGAGGAGTCGCTGCTCGGGTCGCTGTCGAGTGAGCGGCTCGAACGCATCGGGGACGACCTGCGGGTCCTGCTGCTGGCCCAGGCGGCGGCCCAGCAGTAGGGGGCGAGTCGGGCTCAGTCGGTCGGGTGCGGGGGGTCGGTGTCGATCAGCCCGGGCTCGAACTCGAGGTTGCGCATGCCGTTCCAGGCCAGGTTCACCACGTGCGCGGCGACCACTTCCTTGGCGGGCTCACGCACGTCGAGCCAGGACTGCCCGGCCATGGCGACCAGCCCGACCAGCGCCTGGGCGTACAGGCCCGCGAAGGCGGGGTCATAGCCCTGCCGCGCGAACGGCCGGGCCAGCAGGTCTTCCACCTTGGCGGCAATGTCGCTGAGGATGCTGGCGAACGAACCGCCGCTGCTGCCCACCGAGGAGTCACGGGCCAGGATCCGGAAGCCGTCGGGTTCGGTGTCGATGTAGTCGAGCAGGGCCATCGCACCACGCTGGATCAGCTCGCGGAAACTGCCCTGGACCATGATCGAGGTGCGGATGGAATCGAGCAGGTTGCGTGACTCGCGGTCGACGACCACCGCGTAGAGCCCCTCCTTGCCGCCGAAGTGTTCGTAGACGACGGGCTTGGAGACCTGGGCGGTGGCCGCGATCTCTTCGACCGAGGTGCCCTCGACGCCGTTGGCGGCGAACAGCGACTTGGCCACCTCGATCAACTGCTCGCGGCGCTCGGCGCTGGTCATCCGCACCCGGACGCGTCGGGCCCGGGGGAGTGCTTGGCCGTTCGTCCGTTGCCCCGACGCGGGCCGGGCGCTGGGCAGGGACGAATCGGGCTGGTGGGTCACCCGGTCAGTCTCCCCGATCGGGCGGGCCGGCGCCAAAGGCCGCCCCGGTGCGGCGTGTCATCGCCGACATGCTTTCCGTGCGCGCATTCCGTAGAGTGTCGTTGTTGCTCGGCCAGTGGCCGGCAACATTCCCCGGTTGGTCTGCCGGCAGGGCCCGCCTGACTTTGAATCAGGACAAGCGACGTAGGTTCGACTCCTACCCGGGGAGCTTTGTTGCACGACCCGTCACCAGCCTGAAATGGGGCGACAGTTGGTGGCAAGCTGAGGGGGTGAAACTCACCCTGCTCGGCGGTGGCGGCTTCCGCGTCCCGCTGGTCTACCGCGCACTGATGGCCGACACTCTGCCCGGGCGGGTGACCGAGGTCCGCCTGCACGACACCGACCGTCTGCGCCTGCGGGCCATCACCCAGGTGCTGGCCGAACTCGCCGACGGCGCCCCCGACGCCCCGCTTGTTGTCTCCACCACTGACCTCGGACGAGCCCTCGATGGCACCGACTTTGTCTTCTCGGCCGTGCGGGTGGGTGGCACCGCAGCCCGCGCCACCGACGAACGGATCTGCCTCGACCACCACATCATCGGGCAGGAGACGGTCGGTGCCGGTGGCATCTCCTACGCCCTGCGCAGCATCCCCGTGGCCCTCGACTTCGTCGATACCGTCAAGGCCCACGCCCCCGACGCCTGGGTGATCAACTTCACCAACCCCGCCGGGGTGATCACCCAGGTGATGCGCCACGGCCGCGACGGCAACGGCCTGGGCGAGCGGGTCATCGGCATCTGCGATTCCCCGGTCGGGCTGGCCCGGCGGGCGCTCGGTGCGCTGCAGCTCGGCGGCCTCGTCCCCGACGACCTGGGCCCCGTCGGCACGGGCGCCACCGGGCCGACCGGGCCAGCCGGAACCACCGCTGAGCCCCGCGTCCGACTCGACTACCTCGGGTTGAACCACCTGGGCTGGCTGCGGGGGCTCCACGTCGACGGCACCGACGTGCTGCCGCTGCTGCTGGAGCGGGCCGACCTGCTCGAGACCTTCGAAGAGGGCAGGCTGTTCGGAACGCCACTGCTGCAGACCCTCGGGGCGATCCCCAACGAGTACCTGCACTTCTACTACTTCACCCGCGAGGCGCTGGCCGCCGACCTGCATGCAGCCGCCCCCCGTGGCGCCTACCTGCAGGAACAGCAGGGCCGCTTCTACGACGCGGTCGCCGCCCTCGGTGGGGCCCCGGGCGCCCACGCCCTGTGGGAGGCGACGCGGCTCGACCGGGAACAGACCTACATGGCCAGCAACCGGGAGGCGGCCGGTTCCTTTGAACGCGACCAGGCCGACCTGCAGACCGGCGGCTACGACCAGGTCGCCCTGGCCATCATGGGTGCCATCGCCAACGACCGGCCCGCCGAACTGGTGCTCAACGTCGCCAACCGCGGCACCATCGCCGGCCTGGCCGACGACGATGTCATCGAGGTGCCCTGCCGGGTCGACGGCGACGGGGTCCACCCGCTGCCGGTCGACGACCTGTGGCCGCACGCCCGCGGCATCGTCACCAACGCCAAGTACGTCGAGAACACCACCATCACCGCCGCCCTCACCCGGTCACGTCGCCACGCGCTGCTCGCGCTGCTGCACCACCCGTTGGTCGCTTCCTACCCGCTGGCCTGCCAGGTGCTGGACGACCTCGTCGCGCACCACCCCCCACTGGCTGACTTCGCCGAGGTGCCGAACCACTAGAGTGGGCAGCGCCAGTCCGGCAGCCCGTACAGCCGTGAAGCGGAGGACCCCGTGACCCAGCCACCCCAGGACCCGACCACCCCAGACCCCGGACGAGCGCAGCCCGTCGCCGCCGTCGTCGTGCTCGCGGCCGGCGGCGGCACCCGGATGAAGTCGTCCCTGTCGAAGCTGCTGCACCGGGTCGCCGGGCACACCATGCTCAGCTACGCGGTCTCGGCGGCCTCGGCGCTCGACCCGCAGAACCTGGTCGTGGTGGTCGGCCACAACCGCGAACAGGTTCTGGAGCACCTCGGTGAGATCGCCCCCGAGGTCCGCACCGCCGTCCAGGAGGAACAGCGCGGCACCGGGCACGCCGTCGGCTGCGGCCTGACCGGGCTCGAGGACATCGAGGGCGAGGTCGTGGTCACCTACGGTGACGTGCCGATGCTGACCGGCGAGACGCTCGCCGAACTCGTCCAGGCCCACCGCGAGGCCGGAAACCAGGCCACGGTGATGACCGCGGTGATCACCGACCCGACCGGCTACGGTCGCGTCATCCGCGATAGTGACCGGGTGGCCCGCATCGTCGAACAGAAGGACGCCAGCCCCGAAGAGCTCGAGGTGCAAGAGATCAACTCCGGCATCTACGTCTTCGACGCGCAGGTGCTGCGCCACGGCCTGGCCAACCTCAACACCGACAACGCCCAGGGCGAGCTGTACCTGACCGACGTCATCACCATCGCCAACGCCGAGGGCCACCGCGTCGGCGCGCACATCATCGACGACCTGTGGCAGACCGAGGGCGTCAACGACCGGGTGCAGCTGGCCCGGATGAACGCCGAGATGAACCGCCGCATCGTCGAGAAGTGGCAGCGTGCCGGGGTCACCGTCTTCGACCCGGCGACCACCTGGATCGAGTCCGAGGTCGACCTGGCCCAGGACGTCACCCTGCTGCCCAACACCCAACTGGCCGGCGCCACCTCGGTCGCCACCGGCGCCACCATCGGCCCCGACACCACCCTGCGTGACGTCGAGGTGGGGGAGGGCGCCACCATCATCCGCAGCCACGCCGAACTGGCCGTGGTCAGCGCCGGCGCCGTGGTCGGGCCCTACGCCCACCTGCGCCCCGGCGCCGTCCTCGGGGAGCACACCACCGCTGCAGGTTTTGTGGCGGTCCGCAACGCCACCATCGGTGAGAACACCACCGTCGCGCCGCTGAGCTACGTGGGCGGTGTCGAGGTCGAGAGCGGTACTGTTCTTCAGCCCGGTGCGATCCTGATCGACGCCGAGACCATCCATGTGAACGCCCAGACCAACCGTCCGGAGGACCAGCAGTGACGACCACCACTGGTGTCAAGCGCCCCAATGACAAGGAGATCAAGCTCTTCGCGGGGCGCGCCCATCCTGAACTTGCCCAGGAGATTTCCGACCTGATGGGCGTCCCGCTGGTGCCCACCCGGTCACTGGCCTACGCCAACAGTGAGATCTACGTCCGCTTCGAGGAGTCGGTGCGTGGTTCGGATGCCTTCGTCATCCAGTCGCACTGTGCCCCGGTGAACGAATGGCTGATGGAACAGTTGATCATGGTCGATGCGCTGAAGCGGGCCTCCGCGAAGCGGATCACCGTGGTCGCACCGTTCTACCCCTACGCGCGACAGGACAAGAAGCACCTCGGACGCGAACCCATCTCGGCGCGGCTGGTGGCAGACATGTTCAAGGTCGCCGGCGCCAACCGCATCATGGCGGTCGACCTGCACGCCGCCCAGATCATGGGCTTCTTCGACGGCCCCGTCGACCACCTGTGGGCGCTGCCGGTGCTGGCCGACTACGTCCGCAACAAGTACAGCTCGAGTGAGGACCTGGTCGTCGTCTCTCCCGACGCCGGACGAGTGCGCCTCGCCGACATGTGGACCGACCGGCTGCACACCCCGCTGGCGATCATCCACAAGCGCCGCGACCCCGACAAGGCCAACACGGTCGACGTGCACGAGGTCGTCGGTGACGTGGTCGGCAAGACCTGCCTGCTGGTCGACGACATGATCGACACCGCCGGCACCATCTGCCAGGCCGCCGAGGCGCTGATGCAGCGCGGCGCGGCCAAGGTGATCGCCGCGGCCACTCACCCGATCCTGTCGGGCCCGGCCGCCGAACGGCTGAACAACTCCCCGTTCGAAGAGATCATCGTCACCAACACCCTGCCGACCCCGCCCGGTGTCGACATCCTCAAGCTGACGGTGCTCTCGATCGCCCCGCTGATCTCGAAGGCGATCCACGAGGTCTTCGAGGACGGTTCGGTGACCAGCCTGTTCAACGGACAGGCCTGAGGCCGGGCCGGGTGACCAGCCAACCCAGCCCCGAGCAGCGCGCCCACGACGCCCTGGTGGCCTCGGGTGCCGCGTTCACCATCACCCGGCACGGACGAGTCGGTTCCCTGGCCGAGGCCGCCGCAGCCCGCGGTGTCGAGCCGGGCGACATCATCAAGAGCCTGGTCGTGCGCCGCAGCGAGGGCGACTACTTGTTCGTCCTCGTGCCCGGCGACCGGGAGATCAGCTGGCCCAAGCTGCGTGAGCTGCTGGGCGTGAACCGGCTCTCGATGCCCGATGCCACCACGGCCCGCGAGGCCACCGGTTACGAGCGCGGCACCATCACCCCCTTCGGGTCGCTCACCGCCTGGCCGGTGGTGGCCGATGCCACCATGCGGGGACGCACCGTCTCGCTGGGTGCCGGGGCCCACGGGGTGGCCGCCACCATGGCCGGTGACGACGTCATCGAGGTGCTGCAGGCGCAGGTGGCCGACGTCACCGAACCCGCCTGAAAATCCCCGTGCCGGATTTGTTCGCCCCGCGCGCCGACCGTTAGGATGGCTGGGCTGCTTGGCGAGGGACGCCTGTCCGTGATCGACGAGCTCCACCAGGAGTTTGTCCGCCCTCCCTCGCGAGCCATCCAATGTCGAGGTTGAGGAAGAAGTCATGGCAGAAATCACTCTGAACGCAGAGACCCGCACCGAGTTCGGCAAGGGCGCTGCCCGTCGCCTGCGCCGCGCCGGCCAGGTGCCCGCCGTCCTGTACGGCCACGGCACCGATCCCGTCCACATCGCCCTGCCCGGGCACGCCACCCTGCTGGCCCTGCGCGCCGCCAACGCCCTGCTGTCGATCGAGATCCCCGGCGAAGAGGCCCAGCTCGCCCTGCCCAAGCAGGTGCAGCGTGACCCGATCCGCGGCTCCATCGAGCACGTCGACCTGGTCATTGTCAAGCGTGGCGAGAAGGTCACCGTCGAGGTGCCCGTCAGCCTGGTCGGCGAGGCCGCCCCGACCACCCTGGTCGGCCTGGAGCTGACCGCGATCACCGTGCTCGCCCCGGCCACCGCCATCCCCGGCGAGATCGAGATCTCGATCGAGGGCCTCGAGGCCGGCACCCAGATCCTGCAGGGCCAGGTCACCCTGCCCGAGGGCGTCGAGGTCGACGGCGACCCCGAGCTGCTGGTGGTCAACATCACCAACGCCCCGACCCAGGCGCAGCTGGATGCCGAGCTGGCCGAGGCTGAGGCCGAGGCCGGCATCGAGCACGACGCTCCCGAGTCCGAGGCCGGCGAGGCCGAGGCTGCTGCCGAAGAGGAGTGAGCAGGACTCAGGTGATCGCGTCATGACGGCACCCTGGCTGGTGGCGGGGCTCGGAAACCCGGGCCCCGCCTACGCCGCGACCCGTCACAACGTCGGTTTCCTGGTGGCGGACGAGGCAGCCAGGCGGGGCAACGCCTCGTTCTCCGCGCCGCGCGGCATGTACGCCGATGTGGCCGAGACCCGGCTCGGGGCCACCGGCTTCGGTGCCGTCGGGGACGCTGTCAAGGTCGTCCTGGCCAAGCCCCGCACCTACATGAACGAGTCCGGGCGTTCCATCCGGGCGCTGTGCTCGTTCCACAAGATCCCGCTCGAGCAGGTCATCGTCGTCCATGACGAACTCGACATCGACTTCGGGCAAATGCGCCTCAAGCTCGGCGGCGGGGACAACGGCCACAACGGACTGAAGTCGACCCGCGCCCACCTGGGCAGCGGGGACTTCTACCGGGTGCGTTACGGCATTGGCCGCCCGCCCGGGCGCCAGGCCGCCTCGGACTACGTGTTGCAGCCGTTCCCCTCGAAGCTGCGGGAAGACGTGCTGGTCGAGGCCGCCCGCGCCTGCGATGCCATCGAGACCCTCATCAACGAGGGCTTGCCCGCGGCGCAGAACAAGTTCAACACCTGATCCTTTGGCGGCGGCGCTGGGGTCGACGCCGGGTATTCACAGGCAGTGGGCATTTACAGCCGCGCCGTCGAGGGTGCACAGTGAGACATGACCCACCGGATCGTGGTGCTTGGGGGTGGCTACGTGGCCATCACCGTGACCCGTGGCCTGCGCCGGGCCATCCGGCGCGGCGGGGTCGAAGTCACCGTCGTCAGCCGGGAGAACTACCAGGTCTGGCACGGTTTCATCGGGGAAATGCTGACCAGCCGCATCTCGCCGCACACCATCCTCAACTCGGCCCGCCGCATGGTGCGCCCGGCTCGCTTGTTGGTGGCCGAGATCACCGGCGTCGACCTGGAAGCGCATACCGTCGACATTGAAGATGATCATGGTCGCCGGCGCAGCCTGCCCTATGACCAACTGGTCATCGGCATCGGCACCGCCGACCGGCACGAGACTTTCGCGGGCCTGCCCGAACACGCGTTCATGATGAAAACCTTCGACGACGTCTTCCGGCTGCGCAACCACCTGGTCAACCGCTTCGAGCAGGCCGACCACACCGACGATGCGGCCGAACGGCAACGGCTGCTCACCTTCGTGGTGGCCGGTGGTGGCTACGCCGGCTGCGAGCTGGCCGGCGAGCTGAGCGACTACGCCCGGCTGCTGCGCAAGATCTACCCCGGGGTCGGGGCTGAGGACCCGCGGGTCGTGCTCGTCCACCCCGGTGAGGCGGTGCTACCCGAACTCGGGCCCAGCGGTCGCACCAACCACCCCCGACTGGTGGCCTATGCCACCGGTCGGCTGAAGCAGCTGGGCGTGGAACTGGTCGATGCCGAGCGGGTCACCGGGGTGACCCCGTTCTCGGTGCAACTGCGGGATGCCCCCGCGATCCCCACCACCACGGTGATCTCGGCGATCGGCGCCAAACCGCACCCGGTGGTGGCGCAGGTCCCGGGGCTGCCGCTGTCAGCCAACGGGCGGGTGGTCACTGACGAGACCTGCCAGGTGGCCGGGCATCCGGGCGTCTGGGCGGCCGGTGACTGCGCCGTGGTCCCGCACCCACGCGGGGGCACCTGCCCGGCGGTGGCGATCTTCGCGCTGCAGCAGGGTGCCCTGGTGGCCCGCAACACGCTGCGGTGGGCGCGCGGCCAGCAGCCCGACAAGTTCGGCTTCGCCGGTTTCGGGCAGGGGGCCTCACTCGGGCGGCGCAGCGCGATCGCCGAACTCTACGGGCGCGAGTTCACCGGCTTCCTGGCCTGGGTCATGTGGCGCTCATTGCTGTGGCGCTACGTCCCGACCTGGGACCGCAAGCTCAGGCTGCTGGCCGACTGGACCATCTGGCCGCTGGTGGGCCGTGATGCCGTCGAGATGAGCGTCTCTGATGCCGATGACTTCGAGTTGCACCACATGCGGTTCACCGACGGCGAGGTGATCGTCGATGAGGCGGGCACCCAGTTCGTGCACGTGATCATCGAGGGCCGTGCGGAGTTGATGGCCGATGAGGACAGCCTGCAGAAGTTCGGCGTGGGGGAGGTCGTGGGCCGCCGCTGGGTCGACCAGGAACGCTCGGAACGGGTGGTGGCCCGCGGCACGGTGCGGACCATCCGGCTGCGCACCAAGCAGGCCCGGGAGTTGCAGAAGCTCGTCCATGCCCTGTCCCAGGTGGCCACCGACGCCAACGAGTAGCTACCGCTGACGCTCCCGACCCAGGCGACGGAGGGCCTTGGTGACCACCTCGGGCATGGGGCCCCCTGACGTCCGCGCTTGCGCAGGTTCCGTCACACTTCCTTCACTGGTGGCGAAGATTCCGTGCAGAAACCTGCGCATCCGCCGAATGGGGGGCGGGCAGGTAGCGGGTGGCGGAGGGCCCTGCGCCGATCACCTAAACTCTTCTGGTGACTCTTACCGGACTCGTGGACCTGCTCGCGACCGATCCGCAACTGGCCGAGGCCGTGGAACAGGCCCGGGCTGGCGCGCCCGCGCTCGACCTGACCACCCCCGCGAGCTCCCGGGCGGCGATCGCGGCGACCCTGGCCGCCAGCACCGACCGGATGACCCTGGTGGTGGCCTCCACCTTCCGCGAGGCCGAAGCCCTGGCCGCGAGCCTGCAGTCCTGGCTCGGCGATGACCAGGTCTGCTACTACCCGGCCTGGGAGACGCTGCCGCATGAACGCCTCAGCCCCCGCTCCGACACCGTCGGGCGCCGGCTGCACGTACTGCGCCGCATCGTCGGCAACTCCACCGAGCCCAAGCCGAAGGTCGTCGTGGCAGCGGTGCGCTCGATCCTGCAGCCGCAGGCCCGCGGCCTGGCCGACCTGGCGCCGGTCGAGATCCGCACCGGTGATGAACTGAGCCTGCGCGACCTCGCCGAAGCACTGGTGGCGGCCGCCTACAACCGCGTCGACCTGGTCGAGCGGCGCGGCGAGTTTGCCGTGCGCGGCGGCATCGTCGACGTCTTCCCGCCCACCGAGGAACACCCGGTGCGCATCGACTTCTTCGGCGACGAGGTCGATGAGATCCGCACCTTCACCGTCGCCGACCAGCGCTCCACCGACACCGTGCTCGAGCAGGTCACCGCCAGCCCGTGCCGCGAACTGCTGCTCAACGACGAGGTCCGGGCCCGCGCCAAGGCACTGATCCCCGAGCACCCCGAACTGGTCGACATGCTCGACCGCCTCGCCGAGGGCCAGGCCGTCGAGGGCATGGAAGCCCTCACCCCGGTGCTGGTCGACGGACTGGAACTGCTGGTCGAGGTGCTGCCCACCAATGCCCTGGTCCTGGTCAGCGACCCCGAGCTGGTCCGCAGCCGCGCCATCGACCTGGTCCGCACCAGCCGTGAGTTCCTCGAGGCGTCCTGGTCGGGGGCAGCCGGCGGGGGCCGCGCCCCCATCGACGTGTCGAGCTCGGCCTACCGTGAGCTCGGTGAGGTGCGCAGCGTCTCCCTGGCGCGCGGGCAGTCCTGGTGGACCCTGTCACCCTTCGTGCTGCCCACCGCCACCGACACCACCGACACCGCCGGTGACACCCAGCCCACCCCCGAGCCAGAGCCCACCCACGACCCCCACGACGTCGAGTCGCACCAGCTCGCCATCGTGGCGACCGAGCTGTGGCGCGGGGACGTCGAGGGTGCCGTCAATGACCTGGCCGACTCCCTGGCGCGGGGGGAGCGCGTCGTGCTCACCGCCGACAGCCCCGGCCTGGCCTCCCGCATGCACGAGGTGCTCGCCGAACATGACCTGCCCTCGCACCTGGCCGAAGATCTTGATCATGCTCCCGAGGCGCACACGATCACGATCGTCAGCGCCACCCAGCAGCACGGTTTCCGCGCCACCGCCATCGGCCTGGCCGTGTTCACCACCGGCGACCTGTCCGGTGGGCAAGCCGCTGACAAGTCCGCCCGGCGGATGCCGGCCCGGCGCAAGAACCAGATCGAACCGCTCGAGCTGGTGCCCGGGGACCCCGTCGTCCATGAACACCACGGGGTCGGCCGCTACGTCGAGATGACCACCCGCACCGTCCAGGGCGCCACCCGCGAGTACCTGGTCATCGAGTACGCGCCGTCCAAGCGGGGCCAGCCCGGCGACCGACTGTTCGTCCCGATGGACGCCCTCGACCTGGTCACCCGCTACGTCGGCGGTGAGAACCCCAGCCTCGACCGGATGGGTGGGGCCGACTGGCGCCAGCGCAAGTCCCGCGCCCGCAAGGCCGTCAAGGAGATCGCGGCCGAGTTGATCAAGCTCTACGCGGCCCGGCAGGCCAGCAAGGGGCACGCCTTCAGCAGCGACACCGTCTGGCAGCGCGAACTCGAGGACGCCTTCGCCTACGTCGAAACCCCCGACCAGCTGGCCACCCTCGAAGAGGTCAAGCGCGACATGGAATCGGTGGTGCCCATGGACCGCCTGGTCTCCGGCGACGTCGGCTACGGCAAGACCGAGATTGCGGTGCGCGCCGCCTTCAAGGCCGTCCAGGACGGCAAGCAGGTGGCCGTGCTGGTGCCCACCACCCTGCTGGTGCAGCAGCACTACCAGACCTTCTCCGAGCGCTACGCCGGCTTCCCGGTGACCGTGGCCCCGATGAGCCGCTTCCAGACCGACGCCGAGATCGCCCGCACCAAGGACGGCCTGGCCAGCGGCAAGGTCGACGTGGTCGTGGGCACCCATCGCCTGTTCGGCAGCGACGTGGCCTTCAAGGACCTGGGCCTGGTCATCGTCGACGAGGAGCAGCGCTTCGGCGTCGAGCACAAGGAGGCGCTGAAGAAGATGCGCCTCAATGTCGACGTGCTGTCGATGAGCGCCACCCCCATTCCCCGGACGCTCGAGATGGCGATCACGGGCATCCGCGAGATGTCCCAGATCGCCACCCCGCCCGAGGAGCGCCACCCCGTGCTCACCTTCGCCGGGCCCTACGACGAGGGGCAGGTGGTCGCCGCCATCCGCCGTGAGCTCGCGCGTGAGGGTCAGGTTTTCTTCGTCCACAACCGCGTGCAGTCGATCGAGAAGACCGCGCGCCGGCTGCGGGAACTCGTGCCCGAGGCCCGGGTGGTCACCGGCCACGGCCAGATGGGGGAGAAGCAGCTCGAACAGATCATGGTCGACTTCTGGGAGCGGCGCGCCGACGTGCTGGTCTCGACCACCATCGTCGAGGCCGGCCTGGACATTTCGACGGCGAATACCTTGATCATCGATCGGGCCGACCTGATGGGCCTGTCGCAGTTGCACCAGATCCGTGGTCGGGTCGGACGAGGGCGTGAGCGCGGCTACGCCTACTTCCTCTACCCGCCGGACAAGCCGCTGACCGAGGCCGCCCACGACCGGCTGTCGACCATGGCCGCCCACACCGACCTGGGGGCGGGCATGGCGATCGCGATGAAGGACCTCGAGATCCGCGGGGCGGGCAACCTGCTCGGCGGTGAGCAGTCGGGCCACATTGCCGACGTCGGTTTCGACCTGTACATCCGGCTGGTCGGTGAGGCGGTCAGCAACTTCCGCGGCGAGGACACCGAACCCGAGGCCGACATGCGCATCGAACTGCCGATCGATGCCCACCTGCCCACCGACTACGTCGAATCGGAACGCCTGCGGCTGGAGATGTACAAGCGCCTGGCCGAAGTGCGTGACCAGGCCGACATCGACGAGGTGGCCACCGAACTGCGTGACCGCTACGGCGAGTTCGGCGAGCAGGTGCAGGCGCTGCTCGACGTGGCGGCCTTCCGGCTGCTGTGCCGTGAGCGGGGCATCCAGGAGGTCACCACGGTCGGGACGAACGTCCGCCTGGCCCCGGCCCAGCTGCCCGAGTCGCGCCAGCTGCGGCTCGAGCGGCTCTACCCCGGCAGCGTGATCAAGAAGGCCCTCAATGTGGTCCTGGTGCCTCGTCCGCGGGCCTCGGTGACCAGCGGGCTGATGGCCGACCAGGAACTGCTGGAATGGGTGACCGCCCTGGTCACCGACATCTTCCCGGTGGTGGCCCCCGAACCGGTCGAGGCCACCACTGGCTAGGATCGTCGCATCGCCACCATCCCGGACCACTGCGGAGGAAAACCCATGCCACGCACCGCCCGTTCTCGCCGGGCCCGATTCGTTGCCGCCCCGCTGGCTGCCGTCGCCGCCCTGACCATGATCGGCTGCACCCAGCCCGGGGGCAGCACCGCCTTCGAGGTCGAGGGTCACAGCGCCAGCCTGAACGAACTGCAGGACGCCCAGACCGCCTGCGCCGGGGTCTTCGGCTTCGACGCGTCGAGCCCCAACCCCGCGCTGCGCACCATGGTGCTGCAGGGGCTGATCGGCAAGGCCCTGGTCGAGCAGAACGACCTGGCCTTCACCGACGGGCAGGTGAGCGACGTGGTCTCCGAGGACGAGGACATGGCAGCCGCCCTGGCCGACCCGGGCTGCGGCCCGATCGTGCGTGACTACGGCATCTTCTTCCTGGCCGCCACCGAGGTCGGCGCCGAGGAGGGCATCGAGCAGATCAGCGCCATGGACGTGCGGGTCAACCCCCGGGTGGGCAGCTGGGACGCTGAGCAGCTGGCGCTGCGCCACACCAACGGGTCGCTGTCCAAGGTCGGCCCCGCGACGCTCGACTCCCAGGGCTGATGTCGGCGGCCGGTGGCGAACTGCTGCGGCTGCAGCAGGTGATGCACCGTTTGCGACGCGAATGCCCCTGGGACGCCAAGCAGACCCACCGCAGCCTGGTCACCTACCTGGTCGAAGAGACCGGTGAGGTGGTCGACGCCATCGAGACCGGGGACGACGCCGACCTGCGCGAGGAGCTCGGTGACCTGCTGCTGCAGGTCTACTTCCACGCCGAGATCGCCGACCAGGAGGGCCGCTTCACGCTGGACGACGTCGCCGCTGGGATCGCCGACAAGCTGGTCGCGCGTCATCCGTACGTGTTCGGCGCCGACGAAGTGCCCGAGGACCCCACCCGCACCTGGGAGGCCCGCAAGCGCCTCGAGAAGGGCCGCACCTCGGCACTGGACGGCATCGCCGACTCACTGTCGGTCCTCGCCCGGGCCACCAAGGTCGCCAGCCGCACCCGCAACCACCACGTGCCGATCGACCTGCCCGACGACCCGGTGACGGCCGAAGAGGTGGGGGAGGGCATCCTCGAGCTGGTCCTGCGTGCCCACGCCCAAGGCATCGATGCCGACCAGGCGGGCCGGGAGGCGCTGCGCGCCCTCGAGGCCCGGGTCAGGGCCGCCGAGGCGTCGTCCGAGGAGTCGTCCGCGGAGTCGTCCGAATAGGTTCGCAGGCCCGGGTGCAGCCCTGGTGTCCGGGAGATCACGCCATGTTGTATGCACTCGTATATACATGTATGATTCAACCAACCCATCGCGAACCCACCAGGAGCCCCCCATGACTTTCGCCAGCATCAAGGCGTTGACCAAGGCCGCCAAGGCCGGCGGATACGCCGTGCCGGCTGTGAACATCGTCGACCAGCTCTCGCTCAACGCCGTGGTTGACGCCGCCAATGAAGCCAAGTCGCCGATCATCCTGCAGACCTCCGTCAAGACCCTCAAGGTCATCGGTGCCGCCGAGCTTGCCGCCGCTGCCAAGCTCGCCGCCGCCCGGGTCGACGTGCCCGTCGTGCTGCACCTGGACCACTGCCCCGACCGCGCCGTGATCACCGAGGCCATCCAGCAGGGCTGGTCGTCGGTGCTGTTCGACGCCTCCGACCGTGACCTGGACGCCGCCGTGGCCGAGACCCGTGAGGTCGTCGAAGAGGCCCACGCCGCCGGTGTCGAGGTCGAGTCCGAAATCGAGAACATCATCGGCGTCGAGGACGGCGTCGGTTCCGACACCGCCAAGCACAGCTACTCCGTCGACAAGCTGATCGAGGTCGCCACCGACACTGGCACCGACCTGATCGCCCCCCAGCTCGGCACCGCCCACGGCCTGTACAAGGCCTCCCCGGTGCTGCTGTTCGAGCGCGTCGAGGAGTTCGCCGCCAAGACCGACATCGGCATCGTCCTGCACGGTGGCACCGGCCTGTCGGCCGAGGAGTTCGACCGCTTCATCAAGGCCGGCGTTTCCAAGATCAACATCTCCACCGCGCTGAAGCTCGCCTACATGCACAGCGCGCTGGACCACCTGAAGGCCGCCGAGGAGTCGGGCAAGTGGGAGCCGGTCAAGCTCTTCGCCGACCAGATCGAGGCGATGAAGACCGTTGTCACCGAGCACATCAACCTGTTCGGTTCGGCTGGGAAGGCACAGGCATGAGCCCCGCACTGATCCTCGACTGCGACGGCGTGCTCGCCGACACCGAACTCGACGGCCACCTGGTCGCCTTCAACAAGGTCTTCGCCGACGCCGGCGTGGGCTTCCAGTGGGGCGTCGAGGAGTATGGCCAGCTGCTCAAGATCGGCGGTGGCAAGGAGCGCCTGCGCCACTACCTCTCCCAGCACCCCGAGCACGACCTGGGCCAGGGCGAAGAGCTGGACGCCCGCATCGCGCAGTTCCACAAGGCCAAGTCGGCGGCCTACGTCGAGATCGTCGAGGCCGGCAAGCTGCCCGGACGACCGGGCGTGCGTCGCCTGATCGAGGAGGCCCTGGACTCCGGCTGGCAGGTCGCGGTCGCCTCGACCTCGGCCGTCGGTTCGGTCGAGGCCGTGCTGGCCTCGGTCATCGGGGAGGAGAACCGCGCCCGCATGGCCGGTGTCTTCGCCGGCGACATGGTCAAGGCCAAGAAGCCCGCCCCGGACATCTACCTGATGGCCCTGGAAGCCCTCGGCGTCAACGAGGACCAGGCCGTCGTCATCGAGGACTCCGAGGCCGGCGCCAAGGCAGCCGAGAACGCGAACCTCACCCACATCGTGACGGTCAGCCACTACACCACCGAGGACCCGTTCCCGGCAGCCGCCACCGTGGTCAACTACCTGGGTGAGTCGGACGACCCGGCCGTCACCCTGGCCGGCCCCGACCTGACCCACGACGGGGTCATCAGCCTCGCCTCGCTCGAGGACGCCCTGAAGACCCGCCAGTCCTGACCCGGCCCCTGGGCACCCCTACTTGCCCTACAAAATTGCAGTTGCCCCCGTTCCGGAACGGGGGCAACTGCAATTTTCTAGGGCAACTGGCTGTGGCGGGCAGGATTCGGGAACACCCGCCGGTGGTGGGAGACTGTCCCGATGACCGAATCCCAGCCCGCCGGCCACCGGTACCAGCCGGTGGCCGTGCTGATGGTGCTCGGCAGCTGCCTGTCCCTGCAGTTCGGCGCCGCCATCGCGAACGGGCTGTTCCCGGTGGCCGGCCCGTGGGGGGTCAGCGCCATCCGACTGGTGAGCGCGGCCCTGATCCTGCTGGTCGTTACCCGCCCCCGGGTCAGGGGCTGGACGATGCACACCTGGCGGTGGCTCGCCCTGTTCGGCCTGTCCCTGGGTGGGATGAACGGGTTCTTCTACGCCGCCGTCCAGCGACTACCCCTGGGCATTGCGGTCACCTTCGAGTTCCTGGGCCCGCTGGCGCTCTCGGCGGCACTCTCCCGTCGGGCCCGCGACCTGGTCTGGGTCGGCCTGGCCCTGGCCGGGGTGGCGCTGCTCGGCCTCGACTCCTTCCGCGGCGCCACGTCCCTCGACCCGCTGGGGGTGTTCTTCGCGCTGGTGGCGGCGGCCTTCTGGGCGATCTACATCCTGGTCGGCGCCCGGGTCGGGTCGATGGTGCCCGGCCAGGGGCCGCTGGCGGTCGCGATGTCCATCGGTGCCCTGGCCATGCTCCCCATCGGGTTCTCCGGCGCACTGACCCTGGTGGTCGACGCCAAACTGCTGGGCCTGGCCGTGCTCACCGGCCTGCTCGGCTCGGTCATCCCGTACTCCCTGGAGTTCGCCGCGCTACGGCGACTGCCGCGCAATGTCTTCGGGATCCTGCTCAGCCTCGAACCCGGCTTCGCTGCCGGCATCGGGGCCCTGGTCCTGGGCCAGTCCCTGGGCGTCGGCTCCTGGGTGGCGATCGTGCTGGTGATCAGTGCCAGCGCAGGGGTCACCCTCAGTGAGCAGCAACGCCGTCGTCCTGCCCCGGTGAGTGAGCCCGAAGCTCACAAGTCGTAGTGGAACTCCAGCTTCACCTTGTCGCCTCGGAAGACGATCTTGGTGAACTCGAACATCTGCCCGTCGTCATGGCGGATGTGCTGCTGCAGCAGCAGCACCGGGGTGCCGGGGCGAGCACCCAGGGCCTCGGCCTCCGACTTGGTGGCCAGCGCCGACTCCAGTGACTCCTGCACCTTCGCCATCCGCAGGCCGTGGTCGCGCTCCAGCACGGTGCACAACTGCTGCTTGGCCAAATCGGCCGACAGCAGCGAGGGGGCCAGCTTCTCGGGGACGAAACTCTCGTGGATCGAGATGGGGGAGTTGTCGACCCGCCGCACCCGACGGATCCGGTAGACGTTGTCGCCCTGCTCGATGTTGAGGTGGCGCGCCACCCGGGCATCGGCGGGAAAGAGGTCCTCGTTCAGGATCTCGGTGTCGGTGTCGAAGCCCTGGGCCTCGAGCTGCTCACGGATGCCCTGGTAGGAGGGGGACCGCGTCGAGATCTTGCGGTGCGCGACGAACGTGCCCTTGCCGTGCACGCGGTACAACAGGTCTTCGTCGACCAGGTTGGTGAGCACCTGCCGCACGGTCATGCGGCTCAGCCCGTACATGCGGTTGAGCTCATTCTCGGAGGGGATCTTCTCGTCCGGTTCCCACTCGCCGTGCTGGATCTTCGTGCGCAGGATGTCGGCGAGCTGCACGTACAGTGGGACCGCGGACTTGCGGTTGAGGGTTTCGACTACCACCGTGGCGCCTTCTCTAGAAGTGGATGGAACTTCGTCGCCGTGCCGGTGTCTCGCATCAGCCGACGCGTGGTGCATACATGTATAGGCATGTATACTCCCAGTTGTCCGTCGGAACGGGACATCAGCAAGGTTTTGTCCTTCAAGCTTAAGGGAAACGCTTTCGTACCGACGTCGGCACCCCGGTGGTGCCATCCGCACACCCAGGCGCATGTCGCCTCGATGAGGACAAGGATCCATGCCTACCGTCAAGAATTTGAAGCCGAACACCCCCTGGGTGGAACTCAAGACGACCCAAGCAGACTGGGACGCGGCCGACCCCGCGCTGCTCCAGAACGCCATCGTCCAGCTGCACCTCATCCGCACCTTCGAGGAAGAGGTGCTCAACCTGGCCGGCCAGAAGCTGATCAACGGCCCGGCCCACTCGTCCATCGGCCAGGAGGCCGGTGCTGTCGGCTCCGCGCTGCCCCTGGTCGTCGCCGACCAGATCAACGGTTCGCACCGCGGCCACCACCAGTTCCTCGCCAAGGTCTTCAACGGCGTCAACCCCGACGGCTTCACCATCGACGGTGAGTTCAGCGACGAGGTCGTCGACGTCCTGTACCGCACCATGAGCGAGATCGCCGGCCTCAGCGACGGCTACTGCAAGGGCCGTGGTGGCTCAATGCACCTGCAGTGGAAGGAAATGGGTGCCATGGGCACCAACGCCATCGTCGGCGGTGCGGTTCCCTTCGCCACTGGTTTCGCCTGGTCGCACAAGCAGGCCGGCACCGACAACGTGGCGGTCACCTACTTCGGCGACGGCGCCTCGAACATCGGCTCGGTGCTGGAGGCCATGAACCTGGCCGCCGCCTGGGACCTGCCCACCCTGTTCTTCATTGAGAACAACCAGTACGCCGTCTCGACCAACGTGTTCGAGGCCACCGGCGAGCCCCGCCTGTCGAGCCGCGGCATCGGCTTCGGCATCCCCGCTTGGCGCGTCGACGGTCAGGACACCCTGGCCGTGTACCTGGCCACCCAGCAGGCCCTCGAGCACATGCGTTCCGGCAAGGGCCCGGCCATCATCGAGGCCGACACCTACCGTTACTTCCACCAGAACGGCCCGTTCCCCGGTTCGGCGTTCGGCTACCGCTCGAAGGACGAGGAGGCCGAGTGGCGCGAGCGTGACCCCATCCAGCTGCTCGAGGCGCAGCTCATCCGCCGCAAGCTCGCCACCCGCGAGCAGCTCGACGACCTGGCCGCCCGCTGCGTCAAGGCCAACAAGGACATCTCGGCCCGCCTGACCGAGGCCGACCCCGACGGCAAGCCCGGCGCGCTGCGCATTCGTCCCCAGCTGTGGCCCTCGCCCGACTTCATCGATGTCAACATCCGTGGCGAGTTGCCCAGCCTGGAGGGCCTGACCGTCAAGGACACCGCCGACTTCACCGAGGCTGAACTCGAGAAGCGCAAGTTCGTCGACGTCGTCGCCGACGTCATGAACCGCCGCATGGAGACCAACGACAAGATCGTGGTCATGGGTGAGGACGTCCACAAGCTGTCGGGCGGTTCGCGTGGCGCCACCAAGAACCTGGCCGACCGCTTCCCCGACCGCACCCTGGGCACCCCGATCTCCGAGGCCGGCTTCACCGGCCTGGGTGGCGGCATCGCCCTGGACGGCCGCTTCTACCCGGTGGTAGAGCTGATGTACGCCGACTTCATCTGGGTCGCCGCCGACCAGATCTTCAACCAGATCGCCAAGGCCCGCCACATGTTCGGCGGTGAGCACCCGATGGCCATGCTGCTGCGCATGAAGATCGGCACCACCACCGGCTACGGCTCCCAGCACTCGATGGACCCGGCCGGCATCTTCGCCACCTCGGTCGGCTTCCGCATCATCGCCCCGTCCAACGCCCTGGACTACGTCGGCCTGATCAACGCCGCCATGCAGACCGGTGACCCGGTCGCGGTGCTCGAGCACGACGCCGACCTGTACAAGACCGAGCAGCTGGCCCCCAAGGACCTCGACTTCGTCCTGCCCTTCGGCAAGGCCGCCGTGCGTCGTGAGGGTGCTGACGTGACCGTCATCTCCTACCTGTCCATGGTGCAGCGCTGCCTCGACGCGGTCGAGCAGGCCGGCGTCGACGGCGAGGTCATCGACCTGCGCTGGCTCGACAAGGCGACCTTCGACTGGGACACCGTCGGCGAGTCGATCAAGAAGACCAACAACGTGGTGATCGTCGAGCAGGGTGCCCAGGGCACCTCCTACGGTGGCTGGGTGGCCGACGAGATCCAGCGTCGTTTCTTCGACTACCTGGACGCCCCGGTGGCGCGGGTCATGGGTGGCGAGGCCTCGCCGAGCATCTCCAAGGCGCTCGAGCAGGCCGCGAATGCCAACACCCCCGACATCGTGGCTGCCCTCAACGAGATCGTGAAGGGGAACTGACCCATGGCAACCTTCCTGCGCATGCCCGGAGTTTCGGCAGACTCCGACGAAGCCGTCCTCGACAAGTGGTACGTCGCCGAGGGTGACTCGGTGAAGAAGGGGCAGCCGCTGATCTGCGTGGAGACCGAGAAGGCCCTGGTCGACGTGGATGCTGACGCCGACTACACGATCCACACGATCGTCCGGGCTGGTGGCGAGACCGTCACCGTCGGTGACCCGGTCGGCGTGCTGCTCGAGGTCGGCGATGACAAGGCCGCCGGTGACGCGCTGCTCGCCCAGCTCGGTGGCGCCCCCGCCGCCGAGGCTGCCCCGGCCGCCGAAGCCGCCCCGGCCACCCCCGCCGAGGAGGCCCCGGCCGAGGTCATCGCCGAGGACCTGGCCGCCCCGGCCACCACGGTCGAGGCTCCGGCCGCCCCGGCAGCCGCCCCCGCTGCAGCTGCCCCGGCGACCCCGGCCCCGGCGCGTGCCGATGGTGAGCGCATCTTCGTGAGCCCGCTGGCCCGCAAGATGGCCGCCGAGCACGGCATCAACCTCGAGACGCTGACCGGTTCGGGACCGCGCGGACGCATCCGCAAGGTCGACGTGCAGGCCGCCATCGACGGCGGTGCCCAGGCCCCGGCCGCGGCTGCACCTGCCGCCGCTGCGGCTCCGGCCGAGGCTGCCCCGGTTGCCGCCCAGCCCATCCCCGAGGGTGGCACCCCGGTGCCGAACAGCAAGCTGCGTCGCCTGATCGCCTCTCGCCTGCAGCAGTCCAAGCGTGACGCCCCGCACTTCTACCTGAAGTCGGCGCTCAACATGGACGCCCTGCTCGGGCTGCGCAAGCAGCTCAACGAGGCCTCGCCGGTGAAGATTTCGGTCAACGACCTGATCGTCAAGGCCGCCGCCCGTGCCCTGGTCGACGTTCCCGAACTGAACGTCACCTGGACCGACGAGGCGACCATCACCTACCAGCAGGTCGACGTGGCCGTCGCCGTTGCCTCCGACAAGGGTCTGGTGACGCCGGTCTTCCGCAACGTGGCCAACACCTCGCTCACCGGCCTGGCCAGCGCCATCAAGGACGCCGTGGCCCGCGCCAACGAGGGACGACTCCAGCAGAACGAGCTCGAGGGTGGCACGCTGACCATCAGCAACCTCGGCATGTTCGGCGTCGACGAGTTCAGCGCCATCATCAACCCGCCGCAGGCCGGCATCCTGGCCGTCGGTGCGGCCAAGCCGCAGATCGTGGTGGGTGCGGATGGCCAGCCGGCCGTCGCCACCCTGTGCAATGTCACCCTGTCGGTCGACCACCGCGCCGCCGACGGTGCCATCGCCGCCCAGTGGCTGGCCCGCTTCAAGGAGATCATCGAGAACCCGCTGCAGATCGTGATCTGATCACTCGGACGATCGAGTCGGCGTGCCCGGACCCCCGTGGTCCGGGCACGTCTGCGTCCGGGGAGGGTGTGGAACTGGCCTCAGCCTTGGCGTGACACCATCTCGGCGATCCAGGTCGGAGCGAACGGTGAGGTGCAGTTCGGGGCGGTGGGGTAGTCCTTGAGCACCTCGAGGCGTTCGCCGATGCCGATGGCCCGCGCGCGCAGGGCGGGGTGGTGGATGCCGATCTGGGCCAGGGTCTCGTTCATGGCCCACTGCAGCGGGTCCGGGGCGTCCTTCATCTGCTGCTCGATGAGGTCGAGCAGGCCCGGCAGGTCGAGCCCCTCAGGATTCTTGTGGACCCGCTCGGTGGTCAGTTCCCAGCCGGCGCTGGCCACCGCGGGGTCGGGGTCGTCGAACCAGCGCTGCCGCAGGGCCTCTTTGTGCGCGCTCTTCTTGACCACGTAGTTGATCAGCCAGTAGTGCACCTTGGGCCCGTTGGCCTCGCGCAGCATGGCATCGAGCTCGTCGGCCCCGAACAACTTCGGACGAGCGATCAGCAGTGCCACCAGCCGGGCGGCTCCGTCACCGGTGGCCCACAGGTGCTGGGCGAGTTCGTGGTTGGTCTTCAGTCGCTTGGCCACCGCGCGCAGGGCGGTCAGGTTCACCCCGTGGTCGTCACCGTGGCGTTCGTTGATGGCACGCACCTTGGGGTCGTCCAGTGCGGCAAGCTCGGCGAGCACATCGGACACATCGGCCACATCGGCCCTGGGGGGCTGGGGGGTCTGGGTGGTCATGGTGGCCAAGCCTACGCGGGCCGGTGCGCCACCACCGATTCCAGGAAGCCGAACCCGCGGCGCCGGTGCTTGTCGATCATGAAGCCGACCTCGGCGGCTACGGCGCGGGGGAGTCGTCGCGGGCGGGCCTTGCGGGCCTCGAAACCACGCCAGGGTCGCCGCGTGTACTCGATGTGGTCGAGGGTGAGCAGCCGGCCACCCGGACGAAGCACCCGCCACATCTCCTGCAGGGCACGGGCCTGGTCGGGGATGCTGCACAGGGCCAGCAGGCAGACGACGGTGTCGAAGTCCTGGTCTGGCAGACCGAGCGACTGGGCGTCACCCTCGACCAGTTCCACCTGCCGGCCCAGGGCATCGGCGCGCTGCCGGGCCCGGGACAGCATGGCCGTGCTCACGTCGAGGCCGACGACCTGCGTGTCGGCGGGCAGGTGGCGCAGGTTGTGGCCGCTGCCGACGGCCACCTCCAGCACCCGCCCATGGGCATGGGCGAGCACCTCGCGGCGCGCCCCACCCAGGAACGGGCGCTGTAGCCATTCGGAGCGGTCGTAGGCGCCGGCGATCCGGTTGTAGGAATCGCGCGTGCTGCGGGTCTGCTCGTCCATTCGTCCCCCCCCGGGTGCAACGCAAGAAATGGGGCTGGCGGTCAGCGTGACCACCAGCCCCCATTTCAGCACGTCACAGGCCGCCGCCGGCGTGCTCGGCGCGGGCGAAGACTTCGTCGATGAGTTCGTCGTTCCACAGTCCGCGCATCAGCAGCAGGTCGCAGACGGTCAGCCGGTCACGCATGAACGGCAGCGCGAGCAGGGCCCAGCGGGCGCGGTCCTCGTCCACCGGCGGGGTGAGCTGGCTGAACTTGGTCGGGGCGTCCCAGCGCAGCAGGGTGTCGGCCGCGAAGTGGGCGGTCGGTGTGAGACCGGTCAGGTGTTCGCGGTGCTCGTCGCCGGCGGCATCGAACGCGGCGCGGGTGGCGCTGGCCCACTTCTTGGCCTTGTTGCCGACGGCCCTCCAGGACTCGTCGCCCAGGCTGCCGGTCGGGTCGATGCGGTTCCAGGTCTCACGGGTGCGCTGTTCGAGGTCATCGGGGTACTCGAGCTCGACGGTGTCGACGTTGAGCAGGTCACGCTCGTGGATGATCTCCCACAGCGACAGCGCGATCACCGTGGCCACGCCGACCTGGGTGCCGTGGTAGTCGTGCTCGGCGTTCTCGGCCATGGCCGCCATGTCGAGCACGTGGCTGACCAGGTGGTCGACCCCCGACAGCGGGGCGGTGCTGCCGGCCATGCCGATCTGCAGTCCACCGCGGGTCAGGGCGTGAACGAGGCCGTCACGGGCGACGGCATCGTCCGGGTCCTGCAGCACCATGCCGGCCTCGCGGATCGGCAGGTAGATGTTCGGGTCGTAGTTCCCGCCCATGCCCAGCTTGCTCGACAGGTACCAGTCGGCCGGGGCTGACCAGATGGCCACCGCATCGCCGACGCCGGACTGTGCCATTCGCGCCGGCGCCTGCGAGACGACATCGTCGTCGATCAGCAGCACCGAGGGCCACCGCGACGGCGAGGTGCGCTTGGCCCCGTTGAGCACCAGCACCGACAGCGGGTCGGCGAAACCGTTGACCGACAGCGCGGTCTGGACGAGCACCAGCGGGGCGTCGTGGTGCGCCATCTTCGAGATGTCGCCGATGGTGCCCGAGCCGAGGCCGATGACCAGGGTCGCCTCCTGGGCGGCCTCCTGCACGGCGGCGATGGTCTCCTCGTTGGCGACCACGTCGTGGCCCGCCTTGGCCGGGACGACGAACTCGACCAGCGACTCGGGGTCGGCCTCGAGCTCGACCAGGGCGGTGGTGATGATCCCGCGGACGGTCTCGACCAGGTCGACACCGTTGATGGTCTTGGGGGTGGCATCACGCAGCAACAGCACCTGCCCAGCGGGGTGCAGGGTGGTGACGACCTCGGCCAGGCTGTTCAACGCCCCGGTGCCGGTGATGATGTGCTGGAGTTCACCCCCCGAGGCGGCCACGGCGTGTTCGTCGAGGGTCAGGGTGCTCGGGTTCTTGCTGCGGGTGTTCACGGGTGGCTCCATTCACATCAGTTTGTTGCGTCGACCCGGGTGGGCCAGGGCCATGTTTGAAGCATGGCACGAGGGGGCGCCCCCATGGCGCCCCCTCGAGGCAGGATCAGGCTTCGCGGTTGATCTTGCGGGCCCAGCCCTTCGACAGCTCGACAGCCTCACGCCAGCCGGTGTAGTTGGCGTCAGCCTCATCACGGCTGATTTCGGGCTCGAAGACCCGGTCGACCTGCCACTGCTCGGCCAGCTGGTCCAAGCCGCTGTAGAGGCCGGCACCCAGGCCACCGATGGTGATGGCGCCGTACACGGCAGCCTCGGCGTTCTTCGGGCGGATGACCGGGATGCCGAGCTGGTCGGCCAGCATCTGGCCCAGCAGGTTGTTCTTCACGGCACCACCGTCGATGCGCAGTTCGGGCATTTCGACGCTCGAACGGGCAGCCTCGACCAGGTCGCGGGTCTGGAAGACCATCGACTCGACCGCGGCGCGGATGATGTGCAGGCGGTTGGTGGCGTTGCTCATGCCGATGATGGAGGCACGGGCGTGCGGGTCCCAGTGGGGGGCCGCGAAGCCGGTGAAGGCCGGCACCAGGTAGACACCGTCGGTGCTGGGCACCTGGCCGGCGTACCACTCGGAGTCGGGGGCGGCGTGGATGAGCTGCAGGTCGTCACGCAGCCACTGCATGGTCTTGCCCATCGAGAACACGACGCCCTCGATCTCATAGGTGGTCTGGCCGTCGATGCTCCAGCCGACCGAGGGGGTCAGGCCGGCCACACGCTGCGGCTCGGTGCCGCAGTTGATGTTCATGACGCCGGCGGTGCCGAAGGTCATCTTGTTCTGGCCGGTCTTGTAGGCAGCCTGGCCGAACAGGCCCGACTGCTGGTCGCCGAGCACGCCGTTCAGCGGGATGGCGGTGCCGAAGGTGTCCTCCAGGTCGCCGAACAGGGCGTTCGAGGGGACGATCTCGGGCAGCATGTTGCGCGGGATGTTGTAGGCGGCGAGCAGCTCGTCGTCCCACTCGAGGGAGCGGAAGTTCATCATCATCGTGCGCGAGGCGTTCGAGACGTCGGTCTTGAACTCCTTGCGGCCGGTGAGGTTCCAGATCAGCCAGGCGTCGACGGTGCCGGCGAGCAGCTCGCCACGCTCGGCGCGCTGCTGGGCGCCCTCGACGTGGTCGAGGATCCAGCGGATCTTGGAGGCCGAGTAGTAGGCGTCGGGGATCAGACCGGTGCGCTCCTCGATGAGGTCACCCAGGCCCTGCTCGACCCAGCCCTCGACGATGGAGGTTGACTGGCGCGAGGCCCACACGATCAGGTTGTAGATCGGCTCGCCGGTCTTCTTGTCCCAGACCAGGGCGGACTCGCGCTGGTTGGTCAGGCCGGCAGCCGAGATGTCGCTGGGGGACAGGCCCGCCTGGCGCAGGGCGGCGCGGATGACCTCGAGCTGGGTGTTGATGATCTGCTTGGGGTCGTGCTCGATCCAGCCCGGACGCGGGTAGATCTGGGTCAGTTCGGCCTGGCCCATGCCCTTGACGTTGCCTGCAAGGTCAGTGATGAAGGCACGTGCACTGGTGGTGCCTTCGTCGATTCCAAGGATGTAGTTCACGGCTGTCGCTTCCTGGGGGGACGCATCGTTGCGTGGAGTTTTCTCGTGATCATGTTGCGCAGGCGTGCCGATCACGCCATGATCGCGGTGGTCACCACGTTATGTGAGCCTTCTCATACTTGTCAAGACATGTACATACATGTCTTGCTGCTCGGTACGATGGGCCGGACGACCAGAGGAGCAGCATGTCCGAGTTCATCGAAGCCACCTACGCCTTCACCCTGCCACCCGAGGCCGATGTGCGGGCCGTGGTCGGCAAGTTCGCCGTCGGCCAGACCACAGGGACGTGGGTCGAGGTGCCCGGGCTGACCCCGGAACTGAAGCAGCGCCACGAGGGCCGGGTGCTGCGGTTGTTCTCGGTGCCCGCTGCCGACACCACGACCACCCAGCCGGAAGGGCCGGTCGGCTACCTGGCCACCATCGGCATCCCCGCGGTCAACGTGGGTGACTCGCTGGCCCAGCTGCTGAACACGGTCATCGGCAATGACGCCTCCACCTCGATGGAGGCCAAGCTGGTCGGACTTGAGTTCCCCGACGAGCTGCTCAGCCAGTTCGGAGGACCCGGCCACGGTTCGTCCGGGTTGCGTGAACTGACCGGTGTGCAGGACCGCCCGCTGCTGCTGAACATGCTCAAGCCCTGCGTCGGGCTCTCGCCCGAGGCCGCCGCGGCGATCTTCGAGGACACCGCCCGCGGCGGCATCGACCTGATCAAGGACGACGAGCTGATGGGCAACACCGGCTACTCGACCGTGCTGCAGCGCGTCGAGGCGTTCCGCGCTGCCGCCGACCGCGCCGCCCAGGAGACGGGCAAGCGGACAATCTACCTGCCGAACGTGACCGATCGTCCCGACCGGATGCTGGCGACGGCGAAGCGGGCCGTCGATGCCGGCGCCGAGGCGCTGATGGTCGCCTACACCACCGTCGGCTACGGCGCGGTGCAGATGCTGCGCGACGAGGTCGGGGTGCCGATCCTGGGCCACTTCGCCGGTGCCGCCCCGTTCTACGAGAGCGCCGGTTCGGGCATGGCCGGCGACCTGGCCTGCGGCCTGCTGACCCGCCTCGCCGGGGCCGACCTGGCCCTGGTGAACACCCCCTTCGGTGGCTACCCGATCACGATCAACAGCTACCTGCAGACCTCGGCCCGGCTGACCGAGCCCCTCGGCGGGCTGAAGGCCACCATGCCGATCGTCGGTGGCGGCGTGCACCCGGGCACCGTCACCCGCTACGTCAAGGACCTGGGCGGTGACATCGTCCTCGGTGTCGGCGGTGCCATCCAGGGCCACCCGATGGGCGCTGCCGCCGGGGTCCGGGCGATGTTCCAGGCCATGGAGGCCACCGCCGCCGGTGTCCCGCTGGACGAGGCCGACGGTGAGGAACTGCGGGCCGCGATCGCCCGCTGGGGTGTGCTGGCCTGACGTCGGGGCCGGATTGCCCGGCCGGAATCTGACAGTAGAAGCCAGCGGCCTCAGCTGGTGGACAAACCCGGGGTTCAGGCCGCTGGTTACTTGTTTGGGGGGATTCGGAGGCAATCCGGCCGGGGGTCAGGCCAGGGCGGTGCGCACCTCGTCCACCACGTCGAGGAAGGCGTGCGGGTCGAGGCCGAAGCGGCCCAGGAAGACCCCGTCCGGGATGCCCTCGGTGCTGCCCACCTCGCGGGCGTGGTCGACGATCGCCTTGAAGGTGCCCTTCTGGGCGCTGCCGCCGTAGACCAGACGCAGGTTCGGACGATCGGCCAGCATCTCGCGGATCGTCGCGACCACCTTGACCACGTGGGCCGGGGGAGCGGGCTCGGGGGCGCCGATGGCCCAGGTCGGTTCGTAGGCGATCATCACCTCGGCGTCCAGCGGCACGTCCTTGAGCCGGACGTCGAACTGGGCCTGCATGACCTCGCGGGGGTCGTGGCTCGGGTCGGGCTCGCCGGCCACCAGGATCGGTGTGATGCCGTGGCCGGCGGCCTGGCCGGCCTTGATGCCGATGACCTCTTCGGTCTCGCCCAGCAGGTTCACCCGCTCGGGGTGACCCAGCATGGTGAGCCGGCTGCCGATCTCCGAGAGCAGTTCTGCGCTGACTTCGCCGGTGTAGGCGCCGGGGCCGAACTGCGACAGGTCCTGGGTTCCCAGGGCCATGCCGCTGGGGCCGAGCTTGTCGATCATGAGCGGCAGCAGCGGGTAGGGCACGCACAGGAAGGTGCCGTCGCCGGGGTGCGGCCGGTCGGCGTAGCGGTTCTGCAACTCACCAGCCACGACATCGGCCCAACGGTGGGCGTCAGCCAGTGAGAAGTAGCTCTTGGAGCTGTGACCAATCAGGACTTTCGGAAGCATGCGTACATCCTACCCGACCGGGCTATACATGTTCATACAAGATGCTCAGGCGGACGAGCCGCTCTGCGCGGGCACAGTCTCGTCCTCGTCCTCGCCGAGCAGGTCCTCGGTCTGCAGGCCGGTGTCGAAGCCGTCGATGGAGACGGAGTTCTTCTCATGCTGGTAGCGCACCAGTCCGTCGTGGCCCTTCTTCTTCGACCACAGGTGCAGGGTCTCCCGCTCACCCTCGAAGCTGTACAGCGGGACGCCGTAGCCGCAGGCGGTCATGGCCTCGTCCACGTCGAGCAGGTAGATCTGGCGGGCGCCCAGCATCGGTGGGAACAGCGCGAGCAGTTCGTCCCACCGGTCATCGCCGGGCTGGACCATGGTCGGGGTGCCGTAGAGCCGCAGGATCCAGGGGCGGTGCTCGAAGGAGCAGAACATGATCGTCATCCGCGGCACCTGGCGGATGTGCGCGGCGGTCTCGTTGCCGCTGCCCGTGCCGCTGAGCCAGGCGACCTGATGGGGACCGAGGACCCGGAAAGAGTCCAGCCCCTTGGGGGAGACGTTCACCCTGCCGTCGGCCGCGGCGGTGCCGACGAAGAACATGTGCTGGCGGTTGATGAAGTCCACCAGCTTGGGTTCGATGGAGTCGTAGAAGACGGCCATGGTTCCTCCTGCCTGTTCGTCCCAGCGTGCCATGAAAGGGAAAGCCCTTGGGTGCGAGCCAACAGGTGACTCGCCCCCAAGGGGTGTTCAGTGAAGCCGCGGGGGCGCCCCCGCGGGCTGGGTCCCGCGGGGGTGCAGGGGGTCGCCCCCCGCAGACAACTCAGTTGGCGTTGGCGAAGTCCACCGCGTCAGCCAGGTCGTCCCAGATGTCCAGGGCCGACTCGCGCAGGCGCTTGTACACGGCGAAGAACTTGTCGTACTTGGCCGTGTTCGCCTTGTTCGGCTTGTAGGTGCGGCGCACGTGCACCAGTGCGTCAGCGGCCTCACCGAAGGACTCGAACCGCCCGGCGCCGACGGCGGCGACGATGGCGGCACCCTTGGCGCCGAACTCCGAACCGGCCGGCACCTCGATGGTGCGGCCCAGCACGTCGGCAAAGATCTGCGCCCAGACCGGCGAGTTTGCGCCGCCGCCGGCCATGCGGACGACGTTGACCTCGGTCGGGATGGCGTCGAGGCAGTCACGAATGCCCAGTGCCACGCCCTCGTAGACCGCGCGCAGCAGGTCATTGCGGGTGTGGGCGTTGTTGATGCCGTTGAACATGCCGCGGGCGTCGGGCTTGACGAACGGTGCGCGCTCGCCACCGGGGGCCAGGTAGCCGTGGTAGATCACCCCGTTGGAGCCGACCGGGGTCGACTCGACGACCTGGTCGAGGTACTCATACAGGTTGCCCTGGGTCTGCGCGTCGGCCTCGCGACGGAACGAACCGCCGAGCTCACGCAGGAACCAGTCCAGGTTCGGGGTGCAGAAGTTCAGGCCCATCGAACGGATCGAGGTCTCCGGGGTGTGCGGGATCATCCAGCCGACGTCCGGGGGATTGGTCGACCCGGAAGGGTCGGTGGTGGCCACGGTGACGATGCCGGCGGTGCCGACCACGGCCATGCAGTCACCGGGGCGGGCCACGCCGACGCCGAGCGACGAGGCGGAGATGTCGACCGAACCCTTGTAGACCGGCAGGCCGACGGGCAGGCCGGTGACGCCCGAGGCCTCCTCGGTGATCTCGCCGAGCAACTCGTGCGAGTTTTGCAGCTCGGGCAGGACCACCTTGGCGTCGCTGATGCCGAGGATCTCGAGCACCTCGTCGTCGTAGTTGCGGGTGGTCATGTTGATGCCCATCAGGCTGGCGTCCGAGGGGTCACCATTGGCCACACCGGTCAGCTTGTAGCCGACCCAGTCCTTGCACCACAGGTGGACATTGCCCTCGACCATCAGTTCGGGCTGGTTCTCGAGGCGCCACTTCAGGATGGCGCTGGCGGTGCCGGCGTAGGGGCCGTTGCCGGTGATCGGGAACTGCTTGGTGACGCTGCCGTCCTCGAGCCAGCCCTCGACGATGTCGCCGGCGCGGCCGTCGGTCCACAGGATGGCCGGGCCCACGGGCTCGCCGTCGGGGCCGATCATCCACGAGCCGTCACCCTGGCCGGTCAGGCCGACCGACAGGATGTCACTGGGGTCGACGCCCGAGCCGGTGAGGGCCTCCTGGATGGCCAGCGAAGCGGCCTCCCAGACGTCGTACATGTTCTCTTCGGCTTGCTGCGGGGTGGGGTTGTGCACGGGCACGTTGCGCGCCCCGCGGGAAACCTCGTTGCCCTGCCGGTCGAACAGGGCGGCCTTGATCACCGAGGTGCCGGCGTCAATACCAAGGATGAAGTTGCGTTCCATGATGGGGTTACCTCTACGTTGAGGGACAGTGGTGCGGTGAGTCTATACATGTCCGCACATGTAGTGACAAGTGTCACATCGCGGACGATGCCCTCGCTTACGATAGGTCGCATGCGCGCCCTTGTGAAGCACTCCGCCCAGCCCCATGACGTGAGCCTCACCGAACGGCCGGCCCCCGAACCGGCCGCCGACCAGGTCCTCGTCCGGATCGTCTCGGCAGCAGTCTGCGGCTCGGACCGCTCGGAGATCACCGGCAAGGACACCGGGCTGGCCCCGCGCGTGCTCGGCCACGAGGCCGCCGGGGTGGTCGCCGCCCTCGGCGACGACGTGGTCACCGACCTGGTGGTCGGCGACAGGGTCACCATGGAGACCGACGCCGTCCTGTGCGGGCGGTGCCGGTGGTGCCGCACCGAGCAGTACCAGCGCTGCCCCGAACGCAAGGGCATCGGACGAACCGCTGACGGTGCCCTGGCCGACTACCTGGCGATGCCGGCCCGCGCGCTGCACCGCCTGCCCGACAACGTCTCGCTGCTGGCGGCCGCACTCACCGAACCCACCGCCGTGGCCGTCCACGCCGTGATCGAACAGAGCCCCTGTCTGGCCGGTGAGGTCGTCGTGGTCACCGGCCCGGGAGCCGTCGGCCAGCTGTGCGCCCAGGTGGCCCGTGCCGCCGGCGCGATCGTCGTGATGGCGGGCCTGGGGCGCCACGAGGCGCGCTTCGACCAGGCCCGGGCGGCCGGCATCCAGCACTTCGTGCGGACCGACCAGGAAGACCTGGCCGAGTACGTGGCCCGGGTCAGCGGTGGCGACGGCGCCCACACCGTCTTCGAGTGCAGCGGCGCACCGGGGGTGCTCGAGTCGATCGGCCCGGTGCTGTCCAAGGGCGGACGGATCGTCCTGGTCGCGTTCTACAAGGACAATCCCGAGATCAACGTGATGGAACTCGTCCAGAACGAGTTCGAACTGGTGGGCTCGCGCGGCAAGAAGGCGTCCAGCTTCCGGACCGCGCTGCGGCTGATGGCCGAGGGGGTCGTCGACCCGCTGCCGGTGATCAGCAAGGTGCTGCCGCTGGAGTCGTGGGAAGAGGGCATCGAGGCCGTCGGCGCCGGCCACAAGGTCGTCTTCGCCGTCGACCCCGACGCGATCGAGGCCGAATCCGGGGCCAACTAGGGTGGGGGCATGCCCGATGCTCCTGTGTCCGATACCCGCGTGCCCCTCTCGATCCTTGACCTGGCCAGCCTGAAGGCCGACCACACCTCCACCGACGCCCTCAACGACACCATCTGGCTGGCCGAGCAGGCCGATGAGGCAGGCTTCGACCGCTTCTGGGTGGCCGAGCACCACAACACCAAGTCGGTGGTCTCGACCAACCCGCCGGTGCTGGTCAGCGCGCTCGGGGCGCACACGAAGCGCATCAAGGTCGGCTCGGGTGGGGTGATGCTGCCCAACCACGCCCCCTACGTGGTCGCCGAGCAGTTCGCGATGCTCGAGGCGCTCTACCCGGGTCGCATCGACCTGGGCATCGGACGAGCCCCCGGCACCGACCAACTCACCGCCGCCGCCCTGCGCCGCGGCACCGACGCGCTCTCGGTCGAGGAGTTCCCCCACCACGTGCTGCAGCTGCTGCACTGGCTTGGCGACGAACGCCTCGACGAGCCGATGGTGCAGCGCCTGGTGGCCACCCCCGAACCCACCTCCTTCCCCGAGGTGTGGCTGCTCGGTTCGTCGGGCTACTCGGCCCAACTGGCCGGCATGCTCGGGGTGCGCTACTGCTACGCCCACCACTTCGGTGGCATGGACCCCGTCTCGGTCTTCGAGGCCTATCGCAGCCGCTTTGAGCCCTCGGCGTCGCTGGATGCACCGCACGCCATGATCTGCACCTCGGCCATCACCGCTGACACCGAAGAGGAGGCTGATTTCCTGGCCGGACCTGCTCGGAAGATGTGGCTCTCGATTCGCACCGGCGCCCGCGAGCCCATTGTCACCCCCGAGGCCGCAGCCGCCCACGAGTTGTCGGCGACCGACCAGATCATGCTGGCGCAGAGCCCGGCCACCAAGTTCGTCGGCACCCATGATCACGTCACCGAGCAACTCAGGGCACTGGTCGAGGGGACTGGGGTGCAGGAGCTGATGTTGACTGCCACCACCTTCGACATCGCAACCAAGATGGCCACCTACCGGGCGATCTCCGACCGCTGGTGATCAGATCGTTACGTAGATAACTGTCTATGCATATTTTGGTATCCGGCGCGTAACCCTGCGTTCATTTCGATGGACTTCTATGTATGACGTGGCCGCCCGGCCAGTTCGTATCGGAAGGAACACGCATCGTGACGCACCCCCTGTCCAGGATCCCCAAGCTTGCGGTTGTTGCCGCTGTCGCGCTCACCCTCGTGGCTTGCGGAGGCCAGCAGACCCCCGCAGCCACCGATTCAGATGGAAGCTCCCTGTCTGGCAGCGTCGCCATCGACGGCTCGTCAACCGTGGCCCCGTTGAGTGAGGCTGCGGCCGATCTCTTCCGGGACAAGGAAGCGGGTGTCAATGTGACCGTCGCCACCTCTGGCACGGGAGGCGGTTTCAAGAAGTTCTGCGCCGGTGAGACCGACATCTCGGATGCTTCGCGCCCCATCAAGGACGAAGAGAAGGCCGAGTGCGCCAAGAACGGTGTCGAGTTCACTGAAATCGTTATGGCCAATGACGGACTGTCGGTCGTCGTCAATCCTGAGAATGACTGGGCCAGTTGCCTCACCCTCGCGCACCTGAAAACGATTTGGGAGCCTGCCGCAGAGGGCAAGATCACCAACTGGAACCAGGTTGACCCGAAGTTTCCCGACGTGCCGTTGAACCTGTTTGGCGCTGGCACGGACTCGGGGACCTTCGACTACTTCACCGAGGCCATCAACGGTGAGGAGGGCGCAATTCGCACTGACTACTCACCGTCCGAGGACGACAACATCACCATCCAGGGCGTCCAGGGCGACAAGGGTGCCATGGGCTTTTTCGGTTTGAGCTACGTCGAGGAGAACCCCGGCAAGGTCAAGGCTGTCCAGATCGATGCGGGCAATGGCTGCGTCGCCCCCTCGAAGACGACCGTTCAGGACGGCACCTACACCCCGCTGGGTCGTCCGCTGTTCATCTACGTGGCCAACAAATCCTACACGGACAAGCCTCAGGTGAAGGCATTCGTCGATTTCTACGTCGAGAATGAGACCTCAATCGCCGAGGCTGCGCTGTTCATCGGCCTGACCCCTGAGCAGAAGAAGACCGCCGAGGATTCCCTTGCCTCGATCTCTTGACGAGGGCGGCGTGCCAGCCACGGCAGTGGTTGGCACGCCTGCCGGCGCGGGCCTACAAGGTGCCGCTGTTGACATGGCGTGGTTGCTTCGGCCGCGACGACGTCCGGGAGAAATCGTCGTGATGGCGCTCCTGCGCCTGGCGGCTCTGCTCTCTGTTCTGATCACGTTCGGCATCGTGCTTGCGCTGCTGGTGCCCTCGATAGGGTTCTTTCGCGAGGTGCCGATCTCAGACTTCCTGTTGGGGACGCGGTGGGCTCCACGATTCGCCGAAGCCAGTTTCGGAGTCCTCCCATTGGTGACTGCAACCTTGTGGTGTGCAGCGATCGCCCTGCTCGTTGCTGTGCCTTTGGGGCTCGGCGCGGCTATCTATCTTTCGGAGTATGCCAAGCCTGCCGTGCGCAAGATCCTCAAGCCGGTGCTTGAGGTTCTCGCAGGTATTCCGACGGTCATCTTTGGCCTCTTCGCCCTCACCTTCATTCAGAGTGTCGTGCTGAAGGGGTGGCTCAACTTGTCAGGTGGGGCTTTCAGCGTTCTGGCGGCAGGCCTGGTGATGGGCGTCATGATCCTGCCGACGGTCGCCTCCATCAGTGAGGATGCCATGTCGGCTGTGCCCAACTCGCTGCGTCAGGGATCGGCGGCCCTCGGAGCCAATCGCATGCAGACCTCTTTGCGGGTCGTCTTCCCAGCCGCCATCTCGGGCATTCTGGCCTCGGTGATCTTGGGTGTCTCGCGCGCGGTGGGGGAAACCATGATCGTCGCGATCGCCGCGGGAAACCTGGCACAGGTCGTGACCAACCCGATGCAGCAGGGTCAGACCATGACGGGATTCATCGCCAACGCAGCGCTGGGAGACTCCCGCGTGGGATCTCTGGAGTACAACACCCTTTTCGCTGTGGGGCTGCTGCTGTTCACGATCACCTTGGTGATCAACTTCATCAGCGTCGCTGTAGTTCGCAAGTTTAGGCAGGCCTACTGATGAGTGCGCACAACAAGGCCGGTGCCGCCGAACCAGCGAGCGTCCCGAAGGTACTGGGACGGGCGAGTGGAGGGGAGCGAAGCTTGCGCTCGCTTGTCTTCCTCGGGGTGCTGTGGCTGTGTTTGGCGGTGGGGATGGTCTTCCTGGTCACTCTGGTTGTCACCACACTGATGGACGGATTGTCCCGCATGGACTCCCGGCTGTTCACGAGGTACCCGGCGAGCAACCCCGAACGTGCTGGCGCCAGGCCAGCGATCATTGGGTCGATCTGGGTGATCGGCGCCACCGCCGTGCTAGCGATTCCGTTGGGTGTTGCCGCGGCGGTATTCCTCGAAGAATTCGCTGACCCGCGCAAGAAGATCAACCAGATCATTGAGGTCAACGTCCAGAATCTGGCGGCCATCCCCTCCATCGTCTACGGCCTGCTGACCCTGTCGCTGCTCGGTTTGATTGGGCTGGGCAACAAGAACCTGGTCATCGTCGGGGCCACCGCGTTGGCGTTGCTGATCCTGCCGGTCATCATCATCTCGACACGCGAGGCATTGCGAGGTGTGCCTGGTGAGATACGTCAAGGCTCCCTGGCCCTGGGAGCGACGCCCCTGCAAACAGTGTGGCGACAGACGCTGCCCAGTGCCATCCCGGGTATCGCAACGGGAGCGATTCTGGCTCTGTCCAGGGCCCTGGGTGAGGCGGCGCCGTTGTTGCTGCTCGGGGGCCTGGTGTTCCTCAGCTTTGACCCCAATGGGTTGTTGAGCGGCTACACCACCATGCCGATCCAGATCTTCAACTGGGTGGGACGCCCACAAGCTGGCTTTCACACGCTGGCTGCTGCGGCAAGCATCCTGCTGCTCGGGATGCTGCTGGTGATGAACTCCATCGCGATCCTCATTCGTAACAAGTACCAGCAGCGCTGGTGAGACGGACGGAACCCAATGAATACCACCATGAAGCGGATCGAGGCTCGGCCCCTCCACGAGAGTGGTCCGACACCTGCCGGCACTGTGTTGGAGTGCGATGACGTCAGGATCTACTACGACGATTTCCTGGCCGTCAAGGACGTGTCCTTGGGGTTCGCTGCTCACGAGATCACCGCACTGATTGGCCCCTCGGGCTGTGGCAAATCCACAGTTCTTCGGTCGTTGAACCGTATGAACGACCTCATCCCGGGGTCGAAGGTGGAGGGAGTGATCCGTTACCACGGCCAGGACATTTACACCAAGGATGTCGATGCGATCGAGGTGCGACGTCGTATCGGTATGGTCTTCCAGAAGCCCAATCCGTTCCCGAAGTCGATCTTCGACAACATTGCCTACGGACCGCGGGTGATCAACATGAAGGTCGACAGCATGGCCGACTGGGTTGAACAATGCCTGCGACGGGCAGCGTTGTGGGACGAGGTCAAGGACAAGCTGAAGCAGTCGGCGCTTGGCCTGTCCGGTGGGCAGCAACAGCGTCTGTGCATTGCGAGGACGATCGCAGTGAAACCCGACGTCATCTTGATGGACGAACCCTGTTCTGCGCTGGACCCGATTTCCACCCTGGCGATCGAGGACCTGATGCTCGAACTGCGGGATGAGTACACCATCGTCATCGTGACCCACAACATGCAGCAGGCTGCCCGCGTTGCTGACCGGACGGCATTCTTCACCGCGAGTGCCGATCCTGTGACCGGCCAACGATTCGGTCACCTGGTGGAGTACGACCACACCACGAAGATCTTTGAGAACCCTGCCGACAGGCGAACCGAGGACTATATCTCCGGCAAGTTTGGCTGAGTGGCTCGTGTCTATCCCGGTTGAACCTCGCCGCTGGCCACGGCGCGTCATTCTTGTCGCGGTTGGCGGCGCGTCATTTGTCGGGACCGGTCAGGAATTACAGGAGCAGGGCATTGACCTGCAGGTCTTCCCGGACGTGGCAGTCGCTCTGGTCGCCGTGGGGGAGGATCAGCCCGATGCCATCGTCGTGCCGGCCGTGCGAGGTGTTGCGCTGGCCGAGATCTGCCGCGCGGTGACAGGATGGACGTCGACCGCAGTGATCGTCGCATTCCCGGCTGATGGTGATCCGTCCGAGGCATACGCCGCGCTGGACAATGGGGCCACCAGCCTGCTCCCTCTACCGGCAAATACGGCCCAGTTGTCGGGGGCGCTGGCGAACTTGGGCTTCGGCACGAGTCACCAGGTCACGGTTCGCGGGCGGCTCTGGCTCGACCCGGTGGAACGCCGCTTCGGTTGTGGCGACCGTTCGGTCCATCCGTCCCTGCAGGAGTTCCGCGTGCTGGAGCGCCTGATGGCGGCCGCGCCGTCGGTGGTCGATGTCTCCGATTTGGTCATCGCTTTGGGGCATGGTGACCCCACCGCGGAGGCCGTGGGGAACCTGCGTGCTGTCATTCGCAGAATTCGGCGTCGCATCCAACCCTTGTTCGTCACTGATGCCGAGGATGTACTGCGCACCGTGCACCGCTCTGGTTATCTCATGTCGTCGGCTGCTGTCCAGCCGCTGGCATCTCCCACTCTGGAGTAATCCCCAACTCAGCAACCAACTGCCGAACCCGGCTGTAGAGGTTATCGCGAATGGTGCGCACATCAGACAGTGCCATGCCCTGAGGGTCCTCAATGACCCAGTCGATGTAGCGCTTGCCTGCATGTACTGGGCAGGCGTCGCCGCATCCCAGGGTGACGACAACGTCGGCGGCCATGACGACTTCGTCGGTCAATGGTTTGGGAAATTCGACCAGCAAGGGAATGCCCACTTCTGCGAGCGCCTCGACCACGACGGGGTTGATGCTGCCACCCGGCGTGGTGCCAGCTGAGCGTACGTGGACCTGTTGTCCAGAAATCCTGCGCAGAAAGGCCGCGGCCATTTGGGACCGTCCCGCGTTCTGTGTGCAGACGAACAGCACCTCGGGAACTCCCCGACGGTGTCCTTGGGCGACGGCTAGTGCCGCCAAGCGGTCGGTGGCGAATTTGCTGGTGAGCACGGTCAGGTGCTGGGTCACAGTGGCTCGTTGAGCCAGGAGGTCGTGACTCTCGTGGACGTAGCGCTCGATGGTTTCCCGCGAGAAGATTGACTCGAATCGATAGGCTAGGCGGTCGACCAGTCGCTCGAGTGGGACCTGGGCCGCCGATCCGTGGCTGTCTCTGTTCATGGGCACTGACACGAGCCTGCCGAAGCGGATCAAGGCGTCGGGAGCAGGGCTGAACCGCGGTCCACCGCGACCAGGGGTCAGGGTCACCAGTTCCGACTGGAACAAGATGTTGAGATGGTCGGTGACAATGCCCGTGTCCAAGTCCAGTACGGCCGCACAATCTTCCACCGACTGTGGTGTTGTCTCGCGTGCCAGGTGGGACAGGAGGAGTACCCGGTCGGGGTCGCCCAATGCCAGCAATTGAGTCACGCGAACAGTCGCGTCCTCAGATGCGAGGGGGACGCCGAAACCCTTCGGCGGGACACTCATGACTCACCTCAGTAGGTCAGCGATGGAGGCGCGACGGTTGGGGTGGATGCTGTACCAGACCTGCCTGCCTCGTTGGTCTCGATCGAGCAGTCCATCCTCGAACATGATCTTCAAATGGTGGCTGATCGTCGGTGCGCGCAGTCCCAGCCGCTCGGCCAGATCGCCGACGGTGGCCTCCTTGTCGCTGCTGCCGTGAAGCATGCTCAGCAGTTGCAGTCGAGTCGGGTCGGCGATGGCGCGCAGGGTGCGGGCGATCGTTTCGGCGTCCTCGCGCGACATCGGCCGGCGGTCAAACGCGTCAGGTCTCGGGTAGGGCTGGGGTGCTGGTGTCACTGTGGAACTCCTTGGTGAGCGGCAAGCTCAGTGGACATCAGCTGAAGTATAGATGACCATCTTCATGTTGGCTTGTCTGGCCCGTAGACGGCAACGGATCCAGGGCGAGGAAGGCGCGAATCGGCACCAACGCCTGCGCGCTCACTGACCAGTGCGCCCAGCGCCCGCGCTGTTCGCGGTCGACCAGACCGGCGTCCTGCAGTTTGCGCATGTGGAAAGAGAGGGTTGGCTGGGTGATGCCCAGCGCGCCCGGAAGGTGGCAGGCGCAGACTGTTCCTCCAGCGGAGTCCGCCAGGTATCTCAGCAGTCGAACGCGCGTGGGGTCCGAGAGGGCCTTGAAAACCGCTGCCAAGGACGTCGCTGCGCCGGTCCCGAGCAGACCACCTGATCCCTCGGGGCTGCAATGCCCCGTTCCGTCCCCCGGGTCGCCCCGCGTGTCGGTCATGTCCTTCATGGGGTCCAGAGTACGCCATATTGACAAGTGTCGATGCGACCAGTTGAATCGATGTATAGACGATTCTCAATATGTGGAGGTAGTGATGAGCGCTCAGCCCTCGGTGTTGTTCGTGTGCGTGAAAAATGGCGGCAAGTCGCAGATCGCGGCAGCGGTGATGCGGAGTCTGGGTGGTGTCGAGGTGTACTCGGCGGGGACAGCCCCGGGTGCGGTGGTGAATGCCGAAGCGGCGGCAGCCGTTGAAGAGATCGGTGCTTCGATGGCTGGGCTGTCGCCCCAGATGATTGACCAGGAGCAGCTGGCGCGTGTCGATCGCGTCGTGGTCCTTGGTGCTGAGGCTCACGTGGACCCAGTCGAGGGTATGCGTGGCGAGATCGTCACGTGGGTGACCGATGAGCCTTCGCAGCGAGGGATCACGGGCATGGAGCGGATGCGACTCGTGCGTGATGACATCGCTGGCCGTGTTGAGGCGCTGAGGCAGGAGCTCGTCGGGCAGGCCGTCGGGCCCAGGATTCGCGTCTTCGAGCCCGCGCTGTGCTGCAATACCGGTGTCTGTGGACCGGATGTCGAGGATGCGCTGGTGAAGTTCACCGCGGATCTTGGTCACTTGCAGGGGATGGGTGTGGATCTGGAGCGTCACAATTTGGCCAATGATCCATTGGCCTTCGCCAACACTCCCGTCGTCGCAAACTTCATGCGTGTTGTCGGTTCTTCGGGGTTGCCGCTGGTGCTGGTCGACGATGTCACCGTGGCGACCGGTCGCTATCCGGATCGCGCTGAGCTCCGACGCCTGGCGGGACTCGGCGACGAGGAGCCGCGTGACCTTGGCCTGGAGGCGGCGAGCTGCTGCGGCCCCGTGGATGAGACCAAGTCGGGGTGCTGCTGAACCATGGGTAACGACGCCATGAGCAGCCACGCATTCCTCAACGACCTTCCCCGCTTCGCCTTCTTCACGGGCAAGGGTGGTGTGGGCAAGACGTCGATCGCGTGTGCCACCGCCACTCACCTCGCCGATTCTGGTCGACGAGTACTCCTCGTCTCCACCGACCCGGCGTCCAATGTCGCCCAGGTCTTCGGGCAGGCCATCGGCAGCCAGGTCACCCGCATGACCGAGGTGCCGGGCCTCTCCGCCATCGAGATCGACCCAGAAGCAGCGGCCGAGGCTTACCGCGAAAAGATCATTGGGCCGGTTCGTGGGCTCCTGCCCGAGGCCGAGATCGCCAACGTGACCGAGCAGCTTTCGGGGTCGTGCACGACCGAGATCGCCGCGTTCAACGAGTTCACCGACCTTTTGGCTGACCGAAACGTTGAGCTCGCCTATGACCATGTCGTCTTCGACACGGCGCCGACGGGGCACACCATTAGGTTGCTGCAATTGCCCGGGGAGTGGACGAGCTTCCTGGATGAAGGCAAGGGTGACGCCTCCTGCTTGGGCCCGTTGTCCGGGCTTGACAAGACTCGTGGGCAGTATGCCCAGGCTCTGCTGCGACTCAGTGATCCGACCCTCACCCGGTTGGTTCTGGTGGCTCGAGCTCAGACCGCCACATTGGAGGAGGCTGCTCGCACCGCCGAGGAGCTCGCTGTGTTGGGCATCACCGAACAGCACTTGGTGATCAATGGAATCCTCAGTGAAGATGCTGGCTCCGACCCTCTCGCGCGCGCAGTCATTGACCGCGAACAGGGCGCGATCTCCCGGCTGCCAGACCCGTTGGGAAACCTCGAGTGTTCGCACATTCCGTTGCGCGCCGGTGGCATCGTCGGTCTGGCTGCGGTGAGGCGACTGCTGGCTGCCGATGGGGCCGCGAGTACGGTGACTGCGCCCCTGGTCGACCCTGTGAGTTTCACCCAGGCAGACCCCCAGCATCTCGAGGCACTGGTCGATGAACTTGCTGCGCAGGATCACGGTTTGATCATGTGCATGGGCAAGGGCGGGGTTGGCAAGACCACCTCGGCGGCAGCCATCGCGTTGGCCCTGGCCAAGCGTGGCAAGCGTGTCCATTTGTCCACCACTGACCCTGCTGCGCACCTTGACGCTGTCCTGTCTGGTGCCGTTGATGACAACCTCAGTGTGTCCCGAGTTGACCCAGAGGTGGCAACGCGCGCCTATCGCGAGCGGGTTCTTGCAACCAAGGGGGCAAGGTTGGACGAGGTGGGCCGTGCGCAACTGATCGAAGATCTGCGCTCGCCCTGCACTGAAGAGGTGGCAGTCTTCGGGGAATTCTCCCACCTGGTCTCACGTGCTCAGCGGGAGATCGTCGTCATCGATACGGCTCCGACGGGGCACACGCTGTTGCTGATGGATGCCGCTGGTTCGTACCATCGCGAAATCGTGCGCGGCGTGAGTGAGACGACGAATGTTGTCACCCCGCTGATGCGGCTCCAGGATCGCGACCTGACCCGGATCCTGATTGTCACCCTTCCGGATGCCACCCCGGTCCAGGAGGCCGTGGATCTGGATGCAGATCTGCGGCGTGCCGGGATTACCCCGTGGGCATGGGTCATCAATCAGTCCATCGCCGCAGCAGGAACGACGCACCCGCTGCTGGCGGCCAGGGCGGCTGGAGAGGCAGTGCACATTGATCGCGTCCATGCCCAGACCGATCGCATCGCCACGATCCCGTTGCTGGTCGAGGAGCCCACGGGTCATGCCCTGGCGGAACTGACGCGCGGTCCGCGGGCGGTCGCCAGCGCCTAGGTGTTGCGGGTCATGAGGTTGATTGCACGCGCCGGGACGTGAGAGGGGGCGGGTCCTCGGCAGGATGGGAGTTGCGAGACAACCATCGGAACGAGGAGCCCGCCCTTGATTCACCACCGTAATGCCGCGCTGACCTTTGAAGCACGTCGACGCCTGGTCATCCGGTGCCAACACCGCCCGATCGCCCACGTCGCCGCCGAGGCCGGAGTGTCGAGGGCCTGTCTGTCGAAATGGGTCAACCGTCACCGCCTCCACGGCGAGGAAGGCCTGCTGGATCGTTCCAGCCGACCCCACAGTTCACCGACCCAGACCCCACCGCAGGTGGTGGAGTTGATCGAGCAACTACGCCGCGACCACAAGTGGTCGGCCCGGCTGATCACCGCCGAACTGCACGAGCGTGGGCACCGGACCAGCGTCGCCACCGTCGCACGCTGGCTGACCCGGCTGGGACTCAACCATCGCCGCTGGCTCGACGTCGAGGGAGAACCGACCCGTGCGCCGGCACGGATCATCGCCCGCTACCCCGGCCACATGGTCCACGTCGACGTGAAGAAGGTCGGCGCGCTGCGAGAGGGCGGCGGCTGGCGGGCCCATGGCCGCGGATCGAACCAGGACAAGGCGAAACACCGCACCCGGGTCGGCTACCGCTACCTCCACTCCGCCGTGGACGGATACTCCCGGCTCGCCTACACCGAGTCCCTGACCGACGAGCGGGCCACCACCGTGCTCGGGTTCATCAACCGGGCCAGGGCCTGGTTCGCCGCGCACGGGATCACCCGCGTCACCCGCGTGGTCACCGACAACGGCAACCCCTACAGGGCAGCGATCGTCGAACGCTCGCTGCGGGGCTGGGCACGCCAACACCAGTTCATCCGCGCCTACACACCTCGCCACAACGGGAAAGTTGAGCGCTACAACCGGATCCTGGCCGAAGAAGTGCTCTACGCCCGGCCCTACAACTGCGAGGACCAACGCACCCGGGCAATACAGATCTGGAACATCCACTACAACTACCATCGACCCCACACCGCCTGCCGAGACCAACCCCCAGCCACCCGAACCCCGGCACGCGTCACCAACGTCATGCGCTCCAACACCTAGG